>JBEKZX010000017.1:0-28701 GCA_049509455.1 Conexivisphaerales archaeon
CTGACCTCGGCGGCCCCGTCCAGTATCACGTAGAACCCTATTCCCAGCTCTCCCTCCTTGACGATCGTCTGGCCTGACCTGAAGGACATATCATGGCCCAGCTTGACGACCCTTTCGAGCTGGTTCTTCTTCAGCTGAGAGAAAAGTGGAACGGAGTGCAAGGCGTCGGCGAATCCCGAGCGGCCCTCCTCCTTCATCAGGCGAAGTGTCTCATGTGGAGATTTAAACCCATCGTCGGTCCCGCACACGAGACTTCGGGGAGGCGGCCCGAGATGGGGTGGCGCGACATGCTCCGTCCCGGGCCGACGCCTGCTTTGCGCTTGGCTACATTTCAGAACCCAAAAAATGGGAAACTCAGAAGAAGCTCTTGCTGCCTTTGATGGCGCCTTGAATCTTCGTCATCATGTCCGGCGCGACTTGTTGCATATTGGGTGCATCCTTCATGTGCTGAACGACCTTCGGTATCATCTCAAATTCCGAATTGGCACTGGTCGTGAACGCGCAGTTCATGCCGATGTCCTTGCAGGCGAATGTCTTGGCCATGATGGTCACTCACTAGCGTCCCCGGAGCGCTATTCAGACCTGTCTAGGTCCACATTGGTGCTTCTGTCGGCTCTCCAGGAGGGAGCAGGCTTAGAGAGCTTGAGCTGACTGGTGACGACAGGAACACTTTGCTCCTGGCAGGCACAACCGTCGTGTCGCGGCCAGTTCTACGTCAGGATGATGATGGAGAGCCTTCGGCAGAATGGGTGATAAGGGGGGAACGGCGAGGTGATCTCTAAGAGGGAGCCTCTCCGCTCTCCTGGACTCTTGCATCTGACCTAGTAGATCATCAGGTCCAGGCTTTCGAGGAGAGTGTGCAGGTTGTTCACCGCCCTGTAGACATCTTCTTCCTTCTTGGCTCCGGTGCACACCAGCTTCCCGCTGGCGAAGAGGAGGATGACGGTCTTCGGCTCCGCCATCCTGTGTATCAGGCCGGGGAACTGCTCGGGCTCGTACATGCTGCGAGGAAGGGTAAGGGCCGCCTCCTCCAGCTTGACGCGGCCTCCCAAGCTCGCCGAAGCGACTATGTTCTGGATCTCTACTTCAGCCTCGTTCTCCACCTTGATTCCCGACTTGCGGAGCCTCTGGACCACCATCTTCACGGCCTTGCGGGATTGCTCTTCGCTCTTGGCTCCGGTGCACACCATTTTGCCGGAGTTGAAGATCAGCGTGGCGGTCTTCGGTGCCTTGAGGCGGAAGACCAGCCCAGGGAACTGTTCGGGATGGTATTCGACGTCCGGGAAGAGTCGCGTGATTTCGTTGAGGTCTATCTTCTGGTTCACGCTGGCCCAAGTCGCTGGTGTCTCCCAAAGCCGTCATGGAGTCTAGGCCCACCAGCAGGTTAAAGGGCAAGCTAGGCTTAAGAAGGAGACGACGGAGAGGTAGACCAAGAATGACATTTGCACGTGCGAAGAAGTGGGAAATAATAAGGAAGCGGAGAAAGATCTCGCACCAGAAGTCGTTGGAAAAGGGTAAGAAGTAGACGCTGGAAAGGCTCAGGTTGAGACGCGCCTGATCTTTGTCAGTTATCAAGCCACATCCAGTGGGTCGTAAGATGCGACACCATATGACCGGTCAAAGCGGGAATCTCCCTGAGACGAATTCAGAGGGATCCAGACAGGTCCTAATCCCCCGATCCGCTGCTGCTTGCAGTTCCCAAGAGTAATGTGATACGACATCCGGCCATACAGCCGAAGATGCGGCTCCTTCTGATTAGGGAGAAAAGGTAACTGCCACGAGCTTCATACGGCCGAAATCTTGTATGGCACCACTTCGCCCCGTCGGCGGCTACCTCCACTTGGTCAGTATCTCCTCACGCTGGAAGGTGGCCTTGCTCACGAAGAACAGGGCCACGTCGGCGACCAAGATGGCGGCCGAAATCTCAAGAAGGGTGAAAGGGTCGATTGAAACCGCGCCGGACTCTCCCAGCACGAAGATCGCCACCAGCGGAAGGACCACGAGGCTGCCTAGCTGCTGGGCCGCTCTCACGTCGTTGACCCGGGAGGAAACCACCACGTTGAACTCGACGCTGAGGACGCAGACCAGGGGGACGGCGACCAGGAGTATCACGGCGGCATTCCAGTCTGGAAAGAGAAGGCCGCCGACCTGGCCGTAGGTCATCACGTCCACGAAGACCATGAAGATGATGGCCCCGGCGTACGTCGCCGCCACCGACGGAAGGAAGGCCGCCAGCCCCTTCCCCATGAGGAGCTCGGCATCGGTGGTGGGGGTCGCCAGGAGGGGCTCAAGGCTCTTCTGGACCTTCTCTCCGATGAAGCTGTAGGACGCGATGACGGAGGGGAGGAGTGCCGCCAGCATGATGAAGAGCGTCATCTCCGACCCCATCAGGACCTCCAGCTGCGGGACGGGGATCTCCTTGCCGCGCACCGCGAACAGTATGCTTCCCGGCATCAGCAGCGAAAGGATGACGGGGAGGGCCACCAATGAGTAGATGACGTACCTCTTCTTCTTGAATACGTCGAAGTCCTTCATGGCGACGGTCCACGACTTCCAGAGTCTCAAGCGGCCGTTTCACCCCCCTACCAGCTTCAGATAGATGTCCTCGAGGGTCGGTCGGAGCTCGGTGACATACTGTACCCGGCCGCCGGCCCCCACCACCGCGCTCACTATCTTCGGATTGTCGACGTCACCGTCGTCCACGTCCACGATGACCTTGTTATCGAAGGCCTCAATCCTAGTGAACCCGAGGCCCCTGACCGCCGAAACCATCCCGTCGTCGACGCGGGCGAGGTGAATCACGGTCTTCCTCCCCCACAGGGACTCCCTGAGCTTCTGGGGGGAGCCGACGGCCAGCAGGGAAGTCCTCAGGACGCCTATCCTGTCACAGACCCGCTGCGCCTCGTCCAGGTTGTGGGTGTTGAGTAAGATGGTCCTCTTCTCCTTCTTCAGCTCCAGTATGAAGTCCCTCACCGTCTTGGCCGACTCCGGGTCCAGGTTGGCGGTCGGCTCGTCGAGAAATATCACGCGGGGGTCGTGCACTAGGGCCCGGGCTATGGCGATCTTCTGCTTCATGCCCTTGGAGAAGGTCCCCACGGGGCTGTCCCTCTTCTCCCACAGGCCCAGCATCCTGAGAAGGCGCTCGACCCCCTCCATCCTCTGAGCGTCGGAGCACTCGTAGAGCCTGGCGAAGAAGTCCAGGTTCCGGTACGCGCTGAGCTCGTCGTAGAGGCCCACGTTCTCGGGGAGGAAGCCCACCATCTTGCGGATCTTGAGGTTCTCCTCTTCGCCGCCCACTTCGTAGTCTCCTACCCTGGCCGTCCCGCTCGTCTTCGAAATAAGGCAGCAGAGCATCCTCACGGTGGTCGTCTTCCCCGCGCCATTGGGCCCCAGGAACCCGAAGACCTCGCCTTCCTCCACACGAAAGGTCAGGTTCTCGACGGCGGTCGCGTCGCCGAACCTCTTCGTAAGGCCGTCAGTCTCGATCAACGGAGGTCACTTGGACCCATCTGAATCTCTTCTGTTGTCCCCGTCGAGTTCCTCCGACTTTGAGTCCTCTATCCTCTTCCTTTTGAGCTCCTCATCCGAGAGGGGCTCGCTTTTTGGCTTATGCTCCTCCGGCGGCCAAGTGACCTCGTCCGTCACGAAGTTGTTCATCATGCTTCTCTTGCCGCAGGCGGGGCACTTGGTGTATCTCCAGGGGCCGACGTGGACCAGGCTGAGGCCGACCTCGACCTCGAAGACGGCGCCGCACTTGGGGCACTTGGCTCTCATAGGAGGCCGAGACCTCAAGGCACGTATTTATCGGTTTTTGGTGTCGATGCCAGGAGGGGAGGAGGTATCGCCTCCAGCTCTTTCATTCACAATTACTGTCGAAGTGGCGCCCAGGAATCAACACATGTTAACCTATCCCCTGACCCATCCCCCAAGTGGACCACCGCCGAGCAACACGCCTAGCAACGCCGAGAGTCAAGGGAAGGAGAAGCAGAAACCCCTAGGAGCGCTTAGAGGCCCGTGTCCTGGGGTTGTTCCAGAACCACTGCATCCTAGGGGGCTCGACGTTCTCCTGCCACAGCAGGGCGATCAGCTCCCCAATGTGGAACAGCTGCTCTGTGAACGACTGCAGCAAGCACTCCTCGGCTGAGAGGTCGAAGGTTCCGGAACGAACCGTGAAGGTCACCCGCCTTCCTAGCTCGTTCTCGTCCGCCTTCTCCAGGTAGGCCTCGGTCTTCTTTTCGACCTCATCGAGGTGCTCTCTGATCATCTTGATGTCCCTGTACTCCTCCCATTCCCGCGCCCTCCTGTAGTCAGGAACCCTGAGGATCTGGCCGCTCACGACCATGTCTTCGTTGTCAATCATGTGGAGCATGATGTCCTTCATGCTGTTGAAGCTGGCTTCACGGTTCTTCGTGACGACCTCCCAAGGCAGGCTGGCGAGCTTTTCCAGAAATGCCCGCCTCACCGTTGAGGAGTACTGGTGGAGTTCCCTGATGGTGATCAACCAAAATGAGTCTCCGACCAAGGGATAAAATCGTTTGCTCTGATTCACCTCATCCCCGCACTCGTGGCAGAACCCATGTCGCGAATTCACCCACTCCATGAGGAAAGGATTCCTGGCGCGTCTGCGCTCTCCGTCCCAAGCCCCCCACCCGATGTCACCCGGCCGAAGGCCGCTGAGACATAAGGAAGGCAAGTCTTAAGACGCCAGTCTACGCCATCGTTCAATCGGGGAGGCATTTGAAGGGGAAGATCGTGCTTCTGACCGGCGGGAACTCGGGCATCGGGAAGGCCGCGGCCATGGAGCTGGCAAAGATGGGTGCGGAGCTCACCCTCGTCTGTCGCGACAGGGGGAGGGCCGAGGAGGCCAAGGGCGAGATAGTCAGCAAGAGCGGGAACAGGTCCGTCGACCTGATAATAGCCGACTTCCTCCTACAGAAGGAGGTCAGGAGGGCCGCAGCGGAGTTCCTGTCTTCACGGACGAGGCTCGACGTCCTGGTCAACAACGCAGGGAGCCCCTTCCCCTCGTACGCGGAGACCGAGGACGGCGTGGAGAGGACCATGGCCCTGAACTATTTCGCGCCGTTCCTGTTTACGAACCTCCTCCTGGGCACGCTGATTGCGAGCGCGCCCTCCAGGGTGGTTAACGTCTCTTCCTCCGCGCACTTCCGAGCGAAGCTGGACCTGAGCGACATCAACGGGAGGAAGGACTTCGGATTGGGCGGCCTGGGGGCGTACGGCCGATCGAAGCTGGCCCTGAACCTCTTCGCATTCGAGCTGGCGGGGAGGGTGGAGCGTAGAGGGGTCACCGCCAATTGCCTCCATCCCGGCACCGTCAGGACCCACATCTGGGCCCACGCCGGAACCTTCAGCCCTCTGGTCAGGTTCGCCACCCTCTTCATGATCGGACCGGAGGAGGGCGCGAAGACGACGGTGTTCCTGGCATCATCCCCGGAGGTAGAGGACGTCACCGGAAAGTACTTCGAGAAGTGCAAGGCCAGGACCCCTTCGCCCGAGTCCAACGACGGGGAGATGGCCTCGAGACTGTGGGACCTGAGCATGAAGATGACGGGATTGACGTAGGCCTCTCCCCTGTAAACGAACCTCCAGGGCTGTTTCAATTGATTCCAAGTGCTTGCTACCTACCGCCGGACCCGTCCCCAGAGCAGCTACGCACTTGGAGCCGGAGCTTCACAGTAGCCTGACAGGGCGGGGCCGGCCCGAGCGCTATCCTGCGAGGCGAGCTCCTCTTACTTGGCCTTCCTCTGGGCCAGCTCTCCGTCGATGACTATGAGCCCGACGCCACCGTCGCCGGCTATCTTCAGCCTCTGCACTATCTCGTCCACAGACTTCTCCTCCTCCACCTGCTCGGCTACGAACCACTGGAGCATGTTGAACGTCGCGTTATCCTTCTCCGCCGAGGCCAGGGCCACCAGGTCATTGATCATCCCCGTCACCTTGGATTCATGCTGGAAGGCGGCTTCCACCGCCGCCCGCGGCGATTCCCAGGAGAAGGGCGGCTCCCCCAAGGCGGAGATCCTGGCCCTCCCCGACCTGTCCAAGATGTACTCGAAGAACTTCCTTGCATGCACGAGCTCCTCCTGCGCCTGGACCTTCATCCAACTGGAGAATCCCTTGAGGTTGACGGACTCGAAATATGCCGCCATCGCAAGGTAGAGGTTGGACGAGTACAGCTCAGCGCCCACCTGCCCGTTCAGCGCGTCGACCACTTTCTTTGAAATCAAGCCATTTTTCGGCAATTCCTCCCTGTTCTTAACCGTACGGGAAGATGCACGAGCCCACAGGGAAGGTCGTGAAGCGTCGGCCTAGCGATGCAAGGGACCTCTATAACCAAGAGGCATCCTGCGAAGGTGGATACCTCCATCAGGAGAGCCCACGTGCGAGATGCGTTGAGAAGCAGTCAAGTCACGCTATACTTTTTATGGGGTCGACGTGTATCGGCCTGCCGTGGAGCCCGAGGGCGAGCGGTCCTTGGCGGCGGTGATGTTCGTGGACATGGTGGGCTACACCGCAGTGAGTCAGAGGAGCGAAGCGCTGGCCCTGGAACTGGTGGACAAGCTCGCCCAGATCCTCAGGCCCATCGTTAACAAGCACTCGGGCAGGGAGATCAAGACCATGGGGGACGCATTCCTGATCGAGTTCCCCAGCGCATTCTCTGCCATCGAATGCGCCGCCTCGATGCAGAAGGCGATGGACGCCTACAACGGGGAGGCCGACCCTGACAGGGTCGTTCGCATCCGCATAGGCATCCACGTCGGGGATGTGATTCACAGAGGGAATGACGTCCTGGGCGACGCAGTAAACATCGCCTCCAGGATTCAGCGGCTGGCGGAGCCGGGAGGCATCTGCGTGTCGGGCCAGGTCTACGATCAGGTGAGTGGGAAGGTCGGCTACGGCTTCATCAAGCTTCCCCCCACTCCTCTGAAGAACGTCAGCTCGCCTGTCTCCTTGTATCGGGTGGACCTGGGGGACGGTCGCGGGCCCAATCTGCCGACCCACGAGACGCTAGACAAGAAAAGGATCGCCGTCCTCCCGTTCGCAAACTACAGCCTGGACAGCAAGGACGAATACCTGGCCGACGGCATCACCGAGGAGCTCATCAGCAAGCTCAGCGAGGTGCGGGGGCTCAGGGTCATCGCCAGGACGTCCGTCGCGAGGTACAAGGGGTCCAACAAGAGCGTTTCCGAGATAGCGGCCGAGCTGAAGGCGGGGAGCATCCTCGAAGGAAGCTTCAGAAAGATTGGAGACAGGATCAGGGTATCGGTCCAGCTCATCGACGCCGAAACCGAAGAGCACCTTTGGGTCTCAACCTACGACAGGAACGTCGACGACATCTTCGCCGTACAGTCCAGCATCGCCAGCAACGTGGCTGATGCTCTAAAGGCGAGGCTGCTTACGGGGACTGGGCCCTCCGCCCCGCGCGAGGAGAACCTGGAGGCTTACTCCCTCTGTTTGAAGGCACGCCTCCTGTGGAACAAGAGGAGCCAGGACGGAGTGAAAGAGGCGCTTAGGCTCTTCCAGGAGGCGGCGAAGCTGGATCCTGAGTACGCTAGGGCCTATTCGGGCCTCGCCGACGCCTACTACATCGCGTTCGACTGGGGGTACATGAAGAGGGAGGAAGCCTTGCCGAAGGCGAAGGAGGCCGCCATGAAGGCTCTCCAGCTGGACCCCGCGAACCCTGAAGCGCACGCTTCACTCGGCCTGATCCTCAGCAACGAGGCCGACCCAGCCCGGGCCGAGGAAGAGTTCCTCACCGCGATAAGGCTCAACCCGAACTACGCCTCCGCCCACCAGTGGTACACCGCCGTCCTCCTTGAGGAGGGAAGGCTTGACGAAGCGGAGGTCGAGGCGATGAAGGCGTACGACCTGGACCCCTTCTCCCCCCCGATCGCGTCCCAAGCCTCGAATCTGAAATTGATCCGCCATCGCTTCGGTGAGGCGGCCTCCATTCTTGACAGGTTGATTCAGATCGAACCCGCCTTCAAGGAGGCGTACCTCTACAGGTGCTTCGTGCACGCCCAGGCCGGAGACCGTGAGAAGGCCTTCGGGGACGTGGACAACTTCCGAAAATTCGGGGGCAGGGAAGAGCTCCACGACATGGCTGTTGCAGAGCTCTTCGCCTATTTTGGGGATGTTGAAAGGGCCCGCGAAGTGGCCCGGGAGCTCTTTGCGAAGCCCTGCGCCCAGGCGCTAGAGCCGCAGCATAAGGCCGAGCTCTACGCCGCTCTGGGCGAAGTCGAGGAGTTCTTCAGATGGGTGAAGGTCGCGCTGGACAGAGATTCCCGCCTGATAGCCTCCCTGCGTTATGACCCCGCCTACGAGGTCGTCAGGAAGGATCCGCGGTTCGCCGGGCTCTTCTACGGGCTTGGGCTGAAGCCGTAGGACGAAAAGGGTCCATATCGTCGCCGGTGGCTCCGGCGGTCGTCTCGGTCCTTTCATGAGCTGCGAATCGCGAAGGTCACAGCGAAGACCACGGCCAGGCCCAGGCCCAGGAGCAGCATCACGGTGGCGAAGAGGCCTAGTGCAAGGCCCGCAGGACCCCGGGGATTCATAGCGAGGAGCACGTAGGCCCATGAAATGATCCCGGTTAGACAGGAGGCGAAGCCGAGGAGTCCGATGGGGAACCGTGCCCTCCGTCCTCCCTCTTCGCGTTGCACCACCTCTGTCGAGTTGACCTCCGAAGTTATGGCTGGACCTTCGACAATATCCATCCCCCGGGCGAAGGCCTCCGGCTCGAGCACCGCTTCTTGGGGAGCCTCAGAGAGCGCGGCCCTCTTCTGGGCCCGCATCAGCTCGAATATCGCAAGGAGCAGGTCAATGGCCAGCACGACGGCCAGTCCCCCGTAGGAGAGGTATCCCAGGGAAGAGTTCGGCTGGACGGCGCTGAGCGAAACGAAGATGTTCCATGCGGCATGAATGGCGCACGTCACATACACGCTCCGGGTGATCAGGAAGACGGGGGCATACACCAGGCCGAAAAGCACGAGGATGGCCACAGAGGACGGGCTCTGGAACTGCTGCGCCCCCAAGTGAAAGGCGCCGAAGAGGAGGGCCGAAACGACGGTGGCGTACACCATCCCCAGCCCCGCCAGCCTTCGGGCCATGTACCCTCTGAAGAAGACTTCTTCGCAGAAGGGGGCCACGACGACGGCGAACATGATGGTGGGCGCGATACCGGACCCCCAAAGCAAGGGGATCAGGAAAAGAGGGAGAAGGGTGAGTAAGACGAATACGTACCAAGGAAGGGACGTGGCGCCGTAGAGGCCCAGGTCCGATATGGAATCCTCCCCCCTGAGCCTGGCGGAAAGCAGCGGCATCCCCAACAGCAAGCCAAGGTAGACCGCCAGGGCGGCCGAAACGAAATGGAATCGTGGAGAGTTCACCAAGACCACGCCGGCCAGGGCCACGCCGAAGGCCAGGGCCAGCTCGAGGGCGTCGGCGAAGGCTGGCTTCGACGTCCCGGGAGGGGGGCGCCTGGTCGCAATCGACGCCGCCTTCTCAGCTTCCCCCGGCACGGCGGGAGAAGCTGCGATGTCCGACCTTGGAACCGTGTGGAAGCCCTCCGTCATGTCTCCCTCCTCCCTCGTCATAAGGTATTCGCGGCCGCCGGGGTCCCTCATCGCCACTATGAACCCCGCTCACCAGGCTGTCAGCCAGTTGCCTGATGTTCTGATGCATGGTGCTCAGGCGATCGGTGTGGGGGCAAAGGGGGAGGGCGAGCTGGAGAGGATCGGAGAAGAACTCCCTCGTCGAGGCTTTCTGCCCTAGTTGACGGTTTCGCCGGGGCGACCGTTCCAGTCCTTGACGGTCCTATGGGGGAAGACCTTCGTCCCGTTGAAGACGCAGCCTTCGCCGACGTCCACGTCGTCGCCGAGGACGGAGAGTCCGACGACCCATGTGGGCTTCTCTCTGCTGGACCTTATCCGCGTGTGCCTGCCGACGATGCTCTCTCGAACTTCGGCGCCTTCGCCGACGTCGACCCTATCCATCAGGGAGGAGTTCTCGATGGTCACACCGTCTCCGACGATGCAGAAGTTGTCGATGCAGGAGCTCCTGATGATCGTGCCGTCGCCGATCTGGCAGTGGCGGCCTATGAGGACGGGACCCTCCAGCTTGATCTTGCCCTCCTTCACCTTCCTGAGGATGACCCTCCTCCTCTTCTCGGACTCGGGCGAGTTGCCCTTTATCCAGACATCCTTCATGCCGAGCACGGGCTCGCCAAGGTAGAACGAAGTCCTTGGGCCGATCAGGACCTCCCCCATGGTGCTGAGGTACCCCCGAGGCGTCCCCACGTCAAACCATTCGCCCTTCAGCATATAGCCGTAGACGGGCTGACCGCTCTCCGTCATGAACGGGATGAAGTCCAGGCCGAAGTCGAGGCGCTTCCTGCCGCGTATCATCTCTCCGACCCGCGGATCGTCGAAAATCCTGCGCACTTCGGGAGAAAGAAGGTAGATGCCCGTGTTGGCTAGGTTCGACGGGGCCTCCTCCTTCTTGGGCTTCTCAACGAAACGCCTTATCCTTCCCTCCTTGGTGACGTCGGCCACGCCATAGCCTTCCACGTCCTGCACAGGCGTCAGGACCACGGTCAGGGCGGCCTTCCTCTTTTCGTGGAATGACAGGAGGTCGGCGAGGTCGAGGTCGAAGAGGTTGTCTCCCTGCACTACTATGACCGGCGAGTCCACTTCAAAATACTCCATGTTGATGCGCACTGAGTCCGCGCTCCCGACGTCGTCGACGTTGGGCTGGTACTTGATGTGGACCCGTGGCGAGATGCCGTGTTCCGCCGAGAACCCCGTGCCGTCCTTGAAGTAGTCCATGAGCGAGACGTAGTTGACGTATCCCTTCACGCCCATGATGAAGTCCTTCACGCCCTGCTGCGCCAGCTCAGCTACGGCGAACTCCACCATGGGCTTGCAGAAGATTCGCACGACGGCCTTCGAGACCTCGGCCGTGAGGGGTTTGAGCCGCTTGGCCTCCCCGCCCACGGGTATTATGGCCCTGAGATCAGAAGGGTTCAATTCAACCCGACTAATCCATATATACGCAGGAGGAGGCGTTTATCCTTGTCTGAGGGAGGGAGGCACGAAATGAAGAGCGTCCTGCTCATGTTCGAGGTTCACCAGCCGTTCAGGCTCAAGAGGGACTTCCTCTGGGCGAAGAGGGCCTTCAGGAAGCTCGAGAAGGGAGGGCTCCTGGAGCACTATTTTGACCTTCGAGCGGACAGGGAGATTTTCGAAAGGGCGAGCAGGAAGTGTTACGTTCCGGCCAACGCCGCCCTCCTCAAATCGATAGAGGCCCAAGAGGACGAGGGGAAGCCGGCCAAGGTATCCTTCAGCTTGTCCGGGACATTCCTAGACCAGTGCGAGCTCTACGGGAAGGAGGTGCTGGAGGGCTTCAAGCAGCTCGCCGGGACGGGAAGGGTGGAGTTCCTCGGCCAGACCTACTACCATTCATTGAGCTCTCTTTATCAGGACAAGAGCGAATTCAAAGAAGAGGTGGAGGAGCACAGCAGGGCGGTGAAGGAGCTCCTCGGGGCGTCCACTTCGACTTTTGAGAACACGGAACTCGTGTACAACAACTCGATAGCGAAGGCCGTGGCCGGTCTCGGGTTCCGCTCCATCTGCACCGAGGGCGCAGACAGGGTGCTGGGGGAGCGCTCGCCCAACTACCTATACGATGCGCCGGAAGGCGGAGGCATCAAGGTCCTACTGAGGAATTACAGGCTGACCGACGACGTGGGGTTCAGGTTCTCCGACAGGAGGTGGAGCGAATGGCCGCTCACCGCCGAGAAGTATGCGTCCTGGCTGTCGACCGCGGAGGGAGAATGTGTGTGCATCTTTCCCGACTACGAGACCTTCGGCGAGCATCACTGGCCCGAGACCGGGATACACGACTTCCTGGCGTACCTGCCAGGAGAGATCCTGAAGAGGCCGGACCTGAAGATGGAGCTTCCCTCCGAATTCGTCAGGGGGCATCGGTCGGCGGGGGTCCTGGACGTGCCGGAGCCGCAGACCCTGTCCTGGGCCGACATAGAGCGCGGCACGGGAAGCTGGATAGGGAACTCCATGCAGTGGGCTTATTTCACGTCAGTGAGGGAGATGGAGCCCCTCGTGCGGGAGTCAGGTTCCCGAGAAGTGATCCGGACCTGGCGGCTCCTCGGCGTCAGCGATCATCTTTACTATATGTTCACGGGAGGCGGAGGTCCCGGCACGGTCCATTCCTACTTTAGCCCCTACGGGTCGGCGGCGGAAGCTTTCGTCAGCGCCCAGGCGGCCGCCCTGGATTTCGAATGGAGGGTGAGGGAGCTGGTGGACGCGGCCAACGAGCCCTTTGACTTCCACAGGGAGGAGGGCGAAACCGGATACATCGGCGTCCGCGCCTGGAGCCTGGTCGGGTTCCGGGACTCCCTGACGAAGGCGCCGGCGGAGAGCCTCCTCTTCCATCAGAAAAGGGGAGACTTCGAAGCTTGGGCCATGGGGAGCCTGAAGGACGAACCCCTCGCCAAGGAACTGGCGGCGCTCAAGCTGAGGAGGCTACCGAGCGCGACGCTTCGGTCGGAGCTTGTCAGGATAGTGGCGAAACACCTGAAGGAAAGGAAACTATACCTCAAAGCCCTGGGGCTGGCGATCGAGTGAGCAGCGGGACAACTTTCGGACGAGACGTGCTGGGGGACTATGAGCTCTCCAAGTCCAAAGAGTGGCTGCTGACGAACGGGCTGGGAGGATATGCTTCGTCTACGGTCACGGGGGCCAACTCCCGGGGTTATCATGGCCTGCTGGTGGCCTCGATCCCGCCCGGCCTCACCCGCGTTCTGCTGCTTTCGAAGGTCGAGGACGAGGCGCGCACCTCAGAGGGCGCGTTCCCCTTGTCGACGAACCACTATCCCGGCGCGGTTTATCCGCATGGCTTCATGTATCTCCAGGGGTTCGACCTCCTGCCGTGCCCGACCTGGAGGTATTCGTTCGGGGGCACGATCATCCGCAAGGCCGTCAGGATGCCCCAGGGAGTCAACGCGGTGGAGGTGTCATACTCCATCGAGGATGGGCCGGGGCCGGTGGAGCTGACGGTCAAGCCCATGGTCAACCACAGAGGATTCCATGACAGGACCAAAGAGGACAGCGGCCTTTCCTTCACCCAGGTGGTCTCGGGCGCCAGCGTCAGGGTGGATTCGTCCGCTGGCTCCCCCAGCCTGTTCCTGCGATGCGATAGTGGGAGCTACGAGGAAAAGGGGGAATGGTACAGAAACATGCTCTACGACGAAGAGGAGCTTCGAGGCTACCCCTTCAGTGAGGATCATTTCAGCCCCGGCACCTTCCGGGCGCTGCTGGAGGTCGGCAGGGGCATGGCGCTCACCGCCTCCGTCGAGCCGACCGCAGCTTTCCCTGATGAGCCCCCACAGGCGCCTGGAGTCGGCGGGTACAAGCCGAGGTTCGACGTCCCCATTTCACTGCTTGCGTTGCTCACATTGGCCTCCCGTCAGTTCGTGGTGACGCCGCCGGGCTCCGAAGATCGCACCGTCGTGGCCGGGTATCACTGGTTCGGTGAGTATGGCCGCGATGCTGCCGTCTCCCTTCCAGGGCTCCTCCTGGCGACGGGAAGGGAGGGTGACGCGAGGGCCGTGATGAAGAGATTCTTCAAGAGGCAGCGCGGGGGCCTCCTTCCCGTGCTGCTGAACGGCGAGGAGTGCTCTTGGGCGTCGGTGGACACCTCTCTCTTCTTCGTGAACGCCGTGAAGAAGTACTACGACAGCACGGGCGACGCTTCCTTCTTGAAGGAGGTCTGGGGCGGGCTGGCATCGACCATGGGGTCCTACATGAAGGGAACGGACTTCGGCATCAGGATGGCCGACGACGGCCTCATAGAGGCCAACACGGAGGAGCTCCCCCTGACTTGGATGGACGCGACCGTGGGCGGAGCCCCGGCCGTCCGCCGGCTCTCCAAGTGCATCGAAATCAACGCCCTCTGGTACAACGCCCTGAGGGCCATGGAGGCACTAGCACAGGCGGCGGGTGCCAAGGGAGGATACCTCGAGCTGGCCAAGAGGGTGAAGGAGTCGTTCAACGGCGCGTTCTGGAACGCAGAGGGAGGATACCTCTACGACTCAGTGGGGGGAGGGAAGAGGGATGGCTCGATAAGGCCCAATCAAATCTTCTCCATCAGCCTGCCCTACCCGGTGCTGGAGCGGCAGAGGTGGAACAGAGTGCTCTACGTCGTCCAGGAGCACCTGTACACTCCCTTCGGCCTGAGGAGCCTCTCCCGCGCCGACCCTGGCTATAGGGGGATCTACGCCGGAGGCCCTCCCCAGAGGGATACCGCGTATCACAACGGCACCGTGTGGTCCTGGCTCGCCGGGCCCTACATTTCAGCAGCCTGCAAGGCCAGAAGCGGCCAGCGCGACCTCCTAATTAGGAGGATGCTGGACGCTTTCCTGGGACACATAAACGACGCTGGGCTGGGAAGCGTGTCGGAGATCTTCGACGGCGACGCCCCTCACCACCCCCGCGGCTGCATAGCCCAGGCTTGGAGCGTGGCCGAGCTGCTGAGGTCCTACGAGGAAGACTTAAGGAAGGCTCGGGCCCCCGTTCAGTAGAACTTTGAAATCAACCATTAGGTTCGAGAAGGAGGTATCCGAAGTGAGGCTGCTAGACCCCTCGAAAGGTTTCAACGAGAGCGTCCAGAGCATTGAGCGGCGCAGGGACAGCCTACTGGAAAGGTGGTGCAGGATCAACGTCCAGAGGGCATCTAGGCCCACGGACGTGACCAAGGACTCGTCCCTGGCGGAGCTGGCGAAGTCGACGGAGAAGGGCTGCCTCTTCTGCCCGGAAAACATCGAAAGGACCACGCCGAAGTTCCCGCCCTTCCTTGTGCCTGAGGGGAGGATCAAAGTTGGCGGCTCCACCGTCTTCCCTAACCTCTTCCCGTTCGCCCGGCTGCACGCTGTAGTGACCCTGACGGAGAAGCACTTCGTGCCCCTGGAGGAGATGGAGGCCGAGATCATCGGAGACGGGCTGCGCGCCTCATTGGAGCTGGCGAAGGTCCTGAACACAAAGGACCCCCAGTCGAAGTACGTCTCGGTCAACTGGAACTGCCTCCCCACCGCGGCGGCCTCTCTGATGCATCCGCACTTCCAGGTGGTGGCCGACAGCAGGCCGACGAAATACGTCGCGGAGGCCGTCTCCGCAAGCGAATCATACCTGAGGAGGAACGGCAGCAGCTACTGGTCGGACCTCATCGAGTCGGAGGAGGGCGGAGAGAGGTTCGTCGCCAGAGAGGGGTGCTTTGCCTGGGTGGCCAGCTTCGCCCCGATGGGGAACAACGAAGTCGTGGGCATCGCGAACGGGACGTCCCAGCTGCTGGGGCTCCACGAAGGCGAGGTGAACGACTTGGCGAAGGGGCTATCGAAGATCCTCAAGGCCTACAGCCGCCTAGGTCTTCAGGGGCTCAACATGGCGGTGTACTCGGAGCCGCTGGCCCAGGAGACGAAGAGGTTCTCGCTCCACGCCCGTCTGATATCCAGGCCGAAGTTGAAGCTGCTCTACACCTCCGACGCCGGGTTCATGGAGAGGCTCCACGACGAGGTCATCGTAGAGACCATGCCCGAGGCCGTGGCGGCCGAGCTAAGGGCCCCCTACTAGCGAATGGCCTTCTTGTAGACCTTCAGCGTCTCGGAGGCGGCCCTGTCCCAAGTGAAGTACTGTTCCACCCTGCGCCTCCCGTTGGCGCCCCAGGCCTTCGCCTGATCGGGGTCGCGAAGCGCCTCGTCGATGCCCCAGGCGATGTCGGCGGGGTCGGAGCCGTTGACGTGCATCCCGCACCTTTCGGGGCCGTGCGGTACCACCTGCTCCACAAAGCCAACCACCCCCCTTGCGCCGGCGACGACGGGCTTGGACATCGCCATGGCTTCGAGGGTGACGATCCCGAATGGCTCGTAGGTGGAGGGGAAGACGCACAAATCCGAGGCCGCATAGTGGAGTATCCTCTGCTCTTCGGGGACGAACTCCAGCCGGAGCTTCACCGACCCAGAAAGGCCGAGGCCATCGACGAGGGCCATCACTTCCCTCTCGAGCTCGCCGCTGGCGAGGACCACCAGCTTCGTCTTGGGCTGGCGCTTAACGACGTCGGGCATTGCTTGTATTAGCGAAAGGATGCCCTTGACGGGGGAGAGCCTCCCGACGAAGAGGAGCATCTTCTCGTCGGGGGCGATGCCGTAGCTGCTGCGCAGGGCCGCGACGTCTTCACGCTTGACCTTGGCTGGGTCGTATCTTGAGGGGTCCACGCCGTTCCATACGACGTCGATCTTCCCTTTCGGCCATGCGTGGCGGACAAGGTCCTCTTTCATCAAGTTGCTAACCGTGATTATGCGGTCGGCGCTCTCGGCGGCCGCCTCCTCTATTCTCGAAACGGCGTCGGAGCCCTGGCCGTTGGTCCTCCCCCACTCGGTGGAGTGGACGTGGAAGACGGCGGGTAGCTTAGCGTCGTGCTGCACCGTGATCCCCGCCAAGGCGCTGAGCCAGTCGTGGTAGCAGACCATGTCGAATCTTCTCTCCTCCTTTTCGACCAATTCGTTGAGGAACTTCGCGGCCGAAAGCGTATTGTAGACCTCGATGTCAGAGAAGAACCTCAGGCCGGAGCCCCAGCGGTTAAGGCCGTCCGACGCGATGAGGGAGAGCCCCTTGGTCATGTCCATTATCAGGGGCCTGTGGACTTCGACGCCCTCCATGACTTCCCGAGTGGGAAGACCTCCCCTATTGAGGGTGAAGACGGACACGTCATAGCCCAGCTTGACCAGCCTGGGGGCCATGTTCTGGGCGTAGGTGCCGAGCCCTCCGACGAGCGAGGGAGGGTACTCCCATACAAAGAAGCCTATTCTCATCCAATCACCTTGAATCTCCACTAACTGCCGCGGGCCCCCTGAGCCGTCGACGAAGGTTTCCAGGAGCCTGCGTCGTACTCCTTCAAAGTCCGCCCGTATATAGATGTGGTCAGAGATGCTATGTTGGACCAACTGTAGACGGAGATCCTCTTCGAAGCCTTAGTGCGGAGGGAGTCGGCGTAGGACGGCGAGGAGAGGACGGCCACAATGCCGTCGGCGAGGGAGGCCGGGTTGGGCTGGACGAACTGGGCAGTCTCGCCGTTCTGAACTATCTCGCTCAGGCCTCCGGAGCCTATCGTGACGATTGGCGCCCCTGCGGCCATAGCCTCCAGGGCGACGATGCCGAAGGGCTCATAGAGGGAGGGGATTGCGTTCACGTCGGCGACGCGGAAGAGGCCCCTAAGCTGCTCCGAGTCGAGGAAGCCGGTCACGTAGACGCTGTCGGAGACGCCGAGCTCCTTGGCCCTGTTGATGAGGTTCTCCTTCAGGTAGCCTTCACCAACGAAGACGAATTTGGCCGGGGCGCGACGGAGGACGGACGGGACCGCCTCCATCAGGAGGCTCACGCCCTTCTCGTGCACCAGCCTCCCCACGTAGAGGACCAGCCTTTCGTCGGGCCGGGCGAACGTCGCCCTCAACGCGGCGGTATCGAGAGGCCCACGGAAGGGAGCGGGGTCTATCCCGTTCGGGACGACGTCGATCTTCTCGCGGCGCACGCCGAGCGCCTCCGTGACCTCTTTCACCATGAAGTTGCTGCAGCAGACGATCCTCCACGATTCACTGGTGAGCCAGGACTCTTCGGAGCTTATCATCCTCTGGTAGTCGTCGTAGATACCGCCTCTCCGGCCTTTCTCAGTAGAGTGTATCGTGGAGACGAGCGGGAGGCGGAACATGTGCTTGAGCCCTATGGCGGCGTTGGCCACCAGCCAGTCGTGGGCATGTATCACCCTGATCCTGCCGTTCGAGGAGCGGATGATCTCGGCCGCGCGCTTCTGCATGTTGACGTTCATCATGGAGATCCAGGTGGCGAAGTTCGGGGTGGGATAGCTGTAGGAGTCCACGCGGTCCACCAAGACGCCGCGATCCGATTCATGGGCCGGGGCGCCGGGGAAGTCGCAGGTGACGACATGGACCTTAACGCCCAGCCGCGACAGCTCCCTAGAGAGGTTGTAAACGTGAGGGGCAATCCCCCCGACGGTCCTGGGCGGGTACTCCCACGACAACATGGTGACCTCGTATCCTGGCAAACCCTTAGGCACCCCTCTGAAGGTCTCTGGCCTCCCGGTATGCCCTCAGCGTGTCGTCGACCCACGAGGGCGAGGAAGGGTCCACCACCCTCACCTTCGAGGGCGGTACGTTGTGAAGCGCCTCGACCTGGGACTTTAGGGTAGCCGAGGCGGTGATCGCGACCGCCGATTCGAAGAGCCCGAGCCATTCGAGCCCCCTGACGCAGGAGCTGAGGGGAGATGACGGTTCGCGCGACCTCTGTTCCTCCAGAGAGTGAACTGTGAACACGAATGGAAGGCCCAGCGCCTTCTTGAGGCCTACGGCGGCGGATACGAAGTGCCAGTCATGGACGTCAATGACATCTATGCCACCCGAAGGAGAGTAGAAGATGTCGGCCGCGACCCTCTGGGCCTCGGAGCAGAGCGACAGGGACCAAGTCAGCACATTGAGGTGAGGGTCTACGGGGTTGTGAGTCCAATGGAGTTGAATCTTGGGCGATACCGCCTCGGTGGCAGGGCGGGCCTCGTGGAAGGATATGACGTGCACCGTCCCCTCCCTTCCAGACACCTCATGGGCGAGCCGCTCTACGTAGTAGGCGAGCTCTCCCATGACCCTGGGCGGGTACTCCCAAGCCAGGATGGCGGTACGAAGGTGCGAAGTCAATTTGCATCATGTGAAAAGAGATGAAACTCGAATGATCCCGTTCCCGGTGAGGAAGTATCGGGTTACGCCCCCATGGTCTACCGCGGAGCCGAGGTACCCCGCCCTGGTGTGGTCGGCGATGATCTTCTGAACGTCGACGACGGGGATGCCTGTCAGCATGGCCATCTCCTCCACGCTTTTGCCGGTCTTCCCCATTATGGCGCCGGCGTTGTGCATAGCTAGGAGGAGCTTCTGTTGGGGCGAAATATCGGAATCGTTCAAGTCGTCGCCGCTACGGATTGCGCTCTAATATCCATTCCCTAGCCAATTGGCCGGGAAGCCATGGCTTGGCGAGGAAAACACGGTTAAGTAGGGGAATCCCGACCGAGCCCATGAAGGGGTATAGCTGTTGACCATCAAGGCCCGCTCCTGGAGGCTGACGGCGCTTCTCGTAGCGGTGCCGGGCCTGCTCTCCTCGATCTACCTCAGCTATCACGCCGCCTTTCCCCAGGCCCTCCTCTACTGCCCCACGATAGGACCCTTCGACTGCAACGAGGTGACGACAAGCCCCTACTCCATGCTCTTCGGGGTCAGCGTGGCCTACCTGGGTCTGGCCTGGTTCATCGTCGTCGTCGCGCTGGTTGCCTTGAACAGGACGGAGCTCCTCCTTCCCCTATGGGTGCTCGGGGCGGCCTTCGTGGCTTACCTCGTTGGCGCAGAGGTCTTTCTGGTCCACTCGGTCTGCGCATACTGCACCATTGCCCACGCCTCGGCGCTGCTGCTGGGGCTTCCCATATACGAGCTGCTCGACGCCGAGGTGTGAACCTGCCCGCAGACGCCGGCCGGGCTCCCCTGGGTGACATTGCATATCGCAGAAGTGATGCCATCGGCGACCGCCATTATGGTCTTGCCGAGGCTGTCGCCGTTGACAATGGACTGGACGACCTGCTCCTGGTTCAGCCCCGCCAGTAGTGAAGCACCATACTGCGCGCCGGCCACGACGTAGCTGTTGGCGATGTCCAAGAAAGGCACGTCGCCATGAGTGACCGCGCTCCAGAGGGCGCTGTAGTTGGCCGGAACGGATTCCAGCGGCTTCCCGTTGCGGTCCTCGAATTCATAGGCCTGCAGAGAGATATACTGGCTGGAGTAGCTGTAGTTCAGGAAGGAGAAGGACGGTGTGTTGGGGAGCTCTATGTTGGAGCCAGAATACGTGTAGGAAAGAGAGGAGAAGGTGCCGAAACGCATGAGGGCGATGACGAGCGCCCACCTCTCGGCGGCGCAGTAGGGGCAGAAGTCTCCGCTCACGAAGAGGATGACTGGCTTCCCGTCGTAGCTCAAGGGCGCGCCGGAATAGGGAGCGAGAGATTGGAAGGAGGGAGTACCGTACCTGGAATTGGCCACCTGGCTGAGCTGCGCCAGGTCTGACGATGGGACCGGCGTGGTCTCCCCGGTGGAGGTCCTTCCCCCTATTGAAAGGATGTAGGCGCCCACGACCACCACGGTGGCGACTAGGACTAGGGCGGTGATGGTCAGGGTCCTATTCCGATGCCTAGCATTCCGGCGGTCCTTGGGCTTGGGCGAAGCTATATCCTCCTGCAGATACAAAGCGAAAGGACAGCCAGATATTAGGGTTGCCGTGTCATGCGCCGGCAGCTACCTCATGCCCCCCGAGCTCTCTGGCCTGACCGGCCTGCTCCCCCCAAAACCTCTTTAACGACGATCGGAAGATGCAGGGTGGAGTAGCAAGGATGCCATACTGCAGCAGGTGTGGGAAACTCAATGATGACGATTCTAAGTTCTGCGTGTACTGCGGGACGCCCACTTCGCCTGCTTCAGCCTCCGCCGGGGGCTTCGGCGAGCGCGTGGGGGGCGACGCCCAGGATTTCGCGAGGAGCATGAAGGAGGAAGCCGAAAGGGTTGCCGAGAAGGTCCGCCGTGAAGCCGAGTGGCGGACTGGCAGGGCCCCTCCTGAGGTCAACCGGAACGAGGCCCTCCTGGGTGCGATATCGGCCGGCGCCGTCCTGATCATCTTCGCGGGCACCGTCCTGTCCTACCCCAACAGCCTGACAGCCCTGATCGACTACATTCGCAGGATGGCTGAACTGGGGGGCTTCATCAGGCCGCCCCGCCTACTGCTGGACGCTGCTTCGTTCTTCTTCGTGGCAATCGGCCTCTGGGCGCTCGGCCTTGCCGTGCTCCGCCTCGTCCTTCAGAGAAGCATGAGGAAGTCCCTCGGTGACATCGTCGGGGCCCTGTTCAGCTTCTACCTGGCTTACGTGATCGCATCCTACGCGGCGGTCCGCATCGGAGGGGTGGCCGCTTCGGCGTTCGTAGTCATCGGTTTGGGGATGGTCATAATAGCCGATGGTTTGATCGCCGTGGCTTTGCCTTGGCCTCGTCCGTCCGCCGGCTGATAAGCCGACCCATCGATCGACGAGGCAAGAGCCTTGCTACGGAGGAACCCAGCCCCAGAGCCATGGTGGCCGATGCCACGTTCAGCCACAGTCCGCCGTTGCGACAGTGGAACTGAAAGTCGAAATAGAGCCCAGCCAGCCCGGCGACGGCGTAGGAGAGCAAGAACAGCGGATGCGCTGGAAAAGATAGTTGGACGCGATGGTCAACAGGACGTGAAATGAGCTCGCAAGGAGGTATCGACCGTCCGAATCCGCTACTTCGGGGGTCCTGCCTTCCCCTTGGAGGAGTGAAGGACGGCGTAGAGGACCGAGAAGGACATGATGAACACCAGCCCGAACAAGAGCGCCACTCCTCCCACCACCAAGAGAGGGACGTTGAGCCTAGATCCTGATTTGTAGGAGATTAGGGCGATGATGATGAGGGCTACGCCCGCGACTGTCATCTCGATGCCGGGGGCGCCTACGTAGAAGAAGGGCCTCTCGACTATCACACTGTGAAGAGTCCTATCCCATCTCGCCCGGAACGTGAGCCCCTCCGCCGTCTTCGGGACCGCGGCCGGAGGGGCGGCGACAGTCTTGAAGGTGACGATTCTAAGGCGCAGCCCCGACGCGACCGCTAGTGCCAGCTGATCGCCGCCGCCGATGGACGTGAAGAAATCGTCCCTCGACCGGGCTGCCAAGGCCTTGGAATTGAGCGCGAGGAGGTCGGCACCCCGAACGGGCACGCCAGATTCTTCATGGACCCCGATGCATATGTCGGCCTCGTCCCGGAGTAAGGGCTCGATGAGTTCGGGGATCTGGTCAGGGTCGTTGTGTTTCTCGACCTCCATCGTGACCACGACCTGGGGGTGGGACTTCAGGGCCTCCTCCATCAGGTCCGAAATGGCCTTTCCCTTGCCGAGGCCCTCCCCGTGGAGGATCACGAACGCTCCTGCCTCCCGAGCCCTAGCCGCCGTCTGGTCCATCGAGCCGTCGTCGCAGACTATGACCTTGTTGACGGACTTGAGCGCCCTGGAGACCAGCTTGCCGATCTGCTTCTCGTTGTTGAGCGCCGGGACGCAGAGCACCACCTCCTTAGGCGCGGGGGCGGGGGTTTCCTCCACCGATGGCTCAACGATCTGCTTCTCTAGCTGCTGAAGCTTCTCCGGGGACGACGTCAGCTCGGACTCGGCGGGCTGAGACTCGTCCGCTAACTCACTCATCTGGCGTGCGAACATGATACGACCGGCTGGTATATTATACCTTGGCCCTTCGATAAGGTGGCGCTGGGCCGGCAGCCCTAAGCTTCCGGACGTGTGAAGGTACCGTCTCCCCAGAGGTCGGCGAGACCAGGTCCGAGAGGGCGAGGGATGTGAATTTCACTCGAGGGGTACCCAAAGCCAGCCATGGCGGTGGAGTTGGCGTATTTCACCCTTCCCTTCGGAGTCGGTTGACAGGGTCAGGTCGGAGCATGTCTCGACTAGAGACTGCAGGAGGGACGCGGTCCCATAGCTCCACATAGGGGTCTTGGCGCTGGGAAGGCCCTCCCCCTTCGCCCGATTCATTCAACGCTGTCTCTACTTTGTGGCTGGCTTGTCAGGCTGACTCCCCGCGGGAGCTGAAGCCTGGCCCTCTGCCTTCTTCGCTTCAGCCTGAAGCTCCTTCTCTATCTCTTCGATGGGCTGAGGCGGAGGGGTCGTCGCCAACGTGTATCCGATCCAAGCGAGGATGCCGAGGACACCCGCGACCGCTAAGAAGGCGGTCACTTCCAGAACTATCATAGGGAAATACCATATCAGAACGCCGTACGCGATGATGCCGACGATGCTAAGCACGAGAATTGCGGCCCCAAGCGTCTGGTCCTTGCTCACACATCTTCACTCCGATTTGCTAAACAAGAGCCAGCCCCTTCAATTATATAAGCAGTTTCTTCACAGCTTGCGCTGCCCCATGGGCCCATAGTCGACGTAGACGAGCTGGAACCCCTCGGGGAGGATCACCAGGCTGTGAGAGTCTATGAGCATCTGCCTCAGCTTCTCCTTGGAGCCGAAATGCCTCTTGTCGTAGGTGCACATTATGTGCGCCGAGAATGGGAGCTTGGCCCCTAGGGCCTTTTCGAGCTGGGCGACGCCCACCTCTTCCCCGTACCTGAGAAGGCCACCGTTGTCGATCACCACCCTGACCCCCTTGAAGCCCTTGCCCTTCGCCTCGGTGACAAGATCACGCAGCATGTCGACAGCCTTCTGAGGACTGAAGACGAAGTTCTCGAAGAAGGACTCCCGGACGCTCAGCACCGAGGTGCGCTTCGTGTCCACGTTGACAGGGAGGCCTCTGCTGGACAGGTCCCCAGTTATATTGGACCTGTCCGGAGAGCCAGCGATGAGCGCGAACATGAAGTCCTTCTCCACCGCGCCCTTGTAGAACCACTGGATGACTTGCTCCTTCATCTCGAGGCTGTCGTAGAGCACCATCACGTGCTCGCCCAGCTTCATCTTCTCCATCACGACCATCTGGACCTTGAGGGAGCGGTCGATGTCCTCCAGTTTCTGAGGGGCTTTATCCAGCGAATCCACGCCGCTCAGCGCCTCGGGGAAGGTCGCCTTCAGGTGCGCCAGGACGAGGGGGTAGAGTATAACGGCCGCGTTTGCGCCGAGGAGCGCCCCTACCGACTCGACGAAACGGTCGTGGTTATAGACTAGGTCCTCGGGGGAGAGGCCGTAAAGGGCTGATAGCTGCTTCCTGAGGGCGGGCCAGGCGAGCTCGCCCATCGCTTCGGCAAGTGAGGCGTCCACACTGGCCGCCACCTGTTCTCGAATGTTCTCTGTCCTCGGGAAGTACAGTACCTTGGTGGACATCGCGTCTGCGTGCACTCTTGCGTCTTGAAGTTATATATGTTGGCCCAGCCGCTGGCTTCTCCGTCCTATGCACCGACGTAGCCGTTGAGCTTCGCGAGCCCGGCGTGCTCCGAGGCTTGCGACATGCCAGGGAGGAGACGAATCTTCGGCCATCGTCCGTCTCCCGGTGACGTCCAATCGGGCTTGATGAATTAAGACCGTTCGGCGGGCTACAGGCGAGGGAGCTCAGCAAGGCGGCCGTAGTAGTCGGCGATGACCCGCAGGCCTTCAGCGATGGGGACCTCTGCGACGAAGCCCAGCTTCTCCTTGGCCTTCCTCGTGTCGGCCCTCGTCCTCATTACGTAGTTGGTCATGTCCGCCTCAACGTACTTAGGGGCGACCTTGGTCGCCGTCTCGGCGCAGACCATGTCGACCATGGCGTTGAAACTGGTTTCGGATCCCGTTCCCAAGTTGAACACCTCGAAGCCTTCCCTGCGCGCCGACGCAAGCATGAGCCCTTCCACGATGTCCTTTACATAGGTGAGGTCACGCGTCTGCTCGCCCGTCCCGTAGAGGACGGGCTGCCTTCCCTGCTTAACGCTCCAAAGGAACTGTGTCAGGGTGTTGGCGTACCGTCCCTTGCCCTCTTCGCGCTCTCCGTAGACGCTGAAGAACCTTAGGGCGGTGCTGCCCACCCCGTGAAGCTTCCAGTAGAGCTCTCCCAGCCTCTCGACAGCGTAGCGAGCCTCAGTGTAGTAGTCCGTCACCTTGGGGAAGACGCCCTCCGTCCAGGGGAACGGTGACCCATTGTAGATGGAGCTTGTGGAGGCGACCACCAGCTTGCATCTCGTCTTCTTGGCGAATTCGTAGACTGCTATAGCTTCCGCGACGACGTCAGCCACTAGGCGGGGGTTCTCCTTGTACATTGGGGAACTGCTGTACATGCCCAGATGGTAGACTATGTCCGCCTCCTTGACGACCGAGGCGATATCGCCCGAAGGCCCCTGGTGGAGCTTGAAGATGCCGCTCTTCGGGAGGTTTTCCGCTTTACCGGTGTAGAAGTTGTCGATGATCATGACGTCGTCGCCGTCGGCCAGCAGTCTTTCGACAAGGTGGCTACCGATGAAACCCGCGCCTCCCGTTACGACGGCCTTGAGCTTCACCGAGAAAGCCCTCCCTGAGCTTCTGAGCGACCTTCATAATCGAAGGGGAGTTCGACATGCCAAAGGGCCGACATTGCTGACCTCAACGCCATCGTCCGTCTGCACCCATTCTCCGACGACGTCGGGCCCGATATAAAGTCTTCAGCAAGCTCGGTCACTATCGGTCGACAGCCGATGACCTACAGAATTCTGCGTTGGAGCCCGGCGGCGGCCACCGACTAGATGGTTGGGTTGACCGTCTCCCGCTTCTTTGCGGTAGCAGGCGCTGCTTGTCGGTCAGCGACCCTAGCGGGCTGACCCGTCGGATTGTTCCTGAGGGGCGTCCTCAGGCGAATAGAGGGGAAGGGTTACGCTCATGGTGGTGCCCTCGCCCAGCTTGCTCCTCACATCTATCCTCCCGCCATGGGCCTCCACAAGGCGCCGGCAAATCGCCAAGCCGAGCCCCAGTCCCTTCGACTTCGTCGTGAAGAACGGGGTGAAGAGAAGCGCGAGGTTCTCCTCCCCTATGCCCGCGCCCGTGTCGGAGACGTCGATGACGACCTCCTTCCCGTTGACCTTGGATGTGACCGTCAGCTTGCCGCCGCCGGGCATGGCGTCGACAGCATTGCTGATCAGGTTCTGGAAGACGCGGGTGAGTCTGGTGGTGTCTCCACTGATCTCGACGTTGTCGTCGAAATCCGTCACCGCCTCGACGCTCTTGGGGATCAAGACGGAGCCCATCGAGGACTTTATGAGAGAGCTCAGAACGATCCTGGTCTTCTTGAGCCCCGCCTCCCTCGAGTACTCCAAGAGGTCCTCCACTATTCTGTTGGCATAGAAGACGGCGTTCTGCATGGAGTTCAGGGTTGCCTCGACTCTGTCCTTCTGCTTCCTCGGCAGGACGTTGTGAAGATAATAGAGGTTCGTGTTGATGGTCGTCAGGGGGTTACGCAGGTCGTGGCCCACTTGGGCGGAGACTTCACCTATGGTAGCGAGGCGCTGGGCCTTGAGAAGCTTCTCCTGGGCCTCCACCAGTTCACGGCTCCTTTCGTCTACCTTCTTCTCCAGCTGGCCAGCGTAATCCCTGATTTCGTTGCGGGCTCCCTCCAACTGCTTGAAGAGCCTCGCACTCTCGAGGGCGATAGCGGCCAAGCCTATGAAAAGCTCGAGCGGGGCCAGCGAAGCCTGGGTGGGCTTCCTGCCGTCCACGGGGTCGTCGATGGAGAGGATGCCCACGATGCGGCCGTCGGAGAGGGTCAGGGGCGTGTAAAGCAGGTCTTGGGGGCTCCAGTCCACCATCTGCTCAGGCAAGAGGCGACTCTCGATACCTATCTGTGCGGTCTTCTCCCTGATGAAGGGGTCGCTCCAAGGCAGGTAGTAGAATGAGCCGATCTTGAAGCGTTCGAACTCCGGTCCGAACCTGTCCCTCCAGCTGGGTCCTGAGGACGCCGTCCTCCACAGGTAGTCTCTTTCTTCATCGCTTAGGCCCGCCGTTACAAGATCCTCCTGTGACACGATGTCCATGTTTTCGTCCCTAGCCGAGATGACGACCCTCCTCCAGCCCAGATCCCTCATCGCCTCTGCGATCTTCTGCAACCTCTCGTGGACGTCCCCGGCGCGCAGCGTCTCCGCTGAGCTCCGGAGAAGGAAGGCCAGCTGGTGGGAGCGCTTCTCAGTCTCTATCCTCTGCTCGAGGTTCCCCATGGCCGTGGCCATGTGCGAAGCCAGTATCTGGAGCAGCTTGATATCGTCGATGTCGAAGGCGTCGAGCTCCGTGCTCTCGACGGCAATCACGCCCAAGACCTTGCCCTCCAGCTCGACGGGAACGGCCAGCTCCGATTGGACGGAGGGGACGCCAACGACGTAGGCCTCGTCCTTCGAGACGTCGCGGACGAGGACCGGCTCCTTTGTGCGGGCCGCCCTGACGATGATGCCACCCTGTGAGCCGTCAAGAGGGAGCCTGCGGGCCATCATGCTCACCTGGCCACGGCTCGAGACCCTCTCGAGGAACTCTCCGCGCACGGTGGCGTAGAGGGCGTGCGCGAACCCCAGGGTCCTCTGGACGGCGTCCATGGTTATCTCATAAAGGTCCGTCAGGCTCCTCGCTGAGCTGAGCTCCGTGTCGTAAAAGTGCAGGGCCGACAGCCTTTCTTCGAAGACCCTCCTCTCTTTCTCGGCGAGCCTGCGCTGGGTTACGTCGCGGGCTACGATCTGGAGGGCAGGCGTTCCCCTAAAGGAGACCCGAATCACGGCAGCCTCGGCGTCGGCGACTCCACCGTCGAGGCGACGGAACTTGACCTCCAGGAGGTTTAGTTCCTGCACGACGTCCGTCCCCTTCTTGACGCTCTCCCTGATGGCGTCAGCGTCGGAGGGGTCGAAGAATGCTGCCCAGTCCTTACTGACGATATCGTCAGCTTTGGCTGCGCCCACCAGGGCAAGGGCGGCGGCGTTGGCGAAGACGAACTTGCCTTCGCTGTAGACCAGGATGGCATCGGGAGAGTACTCGACGAGCTGGCGGTACCTATTCTCGCTCTCTTCCAGGTTGCGCTGCACCAGCGTCAGCTCGGTGATGTCCGTGCCCACGGCCAAGATGGCTACAGGCTCGCTGGAAGCGCTCCGGACCACCCGGTTGGTCCAGTGCACCCAGATCTTCGTTCCGTCCTTCTTGACGTTCTCGTTGATGTTGTTGGCGAACCTGACCGGATCGCGGATGACGTCGTCCACTAGCGTGGACGTGTCCTTGCCTGTCGAGTCCACCTTGGGCACGATGGTCTCGGAAGCCTTCATACCAATGATTTCATGCCTGTCGTAGCCGAAGAAACGCTCGGCGAATTCGTTGAACGAGATGATGCGCCCGCTGACGTCCAGCTCGATGATGATGGAGTTGGCGCTTTCGACCAGCTGGCGGTACTTCTCCTCCGATTCACGGAGGGCGATGTCGGCACGGCGGCGCTCTGTCACGTCTAATATCAGGCCCTCCGGTGAAGCGACGCGGCCTTCCTCTTGATCTGCACGCCCTTCGATGACACGGGGGTCCCTCCCTGCATCAGCTGAGCAAGGTCGGCAAACCGAGTCTGGGCGAAGGCGAGCACGTCCTTGTGCCTCCTGCCAATTATCTCCTCCCCCTTCCAGCCGAAGACCTTCTCGGCGGCGGTGTTCCAAATCTTGATAGTACCGCCGGAGCTGATTGACTTCATCGGAATGGGGGAGGAGAGCATGAACACCCTTAGGGCTTCGTTGGCGCTGAGCAGCTTTCTCTGGAAGAGCTCGGTGCGATTGCTGGAACGCCTGACTAGCATGAAGGTGAGGGCGGAAGAGATCAGGATGAAGACGATGGCCGCCGTCTCCGTCTCCAAGGCACCCTGCGAGAAGCCGGACCCCGACTGATAGAGGAGGAACACGAATGACAAAAGGAGGACGGCAGGCACAGCCGTTGAGGCGACTGCGAAGTAGATCATGGTGGGACTATCGTCGCCCTCGTGCCTCGAGCTCACAGCCACGGTCTGTACTTAGGACATGTGTTTATTTACCTTTCAGGCACCGGGCGCGCAGCGAAATCGGTTCGGTCT
>JBEKZX010000018.1:0-27196 GCA_049509455.1 Conexivisphaerales archaeon
ACTTTTGTTCAACTACGCTGGAGGAATTCACCAATCTGCCTCAAATCACATGATTCCCATATCCAAATGCAATAAGGTTAAGAGATGCATCATTATTATGATACTATCGGCATGGTTCACCTTCCGCAAGAGGTTGGTGAAGGCTCCCCGTGGAGGATTTTCGCGGAGGGCAAAGTCGGTAGGGGGACGGCGTTGACAATTTCGCTTCCGCTGGTGAGGGGGCCGTAGATTGGCGAAGTCGGACGACCTCTCTAGGACGCAGAGATGGCTGGTCAGGAAGCAGGCCCCCATCAGGCTGACCGCGCTGGCCTCCGTCGTTGGGCTCCTGGCCATCGTCATCTGGGACCTCTACACGACGATGGTGACCGGGGGGACGGCGGCGACCTTCCAAGGAGAGGTCCTGGGCGACCTGCCATTCCTGGTCCTCTTTCTGGTCATCCTGTACTACATCCTCTCCCGCTACTCGAACGCCCTTGAGAAGGCCCAGGTGAACACCCGCTACCAGGCTTCGCTCGTCGACAATGTCGCCGATGTCATCATAGCGACGGACCTGAACTTCACCATCACCTCTTGGAACAAGGGGGCCGAGAAGTTGTATGGCTGGACCACTGAGGAGGCCCTCGGGAAGAACGTCATCGACTTCCTGAAGACGCAGTTCCACTCTGGCCCCAAGGAGGACGTCATAGCCCGGCTTTCAAAGGAAAGGTCGGTCAGGGGTGAGGTCTCGCAGGTCTGCAAAGATGGGAGGACCATCGAAGTCAAGGGCTCGATTTCCGCCCTGGTGG
Organism: Conexivisphaerales archaeon; assembly: GCA_049509455.1. GTDB lineage: Archaea > Thermoproteota > Nitrososphaeria > Conexivisphaerales > DTJL01 > DATKKG01. The sequence continues at coordinate 786 of JBEKZX010000018.1, forward strand.
ACGTCGAGGGCACGCGGATCGGTTACGTCAACATCGGCGTCGACATCACGGAGACCAGGCGTGCCGAAGAGGCTCTTAGGGAGAGCGAGGAGAAGTTCCGCTCGATATTCGAGTCTTCGGGCGTGGGGATAGGCATCGCCACCCCCGACGGGCACATCATCCAAGCCAATCCGACCCTCCTCTCCATGCTAGGCCTCTCCGAGACGGAGATTCACGAGACAAGGATTCACGAGTACATCCACCCGGACGACCTGGAGCGAGTGATGGCGACGAGGGAGAAGATGCTAGCCACCGGATCCCTGGATTACCAGTCCGAGGAGAGGTTCGGCCACAAGGGCGGCCGCTACCGGTGGCTGGCCCGGACGGAGTCGTCGGTCAGGGGCACAGACGGGAGACCCCTTTACACGGTGGCCATCCTTGCGGACATAACATCTCGCAAGGAGGCCGAGGAGGCACTCCACCTCAGCGAGCATGAGTACCTCCTACTCTTCACCAACATGCCGGACGGTTTCGCCTACCTTAGCATGGTCCTCGACGAAGGGGGGAAGCCCGTGGATTGCGTCTTCTTAAAGGTCAACGGGGAGTTCGAGAAGTTGACAGGGCTGAAGGCCGCCGACGTCGTCGGCCGGAGGGTCACGGAAGCGATACCCGGGATATTAGAGGACAAGTTTGACTGGATCGGGGCATTCGGGAAGGTAGCCTTGGAGGGAAAAAGCATCGCCTTCGAGGAGTTCTCCGAGGCTCTGCATAGATGGTACTCGGTCTCCGCCTACTCCCCAAAGAAGGGCTACTTCTGCGCCGTCTTCAGCGACGTCACTGAAAGGATGAAGGCCGCGGTGGCCATTAGGGACCTGGCGAAGTTCCCCTCCGAGAATCCAAGCCCCGTCCTGAGGCTCGACGGCGACGGCGTGGTCATCTACGCCAACGCTCCCGGACAGAGTATGTTGGCGAGCCTTGGGTGTAAGGTGGGAGCTCCGGCTCCGCAGGGCATCAGGGAGAGGGTCAGGGAGGCAATGGAAGCGAACTCCGTGAGGAGGGACGAAGTGGAGGCGGGCGGGGTCCCCTTCGATCTCTCGTTCTCACCCATGGTCGGGAGCGGCTACTGCAACGTTTACGGTGTGGACATGGCGGTGCGGAAGAAAGCTGAGGCCGCACTGCGCGAGAGCGAGGAGAAGTTCCGCTCGATGTTCGACTCGTCGGGCGTGGGGATGGGCCTTGCCGCCCCCGACGGGCGCATCATAGAAGCCAACCCGGCCTTCCTCTCCATGGTGGGCTACTCCGAGGCGGAGATCTATGGGACCAGGATACAGGAGTACCTCCACCCCGACGACGTAGGACGTGTGATAGCGGCGAGGGAGAAGATGCTGGCCAGCGGACTGACGAGCTTCCGGGGCGAGGCGAGGTTCCGCCACAAGGACGGCCATTACGTCTGGTTATCTCAGACGACGACGCCCGACAGAGATGCGAATGGGAGACTTCTGTACACAATCGCCGTCCTTGAGGACATAACCTCTCGCAAGGAGGCCCAGGAGGCCCTCAGGGAGAGCGAGGAGAAGTTCAGGAAGGCCTTCGTCGTAGGCCCCGACGCCTTCTGCGTCTTGGAGGAGGGCCGCCTACTGGAAGTCAACGACAGGTTCGTGGCGATGTTCGGCTACTCAAGGGAGGAGGCGGTGGGGATGTCCTCGGATCAGCTGGGCCTCTACGATGACCCGTCCGGCCGGGAGAGGGTGTTGTCAGAGCTGAAGACGAAGGGGGTCGTCAGGAACATGGAGTTGAATGGGAGGCGGAGGAACGGCGAGGTCTTCCCTGGCCTCTTATCCGCGTCCCTCCTGCAGGCGGAGGGCAGGAATCTAATATTGGGCACAATCAGAGACATCACCGAGCTGAAGAGGGCGGCGGAGGAGTTGAAGGTGTACAGCACACGGCTGGAGGAGCTCGTGCAGGAAAGGACGGCCGAGCTGGAGGAGACCCACAGGGCGCTCCTCGAGTCGGAGAGGCTGGCGGCCATAGGCAGGGTCTCGACCCAGCTGGCCCATGACCTCAGGAATCCGCTCGCCGGGATCAAGACCGAGGCCTACATCCTCGGCGAGCTGCTTCCCAAGTCGCTCGACCCCAGGGCTAAGGACACCCTGCGGCTTCTATCGGGCTCTGCGGACCATGCGGGGAAGGTCATCGAGGACCTCCTGGAATACACGCGCAACTTGGAACCGCCCAAACAGCAGCTGGAACTTGGCGCCTTCATCGCGGGTGCGGCGACAGCATATCCCATCCCGAAGGGTATCAGGCTGGTGGTCAGGAAGGCTCCCAAGGTATACGTCCTGGCGGAGCACAGTCAGCTGGCGAAGGTTGTCAATGGGTTGCTAGAGAACGCAGTGGACGCCATGCCCCACGGAGGGAAGCTCACCATCTCCTTCGAACTTAAAGGCGGCTCCGTCTCATTCTCCGTTGCGGACACTGGTGCGGGCATCAGCAAGCCAGACCTTCTGAAGGTCTTCCAGCCCTTCTACACTACAAAGGCGAAGGGCCTGGGCCTAGGCCTGCCCATCGCCAGGAAGATAGCGGAGGCGCACGGCGGCTCCCTCGAATTGAAGAGCAAACAGGGAGCAGGTACGAAGGTGACGGTGACACTCCCCATCGCTTCGGAGACGCCGGATAGAGCACAAACCCCACAGGCCAAGTTGATGACAAACCGGCCCTGAAGTTGGAAATGAATTTCCGTGCACCACCTTCAAGCCCGCCGGCCGAGCTCTCCTTCAATTAACCTATTGTCTTCAATAACACAAAGATGATTAAGCGATAGCCGTCATCGCCAGAATGATAACAACGCCATCTTTCCTGTTGGACGTCTTGATTTCGGATATCTATCGCTGCTGGAAGGAATTACGATGTCACGAGACCTTTTGGTGTTAATTGAGAGCAGGTTGAGTTCCAGTAATCTGTCGCCTTGTGGTCAGGCATCGAAGTATATCTGTAAGTCCGACTTAGAAACGAGTACTAGTAAATCCGGACCCTCGGGGATTGCATTTGGTGGTCGTACTTGCGTGGGAATTCATGTTGTCACCAAAAGTGTCGGTCGGTTAAGGCCAAGCCAATCATGATCGTCTTGGACACCTGTTTCTGCTGAATGAGAGCCAATATCACCGACTTGACTGACGATGACGACTCTATCGCTTAATCATCCTTAAGCTATTGAATACAACTGAATAATTCAGTTACAGAGGCAACTCACGGCCAGACTGACCGGTACGGGTAGCTGTTCCCTGCCGCCGTCACTACTGCGACTTCATAGCTCTGTCCCGAACTGACGTTTAAGATTGAACTCTCAATTAGCAGCTCTCGCTGAGTTCCTGACGCCAACAGGAAAGCGCCAGCTGAAGTACTGTTGAAATCCCCTTCGGCGGTGATACTGCTCATCGGCAGCGACACGTCAAACAAGACCTGAGTGACGGTCGCTGAAACAGGGCTGTTGTTGAATATGTAGATGATGAGGGTGCTGTTGGAGGCGTCTGTCGATGCGGCGAGAACGAGTTTCTCCGTGTGTGGACCGGGTATGACGAGACCAGACCCGAAGGATGCTTGAAGTCCGAAGAAGGCCACCAGCCCGACCAAGAAGATGGCTATCGCAATGTACCCTGTCTTACCTGAACTGTCTTGGGTCGTGTAGTAGACTGAGGTATTGCCAAGATATGAATGTTGAGCTGATAATCGACCGAGCTTTGTTTCAGGGACGTGGGCTTGGACCTGCGAATGTGCCTGGCTCGTTCATCTTTGTGTCGTTGAAAACAATAGGTTAATTGAAGGAGGATAGGTCAGCCTGCGGGCCCGGCGGGACCTGCCATTCACAACTGGGTCCTTGGCCTCATCTCGGCTATTCATTCGAGCCCCGGAATGCGGGTGCTCCAATGCGCGTCAGGAAGACGGGACCTCAGAGGAAGGCGCCGCATCGATGGTCAGGCGGCCGATATGTTTGCATCTCACAGCGGGGAACCGACGATGGGTTTAAGTTTCCACTTCAAAGACCTCACTTGATGAAAGAAGGCGTAGGACAGCCGGACTTTGCCAGCGCCCTGGCCTCGGTTTCCCTTTTCTCCGGCCTCGGGAAGAAGGAGCTGCAGAAGGCGGCGGAGTTGGGCCAAGATCTGTCCTTCCAGGCGGGCCAGACGATAGTCAAGGAGGGAGAGCTCGGAATCGGGTTCTACGTGATACTCTCGGGGAAGGCGGAAGTCAGGAGGAGGGGCAAGGTGATGACGGCTCTAGGGAAGGGCGACTTCTTCGGCGAAATGGCGGTGTTGGGCAACCAGCCGAGGTCGGCCGACGTCGTCGCCGTCGAGCCTACACGCTGCGCCGGTTACATCGCCCGGTCGTTCGGAGCTCTCATACACATAAGGCCCGAAATCCCCGCCGCCATCCTGGTCGAGCTAGTCAAACGCAGCGCTGCCAACGCGTCGTCAAAGTAGGGCAGCGGTCGCCGTGATCCACGGATATGCTGGTCTCTCCGGGTCCCATGGGATTTCGGCACATCGGAGAATCATCTAGTCGCGTCTAGACCAGATTGGCAACGAGGCAAGACCTTAGCCTAGGGTTCGACACGTGCATGAGCGTATCTCCTAAGAACACGAAGCCGAAAGACTCACGAGGACGATCAGCGGGACATCCGTCAGTCGCTAGCCGAAGGAGAAGAGAGGCGAATTGAGCCCAAGGGACAATCCAGTGCTTGGAGACGATACCTCTTCCGGCATCCCATCTTGTTTTTGGATATCTATCGCTGCTGGAAAAGAAATCAATATCATCAACCACCCGCCTTGGACGTAGGCTTGGATCGGCGAAATGGGCTGACTGGGTCATCTTTGTGTCATTGAAATCAATATGCAGAGGGAACGTGGGATGTACCCCATACGTCGCTATGCTTCGATTAGGATGTTGCTCTTTTGGGCTCGCGTCTGACTTTGCTGTGCAGGTAAACACATCCCACAGACATCCCACTGCTACAGAGCTACAAGCGGTCTAACATCATGAGAGTTCAATGATTGGTCTCATTCGCCATAGGCTTATATACTGAGAGAATCGACGCGGAATGAGGAAGGACTTCTAATTGACAGAACCGGTAAAGGCTGCCGACAACCGCAACATGCATGCCATCATTCTGACTGTGTTAGGAATAATCCTATTGATCGCTGGACTGGCGATCATAACTATTCGTGGCGCCCCTTTTCGCGGCTCGGGACTGGGGACCCTCGCAACTCTGGCAGGTATCGTGCTACTGGCCTTCGCCTTTCTCAGGTTTAGGCAAAAGCCCCGGAAATAAGCCTCCTTTCACGGACTCGTCCATTTCCCTTTTTCTCTGAGCGTCCCTTACGTTCTGTAATCGCATCGCCCGAATCTGAACGAGGGTTTGCTCTTCTCAACTCTTGCAGTTCTTGAGTGGTGAACTTCCGATGTCATCTCTTATCGCTCCTTTCGAACAGTCATCTTATTTGATGGTAACGACAGGCAGAAGCGGGTTGTTGCCTGGACGTAGGCTTGGACCTGCGAATGGGCTGACTTCGTTCATCGTTGTGTTATTGGAAACGATAGGTTAACTGAGAGAGAACGAAGCCGACCAGCATCCACGGTATTTTTGGATATCTGTTCTACTAGGACGCCAAGCCGACATATCATTTTGCCATATTTTTGTGGTTTCAATCAAGCCTTCGATTTGCCATTAAGCATTTCATCATTTCCGACTTCGTTCATGAACACCCTCAGAACTCAGGCGCACGCCCAAGGCGGGCTACTTAAAAGCGGCTCCAGCCCACTATCCGACCGGTCTTGGCCGGGCAGAACCGTCCAGCCGCCATCGAGGGAAGAAACGCGCGCCCAAAGGAAATCCTGCTTGTGGCAGGCTTGCTTGCTAGCATTCTGACCTTCTTCAGCCTCTTCTCGATGTTCTACCTCAGCCAGACAATCGATGACATGCTGGATGTCACGCTGATGGATGAATTTCCTCGACTCCTCTCCACCGGGTTCGTGACCAATGCGTGGTTCTATCCAGTCTCGGTGCAAATCAAGGATGGGTTTGACCTGAATTTCCTTCCCAGTCTGATTGGGAACGTCGTCAACTTTTTCGTCGCGGACTGGGTACTCACGCAGAGAATCGTCGCAGTGCTGCTGGTCTTCGGCACGGCTCTGTCGATGTACTACTTCCTTCGTCGTGTTGGCACCGAACCTTTCGGGGCGCTGGTCGGCGCAGTCGCCTATGGCTTCAGTGACCAATTCATCATGCGAATGCCTTCACATCTCTCTCTTCTAAGCGGCTTCGTCTTTCCGCTACTGATGCTCGCCTTGTATGAGAATAGGAAATACCTCGCAGGACTCATGCTGGGGCTCGCATACTGGTCAAGCCCCTTCTTCGGAATCATGGCACTGATGCTCTTGGCGCTGTATCTGGCGCGGGAGGTCTGGCGCAGCCGCGGAGTGAGTCGCGCACTGCTCTCCAAGTACGTAGTCGCCGGCCTCATCTTCGCTGTCATGGCCGGCCCGCTCATTCCCTTCGGCATGCCTGCTCAGTGGAGCTCCACGACCAACACGTTGCAGAGCCTTCTCTGGAGAAACCAGTACGCCTACTTCTTTCCTGGCAATCCAGTGCAGCTGTGGGAGCAGACGCCGTCGTACCTCGGACTCTCAACCGTCGTGCTGGCCGTCGTTTCCATCCTTCGCCGTCGGAGCCCCCTAAGCGTGTTCATGATCGTGTGCGGTGCAGTCTTTGCAGTCATTTCGCTCTTGCCGCCCGTGGCCTGGCCCTTCACCAGCCTTCGGGAGGTGACCCGATTCTCCACCCTGACCACCTTTTCGTTGGCCTTCGTGGCTGGGCAGGTCTTCTCTTCCGCACCCAAGCTGCGAGTGCCGACCAAGGCCTTGATCGCCGCCATCGTGCTCGCCGTCATCATCGCAGACAACCTCGTTGCGGCACCGGCGTGGTATTTCACCCCGCAATCGGCAGGCTACCAATGGAATGACCCAGGCTTCGCCCTCATCGCCAAAGACCACGCAGGGATCGCCGAAGTAGACTTGCCGATCCTGCCCTCCACCGCGGGTCTCGTGTACTATCAGTACTACGGGGTGCTCACAGGAAAGGATGTCGTGGACGGTGAGACCTCGGGGCTCACGCAAGTTGCCGCCTCGGACCACTTCGTCGAGGAACAGCACTTCCTAAGTCGGTTTTTCATTCCCTACATTCCCAACGTCACCAACAAGTGGCTCCTGTCCTACAATACAAGCGCATTTGCGACTCCTACACAGGCCGCGGACCTGACTCAGCTACGACAGATGGGCATCGATTACCTCATCCTGCACACGAAGCTGTACGGGGACATCCAGGGGTCAGACGCGGCCCGCACGTATCTCGACGGCCTGGTATCGAGAGGATGGCTGAGCCTTATGTATAGCGATGCTGAAGTCGTAATCTATCAAATCGTAGTCTAGCAGCCATTGGGGCGTGCAGAGGACCTGGGGCTCCCCAAGGTCTATGGAACGATTAAGCGAGAGTCGTCAGAGTCAGAATGATAACAACGCCATCTTTCCTGTTGGACGTCATAATTTTGGATATCTCGTGCTGCAAGATAACCTTTAGTCCGATCTTGACTTTGCAATGTCAATCTTGATACCGTCGATTCCTGACGACCGATCAGGTGAGTCTTGCACTACGCCATAGGACGTCCTTCAGACTGAGCATGCGGTCCTTAGTCAGCGCGAAGATCAGATTGTAGTTCAACAATGAGGCGTACACCGCCGCCAGCGTTACCTTCGCACTGGAGTTAAGAGGTATCGACAAACCACAAGCATCCGATCCTTTGAAGATCTGGGGGTAGTAATAGGCATCTCCAATGCACTGAGGATAACCATAGAGTATCCAGACCGACCAAATCGCAACGAAAGCGCTCAAGAAGACGACGCTCGTCCATTTGAATGACAGATGCTTCCTGAACAAGAGAATGGGAATGATGGGCGCAACCATAGTAATCAGATATTTTGTTTGGGGACCACTAAGTGAGATCGGTTTGAAGTAGTTCAGATATATCGGAAACGTGAAGTGGTATACCAATTCGTAAGTTTGAACATATGCGAAAGCGAACACAAGTGATGCAACAACGGCGTCCAGCTTGCCCATCTTTGAATTAGTCATTGAGACTTCTGCGGTGACATATAAGAGAGCCACTATGGCCAATGTGACAGGTGTTACGTCTCCCAAGAACTTGACCGAGTAGTCTCGTTGAGATAGCAGGTATAACGAATAGACCAAGGCAAGGATGGCGGCACCCCGAAGTCCCCACATGAGATACTCAGAAACTCCTTTGGAATTGCTACGATCAGTGGGCCGATCTTGGATTATTTGTTCGGGGGGTGACACGCAGCACCGCCTGGAGAATGGGTCTGTTCGGCTCGCAAATAACATTTTGTGTTGGTATTTGGATCATCAAATCTCGGTGGTAAATATCTTTCAGAACCCTTAAAATATGGATATGCGCGACGGGTTGTTGTTCGAATGTGAATAAAGGAACCACTCAAAGGTTAGCCATGATTTCTCTCGGGGTTTCTGCGTTGCTAGGTGTGCTCATCTTGGTCCTCGATAAGATACTACCCAATAGGTTCCTCTTCGCATACGGCAATGTAGTCGCCCCCATCTCCCACGTCCAGGCGCTCATCGGTATGATCATCATAGACGTCATTGTGGCCATTCTGGTTTTTGTGAGACCAAGGACAGGCCTGATAATTGCAGGTGTCTGGGGCGCGCTTCAACTGCTTGCCATGGCCGCGAACCCAATAGAGGGGCCTTCGTTCGGCATGTCTGTCTCAGCCTTTGCTTCATATCTTTTCGGCCTACCAGAGTATGATGCCCGTCTTATAGTACAATTATTCACGATCTACTTTGGCTGGAAAGGTTACTTCCAATTCAAGAAAGCATAGACAAGGCTCAGCATTTTTGTATTGCACATTCACCCTCACTATCAAGTGGAAAGCATCCTTGATTCGAATTGGAGGAACCTGGTTTTCAACCGAGATAGAAATATAAGGTCCAACTCACCTTCTTGCTCTATTGTCGGTTGGTGTAACGGGGCCTGCCACCATCAGAGTATCTGACCATCTCTCCTTGAGGCTCTATCCTGACTCACGCCCTCACCTGTTGGAGAACGCAACACTTCAGAAGGGCTTGGTGTTGGTGTTCGACGGAGAAGAGCTTGTCGAAGAAGGCATGGGTTTAGGGACACCCGTAGTCAGGTACTCCAACGACATATACTTCTCAAGCTCCGCTCACACCTTCGTTGAACATGGAGATGGCGCCAACCAAGTCCTGAAGAAGTCCTTCCTCATCGATTCCGTGTCTAGGAAGCGCATTTGGAATGGGCCCTTCATCAATGCCCGGATTTACGACGTCCTTCATCTTGCATTTGCCCGAGCGTATATCTCAAAAGGACATCCCAACAGGTTCCTGACCAAGCTGGTTGAAATACGGAGGTCTCTAGGAATACGCACCCAGTTTGTTCAGACCCAGTCAAAGGGCAAGGTCACGATCAGCTACAGACGGTTTCCCAACGTCATCCAAGTGCGTGCTGACTTGAGCGAACTGCACAAACCAGGATGTGAGGAAATCCTCATCATGAATGAAGCCGGATCGACATTTTTCACGAAGTATACAGACCGAAATGGTCTCGAGCTAGTGAATGATGAAATTGGAGCGTGGAATAAGGTCGAAGCTACAGAGGCTTCTCTCTCAGACTTCAGCGGAACCCTGCTTTTCAGTCTGAAGAAGACGGAAGGGGCCGATTTGTATAGGGGATGGGAGCGGGTCAAAGGACGTCTCTCCTGGGCTGGATTGAGCTACTCCATGAAAGCTTGGAAGCCGGTTTTCGAATACTACATAAGAATACAAAGTGACAAGTATGGTTGACCTTCTTCTAATTTACCCGTACTACAACGACAACAATTCAATCTTCAAATTCCCTCCTCTCGGCGTAGGCTACATCGCATCCTACGTGAAGAAACATGGCTATTCCGTGTCTATCATAGATTGTACGTTCATGCGTGAACAGGATGCCGTGAGCAAGGCAAGAAGCATGAAGCCCAGAGTTATCGGAATCTACTCGATGCTGAGCATGAAAGACACGGCAATCAGACTAGCCAAGGCGCTGAAAGGTCAAGCCGAATTGACGATTGCCGGCGGGCCCCTGCCGACATCTTTGCCCGAATCGTTCCTGGACGATTTCGACATAGTGGTCCTTCGCGAAGGTGAAGAGACGGTACTTGAAATCCTTGCCGCGCTCGATAGAGGTAGGGGTATCTTCGAGGTCGAAGGCATAGCATACCGGAACCCTGACGGATCCACTGTCAAGACACCCACCCGAGAATTGAACCCTAGCTTGGATTCCCTGCCTTTTCCAGAGAGAGAGATGTATGACCATGAGAGGTACAAGAGCTATTATCGAAGGCACCATGGCTATACAATCACATCAATCATGACTTCTAGAGGGTGTCCATTCGACTGTGACTTCTGCAGCCGTCCAGTCTTCGGGAACGTCTTCAGGAGCAGGTCCGCCGCGAACGTAGTTGATGAAATGGAGATAATCAAGGAATTTGGCTATGACAGGATATGGATAGCTGACGACATCTTTCCCCTCACCAAGAAGATCGGTTTAGAAATCTGTGATGAGATAACGAAAAGAAAGCTGGACATCTCCTGGGAATGCCTCTGCAGGTCCGACCTTCTGGACTTGGAAATCGCATCAAAGATGAAGGCTTCTGGATGTCATCGCGTCTTCTTCGGCTTGGAGTCGGGGAACAATGAGGTTCTAAGACTGATGAGGAAGCGCATCACCACCAACCAAGCTCGCGAGGCGGTGGAGACTGTGAACTCTGTTGGAATCAGAGCTGGGGCGTTCTTCATACTGGGCTATCCTGGAGAGTCAAACGATACCATGCTCGATACGATGAGGTTCGCCTCTTCTCTCCCGTTAGACTACCTTTCATTCACCGTGCCATATCCGCTCCCCGGCACCGCGCTTTTTGAAAGACTCAAGGACAGGATATTGGTCGACGAGTGGAAGAAGCCAAGATCAGCCTTTGTTGACCATGTTCTTCTCTACAGATCTGAGTTCTCCATGGGCAAGTTGAGATTCGGTATTATTATGGCGACGTCTCAGCACCTATTAAGAAAACACCTCGGTCCAGGATATCCCCTAGTGGGGAAACCCATTGACGTCATTACTGGCCGCGTCTTCACAGCACTAAGGTAAGAGTCCAACCCATCTTATTCTAGGGCACCGGTCCATCATAGCACCTTGAGCGGAGAAACTCATCAATAGTCTCTTCTCGGCGCACGGCTGAGGCTGTTCGAGCGATGAGGACTTTCCTTGACCTGTTCAGCCTTCCAAATCACATCTCGCCAAGCGTCTCATGAGGTCACCCCCCTTTTACACGGAGCGACTCTGACCGACCGCGGACCCCACCTTAGGCTTGGACCTGCGAATGGGCCTGATTCAGATTTAAGTTTCCCCAACTTGCAGGCTCGACAAACACGAATTGTGTTTTCATAGGTACCTTTGGTTTATGCTTCAAGCTTCAAGTGATATCCTGTCGTGTCGTTCCCCATCGAGGCTTCAGATGATATCTTCACAGCGGAGTATATGTGGTGGCTGAACCACCAATCTTCTGTACAGGTAACGATACCTTAGAAACTAGCGTTCCTGGATGTTATGCGGTCGGAGACGGCGCTGGACAGACCAGAGGGCTGGTGCCAGCTCCAATCACCGGAATCCTCGTTGGCAGAGACATTGCTCCCTATGTTGAGAATTGCATTTTCGGCCTAGACCGATGTCGGCAAGGCGAGCCGGGCGACACGTTCACAGGGTCAGATTAGTGAAGAGGATCGCGAGCGCCAGGAGGCAGCCGGCCACGAGCAAGCCCCTGCTCACGCCCCTCCCTCCTCTTTCGGTGCGGTAGACGTAGGAGATCATGGAGAACGAGACCAGCATCAGGGAGAGGATCAGGGCGAAGGCCCGCTGGCCCTGCAGGCTCGTCGCGTCGAGGGTCCACAGGTAGAAGACAGATAGCAGCTCGAGAAGCGCCAGGAGCGCCAGGACCCGAGGGTCAGCGGGCCGGGCCGTTCGGTTCATTCCCTCCACCCCACTTCGAAGGCCTTTATCCGGCGCTTGATCATGCCCGTCCCCAGGTCCAGCCTATAGAGGAGGTAGAGCGTGCCCAGGAGGGTGACGGCGAGCCCCGCCGCCGAGAGGACGAGGGTTGCCAGGACTTCAGCTGACCCGCCTAGCAGCGCTTGGGAGACGGAATTGACCAGCCATCCGATGGACAGCGCCCCGAGCGCCATGAGGAACGCGAAGCTCCCCGCCGTCCAGGCGGACGCCCAGCGAACCGAAGGGGCGGCCAAGGCCTTCCTGGCGTCTGCTGAGCTGGTCACCAGCCTCCTGAAGATGAGACGGTGGAGCACGAGGGAGATCAGTGCCACGGCGACCGCCGTTCCGCCCAACACCAGGGCCGCCTGCCAGTTCGGGATGACCCTACCAGGGGTGACCATTCCCCAGTAGGCTAGGACGATGACCTCTGCCGCGAAGATGGCGCCCAAGGTCGTGTACTTGGGCCTCTGGCCGATCATCCTCGTCTTCCCCCTGTCGATGAAGGGGAGGAGGAAGATCAGGGCGATGATGACGGAGACCACGGAGATGGCCACCGGGAGGCCTGCCTCTTCGAACGCCGATATCTTCAGTAGCTGATAGATCCACAGGAAGTACCACTCCGGCTGCGCCGTGAACTGGGAAGCCAGCTGAGGCGTGTACTGCGGGGCGAGCGTTAGGGGGAACGCGGCCGCGACGAAGAGCATGAGAGAGCCGAAGAGGGCCGCCAGCTCGAGGAGGTAGAACGAAACGTCGGGGAATATGGGGATCAGCCTCCTCTTGCCCTCCTGGGTCGGGGAGGCCGTTACGGGCTCCGAGACACCATGAGACTCTAGGAGGTACATCTTCACGACGAGCAGGACCAGCAGGACGGCGGGGAGGACGACGACGTGGAGGTCATAGAACCGGAGAAGCTCGGCCCCGGCCCCCCCTCCCCCGATTATCAGGAATGAAATGAAGGAGGAGATGGGCTGAGGCAGGGCGTCTATCATGCCGACGCCTACGTCGGTCGCCGACTTGGAGACGACGGTCCACGGCAGAAGGTACCCGGTGAACCCGAAGCCCAGGGTGACGAGGCCCATGAGCATCCCGACGACCCACATCAGCTCCCTCGGCTTCTTGTGGACGGACACGAAGTATCCCCTCATCAGGTGCATGAAGGCGAGCAGGATCATCGCATAGGCCGTGTAGAGGTGCACCGTTTCGAGGAAGCTGCCGTACGCGACGCTCTGGAAGATGAACTGAGTGGACGAGTACGCCTGGGCCGTGGTGGGGACGTAGTAGAGCATCATCATGACCCCCGTGACCCCCTGGATGACGAAGGCGACTACGGCGAGGGCCCCCAGCCAGTAGAAGGGGTTTATGGCGTACTCGGGCACGGGGCGCAGGAACTGGTGGGAGAGGCCCAGCCTCGAATCGAACCACTGGGCGAGCTTCTCCATCCTCCCCGCCTCGCCCTCGCGCTCGGCCTGCGTCTCAACCTCCGTCATCGGTCAGGTCACCGGCGTGCCACCGACCAGGTCGTTGGAGATGTCGCTCGAGCCGGTGTCGAACCCGAAGACGGTGGGGGGAGCCATGCCCACGGCGTAGATGTTACCCGTGGAGCCGTCGAGCTCGAGTATCACCTGTGGCTCGGGCCTTGGAGAAGGGCCGCCTATCACGGCTGCTCCTTCAGTGAGGTCGAAGACGCTCCCATGGCAGCAGCAGTAGCCGACGGGGCCCGGGGCCTGGTAGGTGGCGTCACACGAAGGGGAGGAGCCCGCGGCCTGGAAGGAGTAGATGCAGCCCAGATGCTGGCAGATCTGGCTGAAGGCGACGATGTCGCCGTCCGGGCCAATGCCGTTCTCGGCCTTGACCCCCAGCTTCACAAGGATGTTAGGCTGCTCCTCGAATGGGTAGTTGAAGAAGACGGGCTGGTTCAGTTGGATGTCCGCCACGTTGGCGACCTGGACCTTCGGGAACGAAGCCAAGGTCGTCACGCCGCCTCCCGAAGAATTGGAGGTATCGGAAGCGGGGGGGCTGATGAGAGCCTTTGTCACAGATGCCACGCCCCCCGCTACCAGGAGGAGGGAGAAGGTCACCATATTCGTAACGAACGCCCTGCGCGAGCTGGGGGAGGCTGGCTCCGGCTTCTCTTCGGGCTTGCTGCCCTCGCCCTCGGAGGCGGCCAAGCTACTTCTCCGTCCTTGAAGGGCGAATGACTATCCCGGCGACCATGCCCACGATGAGGGTGCCCACGGCCGTCAAAAGGGCCAGAGAGAAGGAGACGCCCCCTCCGGACAGAATGGACGTCGAGCCGCTTCCCGAAGAGGACTGGCTACCAGACGGGGTGCTGACGACGGTGACGGTGCCGTTGATGGGGAGCACGATGGAGGGAGCCATGGTGTTCCCTCCTACGAAGGTATAGTTCCCGTTGACTATCTGGATGCCGACGTTTTCGTTCTGGAAGACGTTGTCGGTGATGGTGGAGTTGAGCACGGGGACGGGGCCCTCTCCTCCGACGATTATGCCAGTGAGGGTGGCGCCGGAGCCGTCATTGCTTAGGACGTTGCCCATGACGACGTTCCCCGTCACCACGCAGCCAGGCGCGTTGTTATGGAGCACGACGCCGGCCTCCCCGTCGTTGAGTATCGAGTTGAAGACTACGCTGTTGTTGATGGCGATGGTGTTGGGCGTATCCGCCGCGACGATGATGCCAGCGGTGTTGTCGACGACCGTGTTATAACTCACTATGTTGTTGCTGACCCCTTCCCCCTGGTTATAGGCGGAGACCACGATGGAGCAGTGGTTGGGCGTGTTCCCTATCACGACGTTCGCGCTGACGATGTCGTTATCACCGGGGTTCGGCTGCCCGTCGGGGATCCCGGCGCTGGGCACGGCCGTGCTGTTCCAGGTGGCCAGGAGGGGACCATCGTCGGCGATCCCTATGCCGCCGTAAAGGTTCCCGACGACCCTGTTGCCGGCCACGGTAGAATACGAGGAGCCGGCCAGCTGGATGGCCTTGATTTCGCCTAGGCCCGCGATTACGTTGAGCCCGTTGTTAGATACTATGTTGTTCTCGATAACGACGTCGTTAGCGTCCTGCACGTAAATCCCGTGGTTGTCGGCGTTCTCGACCGTGAAACCGTCGACCACGGTCCCCGAGGCCGAGGGGCCGAGCACCACGATACCGTTGGCGTCGCCCAGGGCGTTCACTATTACGTCGGAGGCCTGGAACGTCTGAGACTGCAGGGTCAGCGTCCGGTTTATGACGACCATCCCGTCGTAGGTGCCGGGAGAAACGACCACTATCGCGCCCGGAGGCGCGGCGGAGACGGCATGAGAAATCGTGGCGAAGGGGGCCGACGCCGAGCCGTTCCCGAGCGTGTCGCTCCCCGTCATGGCCACGTAAACGTAGGGCGTGGAGGCGGCCCTGGCGGGTGAAACGATCAATATTCCGGGGGTCAGAAGGAAGGCGACGACCAGCGAGGCCAGAAGGAGGGCCTTGGCAGGCCTTATCCTTGGCTTCACAGGCGAACCGGCCGACCTTCTGGGCGTATCATTTCGAGCGTCGGAGTCGGCGACGTCCGTCCCAAAGGCAAACAGACTCGGCATGCTATGATCGACTCCATGGGGGGCGGGCGCGTGTTTATATCGCTGGCGCGCTTCGCCATTTCCTGGCAGAGCGATAGCATGCGTATTAAGGACACATCGCGCAGCGAAGGGATATTGGAAGCCATCGCGGAACCTGATTGCCGTAGGATACTGGCGCTGACCATGGGCCACCCTCTGTCGGTGACCGATGTCTCCGCGCAGCTGAGCATACCCGTCAGGAGCGCCTATAGGTACGTAGAGGACCTCTGCAGCCTCGGCCTCCTCACGGGCGAAAGGGGCGTGGTCATGAAGGGAGGAGGCAGGTATCTGCAGTACCGAAGCATGGTGAAATCGGTGACCCTCACCTACCAGGGAGACAGGAACTCTCTGGAGGTCGACATGCTTCCGAACGAGGGGATCCTTGACAGGTTCCTGAGGTTCTGGACGTACATGAGCGGGTGATTGGGATGGCATTACCAGGCATCGGGATCGTGTGGTACATCAGCGGCGTCGAGATACTATCCCTGGTAGTGGCCTTCGTCTTGGTAGCCCTGGCCTATCGCGGATACAGGAAGAGCGGAAGCAGCTCCCTCCTCCTTGCCGCCGTGGGATTCGCGATGCTGGGCGCGGCCTCCCTCACGGAGGGCATTCTCTACGTCGTAGTGGGGCTCTCCCTCGACGAGGCCCACGCATTCAGGTCCACCCTGACGCTGGCTGGACTGGTCATCCTGCTGTACTCCGTGTACAAGACGCGCTGATCCTGCCCGGCGCCCCCCTGCAGGGATGGGCTAGGGGACCGGCCCTGCCTAAGAGGGGATCCGATGGCTTTGGCGCCGAGAGTTCGGCCATGTGACGCAGTACCTGCACACGGGATCGCCGTGGCCCTTGCACGACTCGCGGGTGGTCTTCAGGCCGAGCTTCTTGTCCAGGCCTTGGTGCATGCCTTCGTCCAGGATGTCACAGACCAGATACGGAAGCTCGCTCGCCAGCTCCTGGAAGAGGCAGTTCCTCTCTTCGTAGACGACACTCTTCCGGCCAACGCTCACAACCCTGGGGTAAACCTTCATCCCCGCGAGGAAACTCATCACGACCCTTTCCGCGTACCCGGAAGGGTCCAGTGGCTTCCCGCCTTCCTGGGACAGAAGCGACTCGCCGACCTCTTCGCCCATGCGGACCGCCATGTCCTTCAGGACCATCTTCGCGCTCTCCGCCCCCAGCGAGTCCACCAGGCTCTTAATCAACGCCCTGCTAAGGTATTGGTAGTCCCTAGGAGGATACCCGACGCTCCTGCCTTCTGCGAGGACGTAGGCCATGTAGCGCCGTCCCGACGGGAGGGTCCGCCGATGCGCAGTCACCAGCCCAGCGAGGACGAGTCTGTCGAGGAGCTCCTTTGCCGACTTCTCTGTCGCGCCGAGCGCTTCGGTAATCTGGGTCATGCTCGCCTCGCCATTCATCAGCAGATCGAGGGCCCTCCATCCGAGTTCAGACGAAAGGGCTTCGGCGATGGCCACCTCAGACAACGAACTGCTCCACTCAGGCTCCGTGAAGAAGACCCCTCTTAATAAAGGAGGGAGCGCTCTGCCAGCTTCTGTCATTCTCCGTGCCGTCCCGGCGTAGCAATTGTTTTAGACTTTAAGACATCCGCCTTGCCCAGTTCGTCGAGTTGGAATGCCAGCACCGCGGGCGCACCGGCCCTTTCGAATCGCGGGAACTCCACTATCTTGCTAACCGAAAGCATTTTGCATGCTATTTCCAGCTCGGCGTTCTTCTCGTCGATCATGACGACAACTGCCGCCTTCTCAAGAAGACCGAGCACGTGCCTGGCTGAGTGGATGCAGAGATTCACAAAGCAGAGGCGGACGCTCTACATGCAGGGACTGGCCCCGCTGACCCCGGTGGGGGTGATCGCACCAGATGAATCGACCTGCAGCGCTATCTTAGGAAGGGCGTACGCCGCCGGGCCCCGAAGGATCCGCCCGCCGCTGTCGAAGACCGACCCATGGCACGGGCAGACGAAGGTCTGCGAGGTGGAATTGTATCCGACCGGGCAGCAGACGTGAGTGCAGAGGAGGCTGTACGCCTCCACGGTGCCGTCGGACAGCTTGAACAGAGCGTTGGGATGATTCTGATCGGGATAGTAGAAGGTGAAGGGAGTGCCCACTTGCAGCTCGCTCAAGTTGGCGACCGGGGCCGTTGAGCTTCCGCCGCCGCTCCCCGAGGACGATGTGCTCTGGCTCCCGCTCTGCGTGGTGCTCCCCGAGGTGCTCCCCTTGGACTGGGAGCCCGTAAGATCTATGGCGGCCAGGACGACGGTCAGAACGAAGAAGGCGCCAATGGAGCCCATGATACGAATGAAGTCCCTCCGCTGCCTCTGGCTGGTGACTTCGAAGTACGCACCCTTTCGAGCCCGCACCTTCAACCTAGGCCCCCTAAGGTAGAGGACGATCACCAGAAACTGTGAGACAAGGAGGAGGTCGTAGGCAGGGAGACCGAAGAGATATGAAGCGAAATATGAAATGGACATGTTATAGGCGGGAGCAGTGACCAGGTCTCCCAGCTGCAGGACGATCACCCCCGCCGCCCACATGGGGGCGAGGGTATACAGGCGCCTGACACCCAGGAAGCACACCCCACCCATCAACAAAGAGACCGCGCACATGGCGATCAGCCCATACGCATGAGATACTGCTAGCCTCCAGAGGGACCCGTCGGTCAACAGCAGGTAAACGCCCGCGGCTGCGGACAGAACGAAGAATGAACCGACGAGGAGCTGAGTCCGTCTGAGCCGTCGGTCCAGGCGGTCTCCCACCTCTCTCCTATTGGGTTTCATCGCCTCAATTCCACAAGGATGTTCGCCAGCGGCTCCGAGGTGCCCCCACGGCCCTGGAGACGGGGTTACCCATCCAAGAGTCGCCGAGAAGGGCCCCTTAGTTAAACTGTATTGGCATTCTTGCAGCCGAGCTCGGCCAGCGTGGCTGGCGCGGAGCACCTTCGTCCCACTACCCGAGTCCCTACCATGGGTCACGTCTGGTTCTCATCCCGCCGGCGAAGCAACTTCTATAAGCGGCGCACTCCGCTCCCCGAATTATGGCTTCATGGACAAGCCTTCTTGCTGTCCTGCCTCTCCTTGGCCGTGGACGTCCCCGAGATGTTGCGGGCCCGACACGTCGAAAACGGCATAGCAAGAGGAATCTCCACCCTGGTAGGATAGGCCCATCTTGAACCCAAAGGTCTCAACCGAATTACACGCGCGCTCCGGTCTCCTCTCCAACTTCATCCTGGGAAGTCAGGATGGACTTGTGAACGTCCTCGGAATCCTGTTGGGACTGACCGCCGCCTCGAGCGGCATCCGACTGATCTTCGTCGCAGCTCTTGCAGCACTCGTCGCTGAATCGATCTCAATGGGGGCGGTGGCCTACACATCCACCCTGGCGAGGAGGAAGCATTACCTGAAAGAGGTCAGCCGCGAAGAAGCCGAGATGAGGGAGGTGCCACAGATCGAAAGGGATGAGGTGAGGGGAATCTTCCAAGACTGGGGGTACGAGGGCGAGGAGCTCGAGCGTGCGACCGACCTGATTGCCTCCAAGCCGAAGGCCTGGCTCGAGTTCATGATGTCCTACGAGCTCCGGCTTGAGCGGGTCGACGAATCCGAACCAAGGAGGAACTTCTTGATCGTGCTGGGCTCCACCGTCTTCGGTTCGATCATCCCTCTGGTGCCTTACCTCCTGGTGGGCAATGACGTCCTCCTGGGTGCGCTTGGCTCGGTGGCGGTCAGCGGCGTAGCCCTCTTCATTATCGGGTACTACGAGGCGAGGACGACAGTCGGGTCGATATGGAAGAGTGGGCTCCAGATGGCTGCAATTGGATTGGCCGCTGGGCTGGCTGGCTTCCTGGTAGGGCATCTAGTCGGTGCCTAGCCAGCTTAGCTATCTCTAGGTCACATGACGAAGCAGATTGAGTCCCAGTACTCTAGTGAAATGTCAGGCATCGAAGTACATACAGTGATTGAACCACGAATCTCCTGTACAAATAGCGACGGGGCTAGCTAGCGGGGGCTTTCGTGACTCCTCGCCTGTCTTCCATCATCGAGTCATCGTCCTTCTGAACACGGGCACGGCGATCGAAGTCATGACGATCCCGAACGCTATCATCACCGCGAGGTCAATGGTCAGATCCGGTATCCCCGCCCCCAGCACCATGACCTTCCTCAGGGCATCCGACGCGTAGGTCAGGGGTAACACCTTCGAGATGTCCTGCATATACCACGGCATCTCCTGTATGGGGAAGAACACGCCGCTGAGGAACATCATCGGGAAGATCAACGTCGTCACCATCATGGTCGCTGTCCCCTGGTCCTTCGCGAACGAAGTGATTACGATGCCCAGGCCGACGAAGCTGAATACACCCAGCAGGAGCAGCCCGAAGACCAACAGTATGTTTCCGTGAATCGTGACGCCGAACAGGCCAACCGCCAGCGCCAGGATGATGACCCCCTGCAGCAAGCCCCTAGCGGTCTGGCCCAGGGCCTTCCCCAGTATTATGGAGAGCCTGTTGATCGGCGCCACCATCATCCCGTCCATGGTGCCGACCTCCTTCTCCTGTGATATGGCCTGCGGCAACCCCGTCATCACGCTCATCATGACGGTCATCATCATTATTCCCGGAGCTACAAAATTGAAGTAATTGGTGCTTCCGGAGACGATACCCTGTACCTGCACCTTGTAGGGCTCTACGATCGCCAGGGAGTTGCTTTCATTGACGGCCGAGCTGAGCAGCTGGACTTTCTGTTGAGCCAGCATCGTGCCCATCTCACCAAATACGCTGGAGAGGACCGTCTCGATGGTCGCGGATATCTGCGGATTGGACTGGTCCGTCACTATGGTGATGGTCCCCTGTTCTCCAGCAAGGATGCTGGCAGTGAAGTTGCTGGGGATGATGATCCCACCTTCGACGTCACCTTTCTGAATCATGGTCTTGACGTCGCTCAAGCTTGACGCGTTGGAGAGGACCATCATCCCGGTCTTGTTGTTGATCTGCTGGAGTATCGCAGTGAAAGTCTGGCTCCCGATGGTGGAACCGTTGTACCCGGCATCCTGGTTCACAATGGCTACAGGAACGTTGCTCAAGGAGGTGGCGTTGGATGGAAATATGAAGCCAACCATGCCCATCATGAACAGAGGCATTATGATAAGAAAGGCCAGCATGAGCCTGTTCCTGAACAATTCCAGTAGGTCCTTCCAAGCTATTCGCAGGCTATGTGAAAGCAGAGTTTTCGCGCCCATCTCTCTCACCCATTCCTCCTTCAAGGCCTCATGAACCGTCGGCGCGGCGCGATCGCTATCTTCTGGTCCGCAGCATCTCTTACCTCATGGCCGGTTAGGTGCAAGAAGACATCCTCGAGGGTGGGCTGCAGGTTCTCCATCGATGCGATCTTGCCGCCCTTCGCCCTTATCGCGTCGACTACGCTGTCGAACGCGTCGTCGCCGTGAGCAAGGACCTTGATATGAGTGGAGTTCTCCTGTGAGACGGAGCCCACACTCTCCAACGCTTTCAACCCGGCGAGGAGATCGGGTGTAATGTTCGAGATATCCAGTTTCAATACAATAGTGTTCGCCCCTGTAATCATCTTCTTCAGGTTCGTCGATGTGTCGAGGGCCGCGATCTTCCCGTGGTCCACGATGGCTATGCGGTCACATAGCATATCGGCGTCGACCATCGTATGCGTCGTTATGATCACGGTGGTGTGATTCTCTCTGTTGAGTTTCTTTATGAAGTCCCTGATTTCGACGGAGGATTGGGGGTCTAAACCTAGCGTCGGCTCGTCAAGGAAGAGGACCTGCGGCATGTTGAGCAGCGCACGTATCACGTTCATCCTCTGTCGCATGCCCGTCGAGAAGGTGCCTACCTGGGCGTTCTTCCACTTTGTCAGCTGTACCAGCTCAAGGAGCTCGTCAGTTCTCTTCGCCAGGACGTCCTTGGGCATGTCGAATAGGCTCCCGAAGAACCAGAGGTTCTCTCTGGCCGTGAGCCGATCGTACATTATCATCTTCTCCGAGACGATGCCGATCAGCTTCCTCACTTCGGTGTCATCCTTCACGATGTCGTAACCGCCGACCCTGGCAGTCCCCTTCGTGGGCCTTGACAAAGTGGAGAGCATCCGGAGGGTCGTGCTCTTCCCTGCCCCGTTGGGTCCCAGCAGGCCGAACATCTCGCCCTTCTTGACGTCGAACGAAATGTCGTCAACTGCCACGAAATCGCCGAACATCTTCGTAAGGTCCTCAACCTCGATTATTGATTCGTTTTCCATGATGGATTCGCCCGGATACTAACCGCTGCGATATATCCGAACAGGATATAAATATATCGAAAGGATACTCTCGCAGGAAAGCGATGCTCAGGCATAATGAGGAGAGGACGGCCTCGAACTGGATCAAGGAGGCCTCAAAAGGGTACATTCGTGTCGCGGTGCTGATCCTCCTCAGCAAGCACCCTGCTCACGGCTATGAGATCATGAAGGAGATCAAAGACAGGACGAAGGGCTTGTGGATGCCCACCCCTGGCGGCGTCTACCCCATACTTAGAGACCTAGAGAAGGCCGGATACATAAAGGGGAAATGGTCCACTCAGAGAAACAGGAAGATAAAGGTCTACGAAATCACCGAAGCAGGGAGGCTCATCTTCAAACGGGCCATCGAAAAGCAGAGCGAGCTGGCCAACAGCATGAACACCCTGTTCAGAGAGTTCGCGAGAGACGTCTTGAACATAGGGCCAACAACGCTGCCGATGCCCATGATGCCAACCCCATTCTCCCCGTTCCTTGAGGAGGAGCATGGAGGTAAGGGCGGGACAGAGGGCCTGGTGCAGAAACGACGCTACTTGGAACGCACCATCACAACGTTGAAGGAGGAGCTTCGAAAGACGGACGATGAGCTGGCAAGAAGACGTCCTGACGGAAGTGGGTTAGCCAAGCAGAAATGAAGATCGCTATCTTTGGAGCGACCGGAGGAACGGGCAAGCAGCTCATCGAACAGGCGCTTGAAGCAGGGTATGAAGTTGTAGCCTACGCGCGCAATCCATCCAAGCTCGACATCCGCCATGAGCATTTGAAGGTTATTCAGGGCGAATTGGCCGATGCGGCGTTGATCGAGAGTGCGGTGAGCGGGTCAAAGGCAGTGATCAGCGTGCTGGGTCCACGGGGTGGTTCAAAGGGAAGGTCAGTTACACAAGGGATGAAGAACATCATTGCCTCCATGAAGAAACAAGGCGTAAGCAGACTTGTCGTCTCCTCTACCTTGAGCGCTAAGGATCCGAACGACAGGTCGGATTTCAAGACCCGGACTATGGTCGGAATTGTCAAGTTCACGATGCGCGATGCCTACGAAGACATAGTCAGCGCGGCGGAATTGGTCCGCAATTCCGACCTCGATTGGACGATCGTGCGCCTGTCAATCCTTAACAATGACGCTAAATCTGGAAAAGTCAGGGCTGGCTACGTAGACAAGGGCGAAGTAGGCACTTCGATTTCCCGCGCGGACGTCGCTGACTTTATGCTCAAGCAAGTGGAAGACACGAAGTACTTACGGCGCGCGCCAGCGATAAGCAACTAGGAACTGATGGTTTCGTGTTACGCATCGAAGTATACCTTGTAGTTCCACTTTGAGCTGATTAAGCGTGAGCGCCACCTACAGGTGGACACTAGTCAGTCCGGACGGTCGGAGATCAAATCTGGAAGTCGTATTTGACCTGGGATGCAAGCTGCCACGTAGGCGTGGCTGTTGTCCAAGACCGAGCTGACCTTGTCGTGCATATGGTGTTAGGAAGGCGAGTCGTTCCTAGGAATCTGTGAGCTCGAATGAGTAGAGAACCTTATTACTACTTCGTACCAGGCGCCTAGAAATGACCCATGATGAAATCCCTGATTCCCTGATGATTGGCCAGATGACTGATGATGCTCCTCGTGGCTCTTACTACTTGCGGATCGAAGTACCTCGACATGATCAGGGAAAGGACGAATGAGAGAATACCCAGAGCCATTACCTCGTAGACATTTATCGTGCCAAGCAACGCCGTAGCAGCGATCGTAATCGCCGCGCCTATGAGGCCCATGATGGAGGCTCTTACTATGAAGTAGAGTCTTTGCAATCTCGTGGAATACAGCAGAGCCTTTATAATCACTCTCCTTTCGACATCGGTCTTCTCTCCGAGCGACGCGGTCTGTATCTCCAACAAGACCCCTTTTGTGTTTTCAAGATCGGACAAGAGCAAGGCTTTCTTCGCGTAAAGGCTCGCTGACAGATCCCAAGACTTTGCCGTTTCAAGCTCCGACTGGATCCTTTGAGCCATTGCTCCTATTTCGTCATCTATTTTGGTCGTCATTGTCCCACCGAATCAGGAACCCCATACATGAATCTGGAAGCCCACTATTAGACAGTTGCGTCACCCGTGAGGTCGGTCTATAGGGTCGCCAAGAGCCATTTTCTAGAGCTAACAACCGATCTAACTTGTTAGGGGGCTCTCTTGCGGCTTGACCCAGGGCAGCACGAGAGCAATCACAGCAAAGCTGAGGATTGCCGTGGCGATTATGTTTGTCCGTCCTCCAAAGATGGGGCTTCTCAATCATAACCGGACGCTGATGGACCCACCGAGACATGAATGTTGAACTGGCTTGGAGATCTATTGCTGCGGAGAAGGATCACGACATCGCGCGTCTTGTAGGCGTTAATTGAAAACAGGTTGAGTTCCATTAATCTAGCGACGTGTGGTCACGCATCGAAGTATATGTCGTGGTTGGACCACTACATATCAGCTAGCGTGGAAGGCATGACCAGCCCTGCGCCGCTGGGTGATAGGGCGGTGCCGCTGAAGGCGCTTCGCGAGATTGTGGAGACCTACATGGGGAAACCCCAAATACAATCCTCATGTTCAAGGATTGCGCAGAAGCCTAGCTCCCGGACGGACTTGGGCAACTTTATTAGGAGACGAAAGGCAATCGCTACCGATCAGTCAGCATGCCCTATTGTGAGAACTGTGGAAAAGAGGTCCCCCCAACCTCTAAATTCTGCAGGAACTGCGGAGCTCCCCAGCCCATCACACCCAGCGAAGTTCAGCCCACGCCACCTCCTCCGCCCCCACAGGCTCAAATCGCGCAGGCACCTCAGCCTATTATGCCCGCGTCGCAGACCCAACCTGAGACCGTCGTTGGGGCGATACCATTGAGACGGCAGAGGTCGCTGGGAAGACAAGACTCCTTCGTGGGAGTGGTGACCAGCCAACGCTTGATCATCGCTCAGATGACCAACGAAATGATGAAGGAGGCCGCGCAACAGGCAAGGGAGCTGGCCAAAGCCGCCGGCAAGGGATTCCTTGGTCAATGGTCAGACCAGCTGAAGGCCACGTTTGGCTACACGAGAAGATACCTGACCATGGAGCCATCAGCCGTGCTCTCCGAGACGCCGGGCAACTTCGGAATCGGGAACGGCGCCATTGGCGAGATCAAGGTGGAGCTGAAGCGCATAAGCACACAGGACCAGAACCGCCGTGAGTTCGAGATCAAGATAGAATCGAGCTCCGGCGAATTCGACTTCAGGATGGACGAAGACGACGACTACGCGAACCTCCTGAAACAGGTGTATGGAGAAAGGGTCAAGATGCCGTTCGGCTACTCCTTCCACCCTGTCAAGATTGGGTAGTAATGAGGAGTGTTTTCCGCACAAGTGGGGGTTGGTGCGTCGGGTGATGGCGAGCGCGACATCTGCGCGGTTCTGCCGCAGCTGCGGAAGGAGCTTTTCGCGATGAGAAGTTGGACGGCTCTTACACCCCATCGTGAGCCTGACGGTGGACTCCCTCGAATCCCAGAAACATGAAGCCTGGTGACACGGCCTCCTGACGCCGAAGCCGCGAACCTCAAGCCGTCCAAGTTCGCCTCTCTCGATATTTTTGGATATCTACTGCTGCTGGAAAGAAAAGCGATACCCTTCTTCAACCTCAAGGGATTCGAATCCAACCGGCTCCGCCTGAGTTACTTCCATGGAACTTTAAAATAGCCAAATGCTGAATCATCAGATCGTGAATACCAAGAAGCTGTTTCCCGTGGCGGTAGAGGTCGGGAGCGTCGCTCTTTCGATTTACGGCTTCGCTAGTGCGCTCTACTGGTATTGGATATTTCTTCAATCAGCGCCTGCTCAGAGCATCAGCTCCAACGCTCTTGTGCTTCAGGGAGTCCCTCTTTCTCACATCATCGAGAGCCTTTTGACAATAGCTCTAGGCAGCTTCATTCACACTATGCACAGGGTTTGGCCAGAGATTCTCGACCTTTTCGAACGCGCCGGGCGGGAAGTCGAGTCTGAAGTGAAACGCGTGTGACTAATTTACGACGAGCTCTTTTGAGATGGCTGAAGAGGCCCTTACCGGAAGGGCAGGAACGATGATCGTTACATGACGTTCCCTTCTAGGACCAATGAACGGACCAAAACCCTCTGAATATAAGCACACTAGAGCAAGCGCCACGGCTGTTTCTGAAAGATGGGACGCATCAGCTCCTGATGCGCTTCTTACGCATTCATTAAATAGAGCTACAGAAAACGGAATCATATGAGTGCAGCGGATAGGGTAAGAAAGGACCTAAACGATAGCATCAAGAGCGCCGAGGAGTTCATCGAAAGCACGAAGAGGTCGTTG
>JBEKZX010000019.1:0-31252 GCA_049509455.1 Conexivisphaerales archaeon
GCGAAACGGTGTAGGCGGTCCCAATGTTGGGCACCTTTGTCGTGAAAGAATAGTTCGAGACTTCCGCCTGCTGGAGGGTAGCAGAGTTGAAGAAGGTCGTCTTGCCGGTGTTGGTCTTCCCGATGATCCCTATCCTGATGTTCATCTAGGCATGCCTCCTCCTCTGCCCGGTCTATAAACTTGATAGACTCTTGCGAAGGATTTGCATGTGAGGTGAAGCTGCCAGTCGACCGGACAGACAAAGCGCTCCATTTCGTCAAGTCCCCGGACACCAGGCACTGCTTCTGGAGACATGTCAAGGCTTTCCTTATGGAGGGGGCCTCCCGAAGGGTTAATAGAACGACGCCTCCGACCGTCAGGAACATCCGTGGTGAGCCGTTGCTCAGAGACCCCGGCGCCGGCAAGATACGTCTGACTCCGCGAGGCATCATAGTCGAGGAATCAGGCCTCCGAATCGCTCTCGACCCCCGGGGCCCCGTCAACGCGGACTATGTCTTCATCTCACATGCTCACAGCGACCATGTTCCTTCTTCGGTACAAGGTTCCAAGGTCATAACCTCCAAGGAGACCGCGAGGCTCGTGCGGGAGAAGGGACTCAAAGTGGATGACTTCGTAGAGGAGACTTCCCGGCTGAAGCTGGTCGACACAGGCCACATCCTGGGGGCGAGGGGGATCCTCATCGACGGTCGGATTTTTTACACCGGCGATTTGGCCGGCAGGCCCCGGGGGTTCCTCCCCAAGGGCCGACAGGTGAGCTGCGACGAGCTCATCTTGGAGTCCACCTACGGGCAGCCGGACTACGTCTTCCCCGCCTTGGCGGAAATCCTCAATTTCGCCAACAGGACCATCTCCACGGCTTTCGCCGGGAACAGGCCGGTCGCTCTTATGGGTTACTCCCTGGGGAAGTCCCAGATACTCTCGTACCTCTTTCAGTCCTGGGATGTCCTCTACGCCTACGGGAGCGTGCAGCAGTACAACCTCGCCTACAGGGAGCTGGGCGTCGAGATGCCGGAATCGATCTGGCTGAAGACGGCCGAGGACCTTGCTGGCCTGGGTCGGAGACCGGCCATAGTGGTGTGCCCCTCATTCTCTGCCAGAGGAAACGTACGCGAGGCTCTGAAGAAAATCGACGCCGTCACCATCGGCTTCAGTGGTTGGGCCACCGGCTCGGGCTACGCCTATGCTAGCAAAGTAAGCAGCGCGCTGCCGCTGAGCGACCACGCCGACTTTAAGGAGCTGGTCTCTTTCGTGGAGGGGGCCAAGCCCACGAAAGTGCACACCGTCCACGGCTTCACCGACGACTTCGCCCTCTTCCTCAGGACAAAAGGCTACGACGCCAAGCCCTTGGGGCAGCGACAGCAGCCGCTGACAGAGTTCATGGGCTGAGACGGGTGGCCTCCCCCCGACTACAACCTTTAAATCCGCTACGCCTCCATGCGGAATCGAAGAACGATGGTCAAGGTCGCGGTGAACGGTTACGGAGTCATCGGCAGGAGGGTGGCCGACGCCGTCCGGCTGCAGAAGGACATGGAGTTGGTGGGCATCGTCAAGCGCACGCCTGACTACCGTGCTTTTGTTGCGCAGCGGAAAGGGATCCCAATCTACGGTCCCGATGCCGCCGGTAGGAAGAAACTCGAGGATGCCGGCCTCAAGGTGGCGGGAGTCATGGATGACCTGCTCCGCCAAGCGGATGTCGTCGTAGACGCCTCCCCTGAGGGGAAGGGAGAGGAGAACAAGAAGCTCTACGAGAGTGCAGGGGTCAAGGCAATCTTCGAGGGCGGCGAAGAGCACTCGATCTGCGGGGTTAGCTTCGTAGCCCAATGTGACTTCGAGCAGGCCGTCGGGAAGCAGTTCGTGAGGGTCGTTTCATGCAACACCACCGGCCTCTGCCGTACTTTGAAGACGCTCGATGATGCTCTCGGCATCGAAGAGGCGCTGGCCACTTTGGTCCGCAGAGCCACGGACCCCGACGACTCGTCGAGGGGACCCATCGACTCCATCGTGCCTGACCCGTTGGAGCTTCCTTCCCATCATGCCGAGGACGTCAAGAGCGTCCTCCCCAGCATCAACCTCATTACGCTCGCCGTCAAAGTCCCCGCGACCCATATGCACCTCCACGCGCTGGCACTGAAAGTCAGGAAGGGAGGGCCAGAGGCCGCCCTCTCCGCTATCTCCGCTGAGAAGAGGCTCCTCGTAGTCGAAGGCAAGAAGGGGTTCAGGTCCACCTCCAACGTGATCGACTATGCCCGCGAAATCGGTAGGACCAGGAACGACCTCTACGAGACGGCCATATGGCGGGAGTCGGTCAAGGAGCAGAACGGGTGGCTCTTCCTGTTCCAAGGCGTGCACCAGGAGGCCATCGTAGTCCCCGAGAACATAGACGCCATCAGGGCGCTTACGGGGACCGCCACGAAGGAGCTCTCGATGGAGGCCACGAACGAAAGCCTGGGAATAGGGCGTTGAGCCAGGGCATTATGACGACGGAATAGGTTAAAATAACCAAGCCTGCAGTATTGATGGGTAACAAATGAGGAACGGCAGCGAGAGCGCTATCGAGAACGACTTTCTAACGCTGGAGGACCTTGCCCCCGAGGGTAAGACCATCCTCGTCAGGGCCGACATCAACACGCCCGTGGACCCGAAGACGGGGACCCTCATCGAGAGGATGAGGATCGAGGAGGCGGCGATCACGCTCAGGGACCTCTCCAAGTCGAAAGTGGTTCTTTGCTCCCACCAGGGAAGGGTCGGACGTGACGACTACATTCCCCTGAACCAGCACGCCGAGGCCCTCACCCAGACGCTGGGGAAGAAGGTGGAATTCGTCGACGACATTTACGGCCCATATGCGAGAAAGAGGATCTCCGAGCTTCAAGACGGGGAAATCCTGCTCATTGACAACCTGAGGTTCTCTGCCGAGGAGGCCAACGAATACCTCCCTGAGGCGGCAGCCAAGACCCAGATCGTCCAGAAGCTCAGCCCTTGCTTCGATTCTTTCGTTCTGGACGCCTTCCCCACAGCCCACAGGGCCCATCCGTCGGTTGTAGGCTTCCCGCTGCTCCTTCCGACGGCTGGAGGAAGGCTGGTGGTGAAGGAGCTGAAGGCCGTAAACAGGATTCAGCAGGTAGCCAAGGGGCCTTTTACAGCCGTTCTGGGAGGCTCTAAGGTGAGCGACAGGATAGAAGCGATCGGGGCCCTTATCGAGAATAAGAGGGCCGACAAAGTCCTCCTCACCGGAGTGGCAGCGCTGGCCTTCCTCAATGGCGCCGGGAAGCTTAGGGCGACGCTGGGGATAGAAAAGGAGGAAGCGGTCGTGGACAAGGCCGTCAAGCTCATGAAGACCTACCCCGAGGTCTTCGAGCTCCCGGAGGACCTGGCGATC
This sequence comes from Conexivisphaerales archaeon, assembly GCA_049509455.1. Taxonomy (GTDB): domain Archaea; phylum Thermoproteota; class Nitrososphaeria; order Conexivisphaerales; family DTJL01; genus DATKKG01. The sequence continues at coordinate 3,380 of JBEKZX010000019.1, forward strand.
GACAAGGACGGCGAGAGATACGAAATACCGGTGGATTCGGTGTCACCGACGGACAAGACTTACGATATAGGCGGAAGGACTATTTCACGATACGAGAAGATCATTAGGAGCAGCGGCACGGTCTTCATGAGCGGCCCCGCTGGAGCGTTCGAACGCGAGGGCTTCGGGGTGGGGACCGAAGAGTTGCTCAGGATTATGGCGACGTCATACGGGACCACCATAGTGAGCGGCGGCCATCTTAGCACGGCCCTGAAGGTGTACAACATCCATTCCTGGATCGACCACGTGAGCTCGGCGGGAGGAGCCTTGATCCTGTATCTTGCAGGGAGGAAGCTTCCACTGATCGAATCTTTGAGTTATTCAGCCAAGAGGTATAGGGCAGGCGGCTATGGCATGCCGGCTAAGAACTGAAAGACGGCATCGCAACATCTACCGTTTCCATGCCGCAGGCGACTAGAGCGGATGCTAGGCGACTCGCTGAAACCGTATGGTCAGGACGACTTGCTTCATCGGTCTTCTGAGGCCCTCCCTGAGCTTGACGACGGCGCTCCACCCAAGAACCAAGTAGGCACACTCGGTCGACACCTGACCGGAGACCACATAGCCGTGTTCCGCCGCCGCATGGTGGACCTTCAAGCCGGGACGGAAATGTGGAAGGAACGCAGCGAAATCCTTTGTCGTGGTGCCCACCCCCGTTCTCACATTGAAGGAGCCCACCTCCTTTGAACCCCGTGCCGCAATCATGGAGTCAGCCACGCCCTCGACGCAAGCATCATGAAAGGCGGCACAACGATTTTAAGCGTTGAGAAGTCCGTCCAGGACATTGACCCGTAGGAGAAGAGCTTGATCAAGGTCTTCGAGGGGGGTCATCGAACACCGGCTAGGCGCCAGCCGAGGCAGCTCGACTTCACGCGTATCACAATAAGCGAGCTCGCAATGTTAACGCCATGAGGTCGGACTTGACATGATGTTAGCTGAAACGCAGTATATTGCAGCATTTTTTGTGAGTATCAAACGCTAATAACGCCGAGATGACGCAATCACTAAAAGGTGTCCTCCATTGGCTTCCAAAATCAAAGACACTTCTATAATAGACGCCGTGCTCAAGATGGACAAGCGGATAAGGTACGCCTCCATCCTGTCCGACGACCTCAAGGAAGTCGCCCAGAAGATGCAGCCAGGAACCACACCATACTCGCCGCCATTTATCGATGAGGTCGTCGTTCCCATCATCGCTGGGATGTTCAAGCGTCTGACCGAGTATGCCGGCGAGTTCGAGCTCTGCCGTATCAACTACAAGAAAGTCCGGCTGATGGTGCACAAGCTCCGCGACGGCTATCTGGTGGTCTCCGCTGAGCCCTCGCTGGACCTGGACCCTATCTGCAATAGGATATCTCTTCTGGTTTGAGCCGCATATACGAAGCGTCTTCCCACCCTTCTGAGCTCAAGTCCAGCAAGTCAGAAAAGAATATTAGCTTTTGAACCTTCAGCGGAGATCGTGGGAGAACCTATCACGGTCGATGTCCGATGGGTCGAAGGGTACACGTTCATCGCCAGCAACCAGGATGGCTACTCTGTAATAATGGACGCCCCAGTCGCCGAAGGGGACGTGCCTCGCAGCATCTCGCCAGCGCAGATGCTCCTCTGCGCACTCGGCGCGTGCACCGGAATCGACGTCGTTTCGATACTTAAGAAGATGCGGCAGGAAGTGGCCGGCCTTAGGGTGGAAGTCACTGGAGACCGGACGCCGCGCTACCCAAAATACTTCAAAGAGATTCACGTCAAATACATCGTCAAGGGCAAGGGGATCGACGAAGCCGCGCTGGAGAAGGCCATCTCTCTTTCGCATGAGAAGTACTGCACGGTGTCGCTGACTGTCGATGGCAAGGCGAAGATGAGCTCTTCCTACGAAATAGTCGATTCCTAGTCGGTGGACGAAAGGCAAACGAATTTGAACCGCAGGTCAAGGTTCCTTATCTGACCTGATTAAGCGCGGGAAGCTCCATCGATGGCTAGATGCACAGACTAGCGAAGAGTTTCAACGAAGAGGCAAAGTGCGCGAACGACAGGGCCTGCTTCATGAAGGAGGTCAAGTCGGGGTCCCAGCTGGGCTACACGAAAGAGGCGTTCAAGACCCTCAAGGAAAGGCCCAAGGTGGGCAAGAAGCTAGTTAGGATAGGAACCGCGCTGGTGCTCTCGCCGGACCCCTTCTGCGACCTGCCAGGTGGGCTCATCGTCGTCACCGGGCTCGCCATGGCGAAATTCCGAGAGCCGTCGGCCATATCCGACGTGAAGCCCGCCATAAAGAGGATGCTCGGGGATCTGCAGTCGGGGGCCCTCTGATACCCTCCGACATGTTTTTCTCCTTGATGGTCTCGACTATATCTCATGCTCCAGTTAGGCGCCGTAACCGTCAGCTACCTCGAGCACGACTGCTTCAGGATCGAAGCCGGGGGGAAGGTGCTCTACACCGACCCTTTCAAGATAAGAGACCAGAGGAGGAGGGCCGATTACGTCACCGTCTCCCACGATCATTACGACCACCTGAACGGGGAGAGCCTCGACAGGGTGCTCAAGCCTTCAACGGTTATAGTAGCATCTGAGAGCTGTAGAGGGAAGCTGGACGGCAAGGCCAAAGTCGTTAGATATCTAAAGCCTGGCGAGACTTACCGGGACGAGGGGCTGTCGATCACGGCCGTGCCGGCCTACAACACCAACAAGTTCAGGTCACCTGGGCAGGCCTTCCATCCGAGGAATTACAACGGTACGGGTTTCATCATAGAGTTGAGCGGAGCCCGTCTCTACCATGCAGGGGACACCGACCTCATAAAGGAGATGGAGGGGTTAGGCAAGATCGACTTGGCCTTCCTCCCTGTGAGCGGAACCTATGTGATGACCGCGGAGGAGGCGGTGGAAGCTGCAAAGAAGATCTCGCCGGCGGTCGCTGTGCCCATGCACTGGGGCGCCATCGTAGGAAGCAGGGGTGACGCGGAGAAGTTTGTGGCAGGAGTCTCGGCGTTCGGAAGGGCCCAGCTTTTGGATAAGGAGTAATGCTTGGGAACCGCCCAATCCCGGGCGGATCTCACTTCTTCCCAGACGAAAGGGCCACCGTGCCCTTTCTTTTAGCCTTCTTTGCCGGAAAGGCGGAAAGGAGTTTCTCATAGGTTTCCTCCAGGTACTCAGGGATTACCTTGGCCTCCCCTAAGATGGGCATGAAATTGGTGTCTCCATCCCAACGCGGCACTATGTGCATGTGAAGGTGTTCGAAGCCGGCGCCCGAGGCGCGGCCTATATTGGCCCCTATGTTGAAGCCAGAAGGTCTCACGGTCTTCCGGAGGATCGACATCGAATCGCCAATGAGGTTCCAGAGTTCCAGTCGCTCGTTCACCTTCAAGTCTCCGGGGTCGAGGACGTGCCGGAAGGGGGCCACCATCAGGTGGCCGTTATTGTAGGGGTAGCGGTTCATCATGACGAAGGCATGGTGCCCGCGGCTGAGTATGAGGGATTTCTTGTCTTCCCCTGCGAGCGGCAGAGAGCAGAACACGCAGTCCTTGGAACCGCTCCCAATGAACTTCATCCTCCATGGCGCCCAGAGCCTGTCCATCGCATCTCTCATGTACTCCAGACGGGTAGAAAAGGATGACAGCCGAGAACGTCCAATGAATCTGACGCATGGCCTCAGCCACTAGGAGAACTCGAGGCCCCGCTTCCTAGCTATGATGAGAGCCGAGAGCGCGTCCCTCCTGCCATGGCGGTGGATGGGTGCCCGCATGGCCTTTGTCGTTCCCCGCTCGTCAACCAGCTCTATGCGGTACGTGCCAGCGCAACGGCGCCGGATTTCATTCGCCAAGTAAAGGGCCTTGGACCTGTCCCCCCTGCCGATCCTGAGAAGCTTGTCGGCGGACTCTACCTCTAGGACGCCGCAGACCAAGTCAACCGTCCTGTCTAAGGAATCGCAGGTCGTCGCGAACAGGTTGTATCCACGGTAGAGGCAGGCTATCCCAGTGTTGTCTCCCGGGTCGATGCCCACGACGAGCGTGTCCCGCCGCGACTTCAGCAAGCGGGCCATCACCATCGAGGAGTCCAAGACGCGGTTTCCCGTCATCTCCTCATGGAGGAGGCGATCGCCTCGGTATCCCTCCTTGAGCTCTTGAGAAGTGGTGAGGAGGAGGAGCGTCTCTTTTTCCACGATCTCCCAGGGAAGCCGCGAGAAGAAACGCAGCTCCAGGCCGTCGAGGAGCTGCACGAAATCAAAATACGCCCTGCCGTTGACGGTGGCGACCACGACCTGAGGCTCTATCTTTCCAAACCCCCGCCTGAAGGAGCCGCCTGGCGCTATGGCTCTCATTTAGCCCTTACTCGAGGCTACTTGCTCTTCGCTTCGCCTTTGGTCTCATCCATGTATTGAACCTCGAACTCAAAGGCCTCCGTCTGATTGGCAAGGTTGGAAAGCAGCTCACCGATCATGTTGCCGAGATAGATATTGTCCACCCAGCTTGCCTTGGGTTTGAATGTCACGACGTACTTGTAGGTGTCGCTCAAGACGCCAAACCATGGTGAAGCCGAGTTGAAAAGTGTTCCTTGCGGCTCTCATTTCTTGGATGGTTTGTAGTATGTGGGAGGCCCCACGGCTGCGCAGTGGACGACCCCCTTGACGCGCCTGAGAAAGGAGGGACAGGTGAAGCAGACGAGGAAGGTGACCTCGTCGTTCACTACGGGACATCTCACGGCTTCCTTCTTCATCCGAGACACCATCTTGCCGCTGACCGCGCCCTTCAGCTGCGCCGTAACCTCCTTGGGCACCTTCGCGGGCGCCCCGACGGTGTAGATGGGGACCTCGAACTTTGTGGGCGGAACGGACAAGGGTTATCCCACTGGGCAACGGGGAAGGGGGATATATCGCGTTCGGTCCTAGTTGCTTCATGCGGATCAGGCCGCGGCTCGCTCCTATGGGACCAACCTCGTTGGGATTCTTCAGTTAATCGTTAAAGGAGGCCGCGACTCGTTCGAAGGCGGATGCTGACTCCGTCAGTCCGAATACGGGTGTCCCCTTCCATCCTCGGATAATTACTGGTCAGTGTGGGGCTCATTCTCGCCGTGCTCCTCCCCTCCACCCTGATTGGCGCCCCTGGACCCTTTGGCTACGCATTGTCGGACTACCAGATACTACGCTTCGCCCCTGTCGTGCCACTGCTGAGCATTGCCCTCGGCGCGGCGACGGTTTGGTCCGTCAACAACATGTCCAAGCTCAGGGACGCCTGTGTCCTCCTCTCTTCCGGCTTCGTCCTGACCCTGACGCTGTTTTGGGTTCCAGCAGTCCAGGCCGGCTCCTACGTGCATGGGCTGGGCTTCCCACTTAGCTGGATCCTCCTGTTGGCCCTCCCTCTAAGGCCCGTCGAAGTCTTAGGGACGTCGGTCGTCGCCTTCCTTGTGGACCGGGTCCTCTGGACGCTATTCATCGACAGCGTGGTCTACGTCTTGGAGAGAAGGAGGCTTCGGCGCATCTCCGACGAAGGCGGACGCGCTCATTAGTTCCTCGTCGCTCTCTCCTCAACTCGATGGTCGTTTTCCCAAGGCCACGCTCCAAGTCCTGAATGGCCTAAGTGCGTTGACTGCCTCGATCTTGCCGGGCTTGTACCGTTGGCGCGTAACCTTGTTATCTACTAAAGCGACAAGTCTCATGGTCTCTCTTTGATGTTCAACAGCGCCTATGCCCATCTCTCCGTCTTCTGCTCTTCTCAACAGCCCGGCCGTTAGACCTAAAGGCAGAGGTCGAAGTTAATGAAGTACGATGGAATTCGATGAGACGGATACCACCAACACCCGAGCAAGTGAGGCGCAGATACTAAAGAGGCTCAGCTTCTTGGTACTGTCATCTCGAAGATGGTCGGCCTCCCGGAGAGCATCCTCAGCTCATACATCAAAGGTGTTCCATGGATCAGGAAGTTCCCCAACTTACCAGACCTGACTGGAGCGTCTTCAAACAGCGAGGAAGGAGAGAAGAAGGCCTCTTCGGCTAACGGCAAGAAACCCATTGAGGCATATCGATTGCCTTGCGGCGATAGGCGGGAGCTACACCATATCAGAAAAGGAGTTGGCTTGCTCCTGGAAGGGTATCATCCTATCCGTTACAACCTGTTTGATTGACCTCATATCAGTGGGTGTACGACTTTTGATTAAAGGCATCATTGTTTGGGTGCGATACGTTAAAGTAAGGCCTGCAACTACTACTAATTTGTCCGCGCGCTGTCTGGTGGCGATGTGACACAGGCTGCTAAAGAGTGCTTGTGCGCAATCCGGCTCCCTGATCAGGAGACGGAGGATGAATCCGGCTCGAAAGGCGGCTCGTAACACGGAACCACTGGCCCTTGCGCGAAAGCCCGAAGGGCCGTAGTAAGGGCGGGGAAAGGCGGATGCGTACGCCGCGGCGGGGCTCTGCCCCAAAGAGTCGTGTGCGGAAGTCTGGAACCGCTCGGTCGAAAGCTCCGAAGGCGTTCAAACTGTGGGATTTTGCGCGCGGGCCGGACCGAATCCCAGCCTGTGGCCTGTGTCGTCAAGTTAAAGAAAGAGGCTATCTGCCCTAGCTTACATCGATTTCGAATTCGCAAGCCTTGGAGCCGACGCCCATGCCTCTGGTGAGGCCCTTGACCCTGACGGTGCGACCCGTCTTCCTATGCAGTGCGGCCTCCAGTATGCCCTCCCTGAGCGGGCAAGTGACCACGCCTCCTTCCAGGTCGGGGTCCTTTTCGCAGCCGAGGCAGTTGGACACCTCCAAGACCAGGGGCTTCCAGCTCTTGACGCGCGACTGTCCAAGGTCCTCAACTTCGAGCATCTTGTTTAGAGAGTTCACCACGTCGGGGACCTTCTCCCCCTCGATCTTTTCAGCCAGAATCTCGCCGAACTCCCTGCCGATGAGTCGCATAACCTTGGCGGAGGGAAGCCCCGTCACGCTCTGGAGATTGCGAAGTGCCATGGCGTAGACGTCGATGTCCCTGTCCATCTTGGCCTTTGGCATGTAAGTCTTCACCACCATTGAGGAGAGACGACCTAAAATGCTTAACTGTAGTACTTTGCGGTTAGAAAACGGCGTTCAAAGCAAGGCCTAAGCTGGGTCACCTAGGGCGGGAGTATTGTCCACGTTAAGTCTAGACTCATAATGGTTGGTTCGCGGAGGCGGGGCGGATTCCTGGCCGAATGCATACTTGTTTCAGTCCATGCTAGTTTAAGTATTGCGCCTCGGCTGAGCAAAACGCTTTGGTAGGCCTTCCAGGCGTGACTTTCAGTAGGAAGGAGGGCACGATTCTGCATGAAGTGCAAGAGAACCTGCGCCTCCTAAGGGAGACAGAGCAGGAGATTCCGGGCCTCGTCGCAGTCGTGGTTGAAGGCGACGGCGCCTCCTGCCGCAGCAGGAGAGACCGGATTTTCGAGCTCGAATCGAACGCCGCCGCCCTTGCTGCTATTATCCTTCCCCTCGTGTGATCCCGGCTCCTGAAGAGACGTCGCCTCCCCTATGGAGACCATGGAGACGACTCCTAACTGACCCCTCCTCGGAATGGTTCCTCTTAGCTACGAATTGGCTTGACAACCGGAACCCACTGTTATAGCTCCAGGCTCAGGACAGTCATTGCCCGAACGGTGGCGCGCCGCAGTTGGGGCAAGCGCGGTCCCGTGCTGGGTCCACCAACGTGCCGCAGAACTTGCATGGAATCTTGACGATTTCCTCCTTCACTACGACGTTGGGTTCCGGCTCTGCAATTTCACCCGAAATCGCGTCGTTGACCTTTGTCACCCATACGTCAGGCGTAGCGAGGTCGGATATCTTCACTCGTCTCAGGCCAAAGCCTATGGATCCTCTCTTGGTCGCTATGATCAGATTTGTGGCAAGCGGCCCAAGTCCGAACCGAGGTCGCTCGACTATGACGTTCTCGACGGTCGGGAGTGGAATGTCAAGAGAGACGTACGTGCCTTTCGTAATCAAACCCTTCTCGTACTCGAATAAGATTCGCCTGTTGGTGAGATAGAGCACTCCGACCGTTCCCGAGAACCTTGCCTTGCCGGCTAGAAGCGCATGTTCTCCACGGGCGAATGTCGGCAACTACTTGTGCATCTCTATGCCGCAATCAGGGCACGCTGGCTTCTTGAACACCATGCCGACCTTGGGTGAGCAATCGGTACAGAACACCTTCTGGCACCGAGGGCACTGCCAGCTGGTGGGCTTGCCGAATCCTCCGACCTGTTTTCCACATTTCGCACAGAACCCACGAGTCAAGTTGCTATCGCAACGATGTTCTGTACGATTCATTGTTTAAGGTTTGCTAGTCGTGGGTTCTGGGACGACTTCGGTTGCTGTGCGTACCTGCACCATCGCCGAACGACCGACGACGACACGGAACCTAGACAAATAAGACAATAATACCGAAAGCGGATAGAATGCTTGTAGAGTCATGCGGCAGGGGGAAGTTTGACGTAGGTGACGAGGCCGGCCTCCTCCACCCGGGTTAGCGATTTGATGAGGCTAACGATGTCGATGCCGTGGTAGGCTGCTCCCCCGAAGCTAACTAGCCTGAGGCGCGCCCTATGGAGCACCGACAGGGCTACGGCCTCCTCGCCCTTCTGTTTGTGGACGTAGGCAGCAGCCAGCAGTATCAGTCCTTGCAGCACTTCCTTCTCCGGGTCCCCCCTCTTCAACCCCCTCCAGATGGACTCCAGCTCTTCGTGCACCTCCCAGAACCTCTCCTCCGCGTACATCTCCTTGGAAAGAGAGATTATCTGACCGAGAGAGCGTGCCCCTTCGTCCGCGCCCAAGTCCCTGACGCTCAGGACGAGCCCAAGGGCGGCCGACACGGTTTTCACGTCCTTCTCGATGGCGCCCGGGTCATCCTCATAGAGGTCGAACTCGATGGCGACCCTAGAGATCCTGAAGTTCTCATGGCGCGGAAGTTGGCTCGCTGCCAGCTTCGCCTTTGTCTCCTCTATGAATTCCTTGGAAGCGGGACCGCCGTCGTTCCTCACACGGACAATGAATCTCAAGTCTGCATCTCCTGGTGGTCGCAGGACCATCGATCATGCCGCCTAATCCTAAACGCCCTCCTTTGATGGAGGCCGCCGAAGGGCGAGGCTGGCCATCATAACCTCGGGGTCGGTGGTGGGGAGCAGACATGCTCGGTTCTGACACACGTACGCCGTGGCCGCTCCTCTCACGGGGACCATCGATGCGGAGAAGGGCGCCACTTTGACCAGCAAATCATCTCCGACATCACGGAAGAGGATGACCGCGTTGGGCAGGAACGCGCCCTCGATGCGCTCCAACATCGCGGAGGCGTCCGGGCTTCCTTTACGGCCAGATATCACAATTTCGTTGGAAGGGCCGAAGAAATAATCGAGGGCAGAGAGCAGCATGGTGTATCCTGACGGCGCCAGCACCACCATCTCGTTTGCTGCCTTGAGGGTGTCGACGGCAGTTCGCTCTGGATCCGCATCTGATGTGATTGAGGCCAACCTTAAGAGGTCGTAAGAGGCCACCGAATTCCCCGAAGGGGTGGCGCCGTCGTGGAAGAGCTTCTGGCGGACCAAGACCTCTTCGGCATCGTCAGCAGTAAAGAAGAAGCCCCCTGACGAGTCGTCCCAAAAGTGAGCAATCATCTCCTTGGCCAAGGCCAGCGCCGACTTCAGCTGGCTGACGTCGAAGCTAGCCTCGTAAAGCTCGAGGAGCCCCCAGATGATGAAGGCGTAGTCGTCGAGGCTCCCCCTCGTCGACGCCCTTCCTTTGAACATGTGAAGGAGGCGCCCCTCCTTGTCTTGCATCTTCGACAGGATGAAATCCGATATCCCCTTCGCCTCGTCGGCGTATTCCTTTCGTCCTAGGGCGCGTGAAGCTTTCGCCAGGGCCGCCATGACCAGGCCGTTCCAATCGGCGAGAATCTTCTCATCCTTCTTCGGATGCTCCCGGAGCTCTCTTACAGCCAAGAGCCTGGCCCGGGCCTGCCTCAGCTTCGCTTCGAAGGCCCTCGTCGACATCCCTAGCTCTCCCGCCCACTCTCTTGCCGGCCGCCTCATCTGAAGGACGCTCATGACTGGGCCATCTTCCTCTTCCTTGGAGTTGGGTCGAGTTGGCTTCCGCACGCCGAAGACCTTGGAGAGGAGCTCCGCCTCCTCGTCGCCTAGACAGGAGCGGAATTTGTCCCAGGTCCAGAGATAGAACCGACCCTCCAGACCCTCGCTGTCGGCGTCCTCCGAGGCGAAGAACCCCCCCTCGGCGGACTTCAAGTTACGAAGAAGATACTCCACGGTGTCCTCAACGACCTTCGCGAATTCGGCCCGGCGCGTCACCTGGAACGCCTCGGAGTAGGCCATTACCATCATGGCTTGATCATAGAGCATCTTCTCGAAATGTGGTACTTCCCACCTCCTGTCGGTGGAATACCGGTGGAAGCCGTGGCCAAGCTGGTCTTGGAGCCCACCCGAGCTCATGGCGGTTAGCGACTTCTCAACCATCTTCAGTGCGCGCGCATCGCCTGTCCTGAGCCAATATCGGAGCAGGAACATGTAGTTATGGGGCACGGGGAACTTCGGGGCGTCTCCGAACCCCCCGTCCTCCTTGTCGAAGGCCTGGTTAAGCTCACCGAAGGCGAGCTTGAGGTAGGCTTCGTCGGGGTCGCCGGGGACGATGCTGGCGGCAGAGGCGGCCAGAGATGAGGCGATCTGGTCGGCTGACTCAGTGAGGTCCACCCTTTCTTCCTTCCACATCTTCTTGACCCTGGGCACCAGCCGGAGCATGCCCATCCTACCGAAGGAGTCCTCCTTCGGGATGAAGGTCGCAGCCATGAATGGCTTCTTCTCGGGAGTCATGATGATGGTCAGGGGCCAGCCTCCGCTCCCCGTCATCATCTGGCAGACGGACATGTAGACAGCGTCTACGTCTGGCCTCTCCTCCCTGTCTACCTTGATGTTCACAAAAGCGTCGTTCATCATCTGGGCGACCCCCGGGTCCTCGAACGATTCCTCCCTCATCCTGTGGCACCAGTGGCAGCTGGAGTAACCGATGGAAAGGAAGATGGGCTTGTCTTCAGACTTCGCCTTCTTGAAGGCTCCATCGCCCCACGGGTACCAGTCTACGGGGTTAGTGGCGTGCTCTTGAAGGTAGGGACTCCTTTCTCCTGCCAAATGGTTCCTGACCTTTCGGTGTGAGGCCCGTTTCTCTGAAGACATTTCCTTGCATCTTTACCCGAAGTGGACAGATAACACTATTGCTGGAAACGAACGACGTTTTCCATCCGGAGCATTAAGAGAACGCCGAAGCACTTCGCACACGGCAAGTCGTGGATAACAATTAAATAACGAAACCTGCTTTCGAAAGCCTGCGTCGGTAGATGGCCAACAGAGAAGAAATCATGTTTCAGATCGAAATCCTTTACGACTTTGCGGACGATGCCAAGAACCTGGACGACTATGTCGCGGGAAAGATATCGACCAACTTCCGCATCCCCCTGGAGGAGGCCAAGGAGTACGTCCAGGAGTACAAGACCCTGCCTAAGTGACCTTTGGCGGTCACCCTAGCTGCTGTTCCAGCCTAGCAATCCGGTCCGCATCTGCCTTCAACACCGACTTGAGCACCTCCACCCTGGCGGAGTTCGCAGGGTCGACCATGGAGACCACTAGCGCCAGGAGGGTAACCTCCCTCTGTAACCCAGATATGACGCTCCTCGAGGTCTTCGCGAGCTCGGACCTGCCGGCGTCGGTGGTGATGTAGGCCTTCCGGCCCGGTCCGCTGTCGCTCATCATTACCAGGAGGCCTTTGTCCTTCAGTTCGTTCATCAGGAAATAGACCGAGCCCGGGCTGGGATCCCACAGGCCGCCGGTCTTGGCCCGGACGTCCGCCGCCAACTCGGCCCCCGTTACCGGATACTTCGAAGCATATGCGAGGACGACGCACCTTAAGAGGCCTTGAGGTGCCTTGAAGACAAGAGTGAAGTTCAATTCGACTGGCCTCTCTTGGCGCTGAGCCATGATATATACGATTGTCCGGGGCGTCGCGCCTTCTCACCCGAATTGTGGAACCGCGGCTGGACTTGCTGGCGCCCGACGAGGGAACAACCCTTATAGAGGCAAAGCGAAAAGAAATGGCAACTTGGCCCAGCTTCAATGGTCTTCGTTCGCCACGGGGGAGGGCGAGGCTAAGTACCAGACTGCTCTGCTTCCGCCACTGAAAGAGTCCGACGCCATCATCATGGACTGTGACGGAACGCTCGTAGAGATTTCTCGCTCCTACGACGAAGCTATCTATACCACGGTCGAACTCATCTTCCAGTCACTCACCGGCAGAAGGCCCGGCAGGGGCCCCCTCCGAGAGGCTGCATTCGAGCTCAGGAAATCGGGTGGATTCAACAATGACTGGGACACCGCCTACGCGATCGTCATGGGCCTACTTTCGGGTCTCCCTGACGAACCACTGGAGACGTTTGTCAAGAACCTCAGCCGTGAGGGCGATGAACCGCTTTCATTGCGCTCCTTGATTCTAGCCAAGTGCAGACCTGCGGAGTACGACGAAGAGGAGGTCATCGATGGACTTCGCGATGTCGTGTCGTACGCTGATGAGGCAGGAGCGAAATCCGTCGACGACGGCCTCGAGAAGCTCTACAAGGGCAAGGGTAAGCTGCAGCTACTGCGGGAGATGAAGGCGCTCTTTAGGTACCCTGGGATGCCTGGCGAATCCCTGATACCCGGCCTCTTCGACGAGCTCTACCTAGGCTCGCCTCTCTTTCAGAGCGTCTACGGTGTCAAGCCCTCGCTCTGCGTCTCGAGAGGGCTCATCGACGACGAGTCGCTCATCGTCAAGAAGGACACGCTCGACTACATGAAGAAGCGATTCAGCCGTGGCCTAGGCCTTGCGACGGGGAGGACGCGGCCGGCGGCGCAGAAGACGATCGGGACCATTCTGAAGGACTACTTCAGCGACGGGAAGGCGTTGACCTTCAGCGACGACCTTTTCATCGAATACGAGCGCAGAAGAGCTAATGGAACGAACGCCTGGCCCGGAAAGCCCGACCCCTTCGCCCTGCAGCGCACCATGGGAGGCCTCCCTGGCTACCGTCGGCTGATATTCGTGGGAGACTCCATGGAGGACCTGAAGATGTGCTCAAGGGTCGAGGGATACGGGGACAGCATATTGTTCATCGCAGTGTATAGACACACCTTCAATCCCAATGCGACGGCCAAGGTCTTCTTCGAGAACAAGGTGGCTGCAGTGCTCCCGACCATCAACGAACTGAAGGAACTCCTGGGCAACTAGCGGAGCGCTTTGCAGTAACGCTTTAATGCAATCAGACGACAGTTCTCTGCGAAGCGAGCGATGGAACAATCCGCGGGAGGCATCATCTTCTACAGGACGGCTAAGGGAGAACCCCTCTTTTTGCTGATGATTAACAGGAAGGGCTACTTGGAGTTCCCGAAGGGCCATCTGCAGCGGGGAGAGACGGACCTCATGGCTGCAAAGCGTGAGGTCAACGAAGAGACCGGTCTTTCGCAGATAAAGGTCCTCCAAGGCTTCAAGACGATGATCAACTATCGCTTTCAGAGGATCGGGAGGGAGACCGAGAAGCAGGTAGTCTTCTTCCTGATGGAGACAAGGCCGCAGAACGTGGTCATCTCCGAGGAGCATCAAGGTTTTATGTGGCTCCCCTACGAAGAGGCGATGTCGAAGCTCAGCTACAACAACGCCCGGAATGTTCTCTCCGAGGGCTACGCTTTCCTCAACGGCCTCAGGGGGCTTTGGCGCCAGTGAACCTCCCTGAAATCGTCGAGGGCCTGCCTCCTACGGTCCTGACTTACCACAAGGAACCTTATGCCGCCAAGGCGGAGGGAAGGATCCTAAGGGCGGTCAAAGAGCAGGGAGCGAACTACTATGTCGTTCTTGCTTCTACCATCTTCCATCCTAAAGGGGGAGGTCAGCCCAGCGACACAGGTACTTTGAAGGGGGAGGCCTTCACCATGCAGGTTAAGAAGGCGCTTAAGGCCGGCGACCACGTCATCCTCTATGGTAAATGCGCGCGAGCTCCCACCGAGGGGCCCTGCACTCAGGAGCTGGAGTGGGGGAGAAGGCTGCTCTATATGCGACGCCACACTGCCGCCCACCTCTTCGACGGCGTGCTGGCCCAGGCCACGTCAAAATCATATGAACCCCTAGACTCCTGGCTGGGAGACGACGCCTACGTGGCCTACCGGGGCGAGCCTCCCGACGAGGCCATAATGGCTCGTCTTGCGGAGGCGGCCAACGGGGCCATCTCTGAGGGGAGAGCGGTCACCATCGATGTAGTCAAGCCTGAGAACCTAACTGGACTCCGCCAGTTCTGGTCCGACGCGCTTCAAGGACAGAGGGAGATCAGGCTCGTAAGAGTGAAGGGTTTCGACCCAATCCCGTGCGCCGGCACGCACGTCAAGAACCTAAAGGACGTGAGGGGCGTCCGTATCATCGCAACCGAAAGAACAACTGAGGGGTTCAGGATCCACTTCGATGTGGCACCAGTGGAATAGGGAAGCGACCGCCGAGCTTCGACAGTATGCGTTTTTATATTCGTAGAAGCTACCCGAACGAAAAGAAGTGCCAGCGAAGGTGGAGACAAAGGAGAAGGCGGAAGCTTCCGGCGTTTTCGACGACATGAAGGGGCGCTTTCAAGCACGGTTGAAAGCCCTCCGCACCATGACAAAGAGCTCGTCGGGCACAGCGGGGACCTTCGAAGCGACGACCAACTATGCCGTTCTTGAGGCGAAGTTCGACCGTGGGGTCCTCGACAGGCTCAACGAACCCAGCTTCGTGGCCATCGAAAGGGAGTCGGCCGAAGGAAAGATCTTCATGGTCTACGAGGTGTTCAACGTATCGCCCATGCACTTCCAGATGCTGGGAGCGTCGTCCAGCGTCCCCCTCCAGAACAGGGAGGAATTCCTTGACAAGGTTAGCGAAAGCTGGGACGACAGCGCGGGGACGTGGATCGACGTCAGCGCCGTGGCCACCGGCTACCGGCTCAGGGTGAACGCCGGATTTCCCACTTTTGCGAGGTCTCGCCTGATACCCCTCTACGGGTCAAGGGCCCACTTGCTTTCGGACAGGGCGGTGAGCGAACTCATCTGCGTCGACGGGGGGATGGAGATGGGTGAAATCTCGGGCTTTGACGCCGACCTGACGATCGATCCCGACGCACTCGTCCGTTACCACATAGGCATTTTCGGCTTCATTGGCTCCGGAAAGTCCAACCTGACGGCAAACCTCCTTCGCAGACTGATGAAGCAGAATCCTACAATGAAGGTCTGTGTAATGGACGTAACGGGTGAATACGCCGTCCACCTTGTGGACATGCTGGAATCCAGCCAGCTATTCACGACGGAAGACTTCGGCGATGACATCGACATCTTCGCCCAATCGCAGGTCCTCCCGGAGACGCTCGAAAAGAAACTCGTTGGCGACGAGTGGGTTTCTGAGGTCTTCAGGAAGCTCCATTCTGAAGGCCGCATCAAGGTGGTCGAGCTCGCGGAGCTGGGCCGTCCTTGCAACCTCGAAAAGGTGTACGAAATCGTCTCTATCATAGCGAATGACAGGAAGTCAGGCCACCTTGCAGCTGAGAAGGTCCTCGACGAGCTCCAGCAGCACTTTGCAGGGAGGGGACTGTCGAGTAAGACTGAGCTTTCCAAGCTGGCCAAGGAAGAGGTCGACTTCGTTGTGAAGGAGCTCACCTCGTTGAAGAGGAAGGTGCACCAGATGTCGGGCTCCGTCAAAGACATCGACGAAGCTATAGAAATTGTGCTGGCCTTAGGGACGGAGAAGAAGCCGGAGACCCGCGGTACTCCCGAAGACATCGCTTACCAGTTCCTGACGGGGAGGGACAGGCTTTTCATCGTATACGCGCCCGACCCGGAGGACGCGAGGGTGACCGCGACGAGGTTCCTAGACCGGCTCCTCTACCTCAAGAAGGTGACCAGCCTCAGGCAGAAGGTCCTCGTGGTCTTGGACGAAGCACAGGAGTTCGCGCCGGCCGAGCCAAGAAGCAGCGCCATAGATTCCAGCAGGGCGGTCGAGGCGCTGCTGCGGCAGGGGAGGAAGTACCGGGCGTACGCGTTGATGAGTACCCAGAGGGTCGCCAGGATGAACACGAACGCCCTCCAGCAGCTCCATAGCTACTTCGTGGGCACCCTCCCCCGAAACTACGACAGGATGGTGATAGCGGAGTCCTTTGGTCTCGACTACAGCGTCCTCGACAAGACGTCTCAGCTCCCGACCGGCGAATGGCTCTTCGTTTCCTACAAAGCAACGCATCAGCGGAATGTCCCCGTGTTCATCAAGACCAATAATAACGAAGATGTTGTATTCGACTTTGTGAGAGAATGGCGAAGAACTAGTCAAGGCGGACAGCGAGGTTCACATTCGTGACAAGCGGCACCAAATCATGCCCTACCGGTCCCTCGCTGACGATGGAAAGGTCACGCTGGACCCGAAGCGCCATGGACCTGCCGGCCGGGACGCAGTCATGCACGAACATGGTAGGCACTTCTAAGGTAACGCATTGCCATTCCACCTTTCCTCCCGCCCGGCAGATCAAGAGATATCTGTCTTGACCCTCAGCGGTCGGATGGAAGCCGAAACCGCTCAAGGGCTCGAACCCGGGTTTCTTGACGATGATGTCGCTGGCCTTGCATTTCACGCAACTGAAGACGTCGACCACGCCGTCCAACCCCTCGCGGCGGTAGACTTGGACGGCGCCGGCGAAGACAAATTCATGCTCGCACAAGGCCAAGCTCGCCTGCCGTCCCTAGGCTCAATTCTTCGATATAAGCCTAGACACGCAGACATGCCTCGTAGTTCGGTCCAGAGAGTCTGCCAGAGGGCCATCGATGCCGCCGCGACCCCCAGCCGGGACGAACCAGATCAGGTCTGGACGCCGGCCGTCGCCGTCGCAGGAGGAACTTCGAGATGGAACTTCGACGTACCGCCTGAATGAACGCTTAAAGCCCTGCAGGGCAAGAAGCTAGTCAAAGGGAGAGAGGACTCATGAAGCGCAGGCTCCAGTACTTCCACGATGGAAAGAGCCTTTACGACGACTTCTTCCTCAACTTCCTGAAGAATCACTACGACGTCGTCTTTTCGACCTTCAGTCGGTCAGGTGCTGAGAGGATTAGAGAGGGTGTGGGCGTCAAGGTGAAGGTCATGGAGGACTTCCCCCTCGAGATGGGGGAGCACGACACGATCAGGAGGCTGGCGCTCACTCCTCTTCGGGTTCCGTTCTTCGCGGCGGAGGTGAGGGAGGTCGACCCCGACGTCGTCCTCGCCTGCTGGGCCACCACCTATGGCTTCTACGCCGCAGCTTCGAGGATTCGTCCGTATGGTCTCATGGTATGGGGATCAGACGTGCTCATCCAGCCGAGGTATCCCCCCGTCAAGGCCTTTGCGATCATTGCCCTCAAGTCCGCTCGGCGCGTCTTCCTGGACAGCGACGTGCAAGCAGCTGCGGCAGCCTCACTAGGATGCCCTCGGCGTTCCATCGTCCAGTTCCCGTGGATGGACCTTTCTGCAGAGTTGAACTTCACGGCGAGCAGGAAGGCGTTCAGAGAAAGGCTGCGAGCGCGGGAAGATGACGTCGTGGTGATGTGGAACCGGCGCCATGATTGGGTTTACGCCCCAGAGGTCTACATAAGGGCCGCCTCCATCGTCGTGAAGGAAGAGCCCCACACCGTTTTCGCCATGGCGGGCCAGGGGAGGCTCACCCCCTCCGTCAAAGCACTGGTGAAATCCCTAGGCATGGAGGAGAACTTCAGGCTGCTCGGGTGGGTGGAAAAGGACCTCCTCATGCAGTACACGGCGGCCTCGGACATCTACGTCACAACATCTATCTCCGACGGAACCTCCGCCAGCCTGCTGGAGGCGATGGCCCTCGGGCTCCCCGTCGTAGCCTCCAGTATCCCAGGCAACACCCAATGGGTGAAGGACGGTGCTAACGGGATGACCTTTGCCAAGGATGATTCCGAGACCCTCGCCAAGGCGTTGCTCGAACTGATCAGGAACCGGCAGGAGAGGCGCCGCCTCGGCGCAAGGGCGAAGCAGACGGTTGAGAAGGGAGCCGACTGGCAAAAGAGCTCGGCGCTCTTCCTGGATTCGCTTGAAACGATCCAGCGATACCGCTAGCCGGTACCCTTATAGAGCAACCGAAAAGAACCCACACTCTATGAGCTTTTCAATTCCTCCGGTGAAGCCCTACTTTCCACAGGAAGACATCGACCAGATCACGGCCGACGTCGAAACCATCCTGAAATCGGGCATGCTCACATTGGGGGTCTACACGAAGAAGTTTGAGGAGGAATACGCCAAGCTTCATGGAGTCAAGCACGCCATAGCTGTGAACTCCGGCACCAGCGCCATCGAGGTCGCGCTCAGAAGCATCAAACTCAACCCCGGAGACGAAGTCATCGTCCCCACCAACACATTCACAGCCACGGCGGCGGCAGTCTTCTTCGCCGGCGGGAAACCCGTCCTGGCCGACGTGAACCCGGAGACTCTCGCCCTGGACCTCCAGACAGTCACCCCGAAGCTTTCCAGCAAGACGCGAGGGATCTTGATGGTCCACATCGGCGGGCTGGTGTCGCCCGATACGCCCGAGCTCGCCAAGCTGGCGAAGGACAGCAAGATGTTCTTGGTGGAGGACGCTGCGCACGCCCACGGCTCAAGCTATCAGGGTATCAAGGCCGGCTCCTTCGGAGACGCCGGGGCGTTCAGCTTCTACCCCACCAAGGTGATGACCACGGGTGAAGGAGGGATGATAACCACCAACGACGACGGCATTGACAACCGTTCCAGAGTCTTGAGGGACCAGGGGAAGGAGAGCTTCAACAGCAACACGATCATCGAGTTGGGATACAACTGGCGCTTGAACGAAATAAGCGCCGCCATCGGCATTTCGCAGCTGCGGCGCCTCGAGTGGATGATTGCCGTAAGAAACAATCTGGCAGCGATCTACGACGGAGGGCTGTCCAAGGTGAGCGGCATCAAACCACAGAAGCGCTTCGAGCGCAGCGTGAACAACTACTACAAGTATACGGCCATGCTCGAAAGGGGGATCGACCGCGACGCCTTCAAGCTGAAGCTTCGTGAGAAGGGGGTCAAGTGCGGAGGAGAGGTCTACTCCCCGCCGCTGCACCTCCAGCCCGTCTACCAGAGGGAGCTCGGCGTCAAGGCCGGCGATTTCCCGGTGGCCGAGGACGTATGCTCCAGGATGTTGGAGCTTCCCATGTTCACAGCCCTCAAGGAGGAAGAGGCACACTACGTCGTTGACACCATCCAGCAGGTGCTGGCCTGAGGCAGAGTGATAAGGGATTGGTCGTTCTAGTGACGGGTGGATCGGGCTTCATCGGCAGCCACGTCGTGGACAAGCTGAAGGAGAAGAAGTACGATGTCCGGGTCTTTGACAAGGCTAGGCCCCTCCGCGACGATGTCGAATGGGCCAACGGCGACCTCCTCAACAAGGAGGACTTGCTGAACGCCATGACGGACGCTGACTACGTGCTCCACTTGGCGGCAGTGGCCGACGTAAACGTCGCGTTGCAGTCTCCCGAGCTGTGCGTGGAGGTGAACGAAGTGGGAACTGTCAACCTATTGAAGGCAGCCACGGCTAAGGAGGTGGACAGGGTCATACTCGCTTCCTCGACGTGGGTCTATGGAAGGGCCGAGGGTGAGGTCACTGAAGACCACCCGTTGCCGGCACCCGACAGCATCTACACGAAGACCAAGATTGGGCAGGAGCATCTCCTCCAGGCCTGGAACAAGGTCTACGGGATGCCCTTCACGATCCTCCGCTACGACATCCCCTACGGTCCCCGGATGAGGGGGAACATGGCTATCTCCGCTTTCGCGAGAAGGGCCCTGAGGGGAGAGGCCATCACCCTGTTCGGCGACGGCAGCCAGGGGAGGTGTTTCATTCATGTGGCGGACCTGGCGGACGGAAACGTCGACTCTCTCAAGGAGAAGGGCAAGAACCAGATATTCAACCTGGCCGGCGGCCGGTTCGTCACGATACTCGACATCGTCAACAACCTGAACAAGCTGCTGGGGAAGGTGAACGTGGAGCACCAAGCCCCCAGGCCCGGCGACTTCAAAGGAGTCCGAATCAACATCGACAAGGCTAGGTCGCTCCTCGAATGGACCCCCAAGACGCCGTTCGAAAAGGGTCTCGCCGAGTACGTGGCGCTCGTCAAGGCCCAGCAGCCCCTATAGGCGGCTTTCTTCTCATCATCTTTGGTTATAGCGTAAGCCAAGGCGCAGGTGGAAGGTCTCCTCCTAGGCCAGGAGTTCAGCTAATATACACCGCCGTCTATTCCAGCTGGCGAATGAAGGTCCGGGTCTCCGACGCGACGGCGGTGGTCCTGGGTCTTGCGAGGGGCAAGGTCGACGTTCCTCTCAGGACTGCCTATTTTATGACGTACAGCACTCTCGTCGGCGGGAAGTGTCTAGCGGACTGCAGCTTCTGCACTCTTGCCACCTCTTCGACTTCCTCGCCCGACTACCTGTCGAGGGTGCGGTGGACACCATGCGAATTGGAGGTCGTAGCGGCGGCGCTGCGGAAAAACGCGGACATCAGGAGGGCCTGCCTGCAGGTCGTCAACTATCCCGGCTTCCTTCAGGACTCGCTCGCGTTCCTTGAGGCCCTGAACCGTTCGATGCCTGTCTCGGTCTCGGTCATGCCCATCGGCAGGGAGAACTTCACCAGGCTGAAAAAGCTGGGGGCGGACAGGGTTGCTGTGCCCATGGACGCCGGCACCCCGGAGCTCTTCAGGAAGCACAAGGGGAGGGGCGGCTTCTACGATTGGGAAAGACATGTGAACTCCATCCGCGAGGCCGTCGAAGTCTTCGGCCCCGGCAACGTCTACACCTACTTGATCGTGGGGCTGGGAGAGAATGACGAAGAGGCGGTCCGCTTCCTGTTGGATTTCAGGGAGATGGGCGCCAATGTGGCGCTCCACTCCTTCACGGAAGTCTCCGGCCTGAACATTACTGGAGCCAGCACCCCCGCCTTGGAGAGATACAGGGGCATTCAGCTGGCGAGGTACTTGGTTTTCGAGCGCAGAGCGACAATCTCCAGCTTCGAGTTCGTGGATGGCAAGCTCTCGCGCTTCCTGGGATACACGGATTTGGAGGCCATCGGCAAGAGCGAGGAACCGTACCTTACTACAGGCTGCCCTGACTGCAGCAGGCCGTTCTACAACGAGAGAGTGCGAGGGCCGCTCTATAACCTCCCCTCGCAGCGAGTGAGAGAATCATGAAGGAGTGGCGGCTCGTTCGAGATGGGAAGGCCGACGCTTTCCGGAACATGGGGACCGACGAGGCCATCCTGGATGCGGTGGGCGCCGGCAAGGCCCCCCCGACCTTCAGACTCTACACATGGAGGCCTTCAGCCGTCAGCATCGGGCGATTCCAGGCGTTTGATGAGGTCGTCGACGCTAGCGCTTGCCGGGAGCTGGGGATAGACATCGTTCGGCGCATCAGCGGTGGAGGGAGCGTTTTTCATGACGAAAAGGGAGAGGTCACTTACAGCATGGTCGTCCGCGAAGAGGACATCCCGGCCCATGACGTAATCGATTCCTTCAAGTATCTCCTCGGGACTGTCGTCGTGACCCTGAAGGCACTGGGCCTCCGGGCGGAGTTCGCGCCCATCAATGACGTCGTCGTCAGGGGAAAGAAGATCAGCGGGTCAGCCCAGGTGAGGAGGAATGGAACCGTCCTCCAGCATGGAACGGTCCTGATGAATATGGAAAAGGAGGTTGCCTTCAAGGTCTTGCGGGTCCCCCGCCTTAAGGTAGAAGAGAGGGGGCTGCCGGGGCCGGCTGAAAGGGTTACGACGCTGGCTGCCGAAGGAGTTCATATCGACGCTTCCTCCCTGTATCAGGAGCTCGTGGTCGGATTCTCAGCGGCGACAGGGGCCGAGCTCAGGAATGGAAGAATTTCCGAAGAGGAGCTGGAAGCGGCCAAGGCGTATGCGCGGCGACGCTACGCGGACCCGGCGTGGCTGGAGAGCAGGTGACACATTTGGGGAGGGTGACCAAGAAGGAGGAGGATGGGAAGCTCTACGCGGTCGATGTGAAGTGCGAGGGGCAGAGGATCGAGTCGGTGAAGATATCCGGCGAGTTCTTTGCCAACCCTGAGGGGCTCATCGAATCGATGGAGGAATCTCTCAGGGGCATCCGCCTCGACAAGATGTTCGTCATGCAGGCCATCGCCGGCGCCCTCTTCTACTCCAAGGGGACGCTGGTAGGGATCCGCGCCTCTGACCTTGTGGAGGCCATCGTCGAGGCCGGCGGGAAGCCCTAGGCTTCGGCTCTTCGAATCGTCGGTTCGCTTCAAAGAGATAAATAAGTGTTGTGCACTGCGGAGGAACGGTCATCGATGGCAGTATCTTGGAACAGGACCGGGAGATCCTTCGACAACGTCCTGGACGCGATTGGCAGAACGCCGCTCGTTATGCTTGGGCATATCCCCCGTTCGGAGGGCGTCAAGCCCAGCATCTTCGCCAAGTTGGAGTTCATGAACCCCACGGGTAGCCTCAAGGACAGGATATACCATAAAATGATCGTCGAGGCCATAAAGAGGAAGGAACTCAGGCCCGGAATGGAGATCCTCGAATCTAGCACAGGGAACGCCGGCATCGCCTGCGTCTTCGTGGGGCGCGCTATAGGCTACAAGGTCACGATCGTCATGCCCGAAGGGATGAGCGTGGAGAGGAGAAAGATTATGAAAGCTCTAGGAGGAGACGTGATCACCACCCCTGGAGGCGAGAGTGACGTGGACCTCTGCCTTGCCAAGATAGAGACCATGTGCAGAGAGAACCCGTCGAAGTACTGGTTCCCCAACCAGTTCTCCAACCCTGACAACCCTCAAGCCCACTACGAGACTACCGGACCCGAAATCTGGGAGCAAACCTCCGGAGGCGTGGACGCGGTGGTGCTGACTCAGGGGACTGGAGGAGCCGTCACGGGAATCGGACGCTATCTCAGAGAGAAGAACCCCAGCGTCAGGCTATACGCCGCCGAGCCCTCCGAAGCTCCCTTGCTGGCCGACCGGAAGTGGGGGACTCACTCAATCGATGAGGTACTTCTCCACCGACCTCTTCGACGTCAAGAAGGAGGTAGACGTCCCGGAAAGGGAGCACCCCATGGACAGCTACACCAAAGGGCAGCTCGACGCCTACCAAGGCCGTTGGGAGACTATTCGTTAGGCTTACGCGGTTGCAACGTCGGGGCACCATCATCCGCGCCTTGATATGCGATGTAGCTCCGGGGGACCCTGTCCGCAACTGGAGGGAGAAGCCTGACGCCATCTCGTTCCAGAGACTTTAGGTCCCGACCTGCTTGCTGGGTTTGCGGCAGACGCTTATCCGACGGTCACGGTACGGCCCTCCCCTGGCCTTGACGAGGGTTGTTACGACCGGCCGGGCGAAGAGGGCCCAGTGGAGCTGAGCGAGCGACCACGGGAATCGACGGGAAGCGAACGGGAAGCGAGTCCCTCCGCTCGCCCTCGATGTTTGAAACAGAGAAAAGACGAATCCGCCGAACAATGTTTGTTGACGGCTAGGGCCAGAGGCCGCGCAGTTTCATCGCATCGATGACCCTCTGGACGGCAAGAGTGAGGGCACCCCTCCTCATTTCGACGCCGTATTTTACGCTCGCGTCGTAGGCCGCGTTGAAGGCCGCCAGCATCTTGTCGTTGAGCTTGGCGTTCACGTCGGCCTCCGTCCATTCGTACCTCTGAAGGTTCTGGACCCACTCGAAGTAGCTCACCGTAACACCGCCCGCGTTGGCGAGGATGTCAGGGACGTGGAGAATCTTCTTCTCATGGAAGATCCTGTCCGCCTCGGGGGTGCAAGGCCCGTTGGCCGCCTCCGCGATGATCTTGGCCTTGACGCCGCTTGCGTTCTTCGCCGTGAGCACGCTCTCCAGCGCCGCCGGCACGAGGACGTCGGTCTCGGTCATGAGCAGCTCTTCGTTGGAGATGTTCCTGGAGCCTGGGAAGTTGACGACGCTCCCGGTCTTCTCCTTATGCTCTTGGACCTTGCTCGGATTCAGGCCATCCTTGTTGAAGATGCCTCCCTTCGAGTCGCTTACTGCGATGACCTTCGAGCCGTATTCCTCGTGGAAGAGAAGGGCGGCATTCATGCCCGCATTCCCGTATCCTTGGATGGTCACCCTCGCGCTCTTTAGGGGGATGCCCAGTTTCTTTGCTGCAGCGGCTGCCGTGATGACCACTCCCCTTGACGTAGCCTGTCCCCTCCCTAGGCTGCCTCCCAGCGCGATGGGTTTTCCTGTGATCAGGCTGGGCTCCGTGTGGCCTTTAAGAATGCTGTAGGTGTCCATTATCCAAGCCATATGCTTGGCCTCGGTGTAAACATCGGGAGCCGGTATATCCACGTAGGGCCCGATGATGTCGCTTATCATGTAGGCATAGCGCCTAGTCATGCGTTCCACCTCTCCTTCCGACATCGCCTTGGGATCGCAGATGATTCCACCCTTTCCGCCGCCCAGGGGGATGTCCACCACAGCGGTCTTCCACGTCATCCACATCGAGAGAGCCTTCACCTCGTCGAGCGAGACCTGTGGATGGTAGCGGATTCCACCCTTGTAAGGCCCCCTCGCATCGGAATGCTGCACTCTAAAGCCCTCGAAGACCTTGACTGAGCCGTCGTCCATCTTCACCGGCACCGAGACCTGCAGTATCCTCTTCGGCCTAGCGAGCATCTGATAGTAGGCCGGGTCCGCGTCGAGAAGATCGGTCGCCGACTTAAGTTGTTCAAGGGCTACCTGCCATGGGTTGACTTTGTCCGACATAACAGTCTCGGGTTCTGTGGCTTTCTATCGAGATAATAAGGTTATCATCACTAATGACGCTAAGAATAGAGCCTATTCGGGATAAGTTATCGCTCATTGAGTGAGAGAATTCAATAACTCCAACGTTTTCTCGTAAGGGTTTGCGTTTCTCACTATGCTGCTAGAGACGAGGGCCCCCCTGGCGCCCAGACCGAGGGCGGCGACGACGTCGGCGCCATCGACGATGCCAGCTCCGCAGAGAGGGACAGTCCTGGGGCTCGCCCTGCCGATCGCTGCTACGGAGTCACGCACGACGTCCGGCGACACCTTTGAAACGGCCCTTCCGCTGCCTATGAGCTCCGGGGGCTCCACCGCTATGAAGTCGGGCTCCATGGAGGCCAGCTCGCCCGCCTCGACGGCATCCCTGGCGCAGATGAGGCTCAGCAGGGAGTTCTCCCTCAGCAGGCTCACCGACTCCCTGATTTGCTCGATAGAGATCCGATGCTCGCTGTGGTTGACGATCGAGCCGGCGCAGCCCAGGACCTCCAGGACCAGGGGCGTGACAAATCCAGTCGAATTGTCCGCTCTGACGGGGTCCACGTGCTGCGAGAAGACTGGGAGCCGGCTCTCCGCCATCACCCTTGAAAGCATGACCGGAGGAGGAGCTATGACGACACTTGCCTTGGCGTCGAGGGCAGCCGCCTGGATGGACCTGGCCAGCTGCAACCCTTCTTCGGAAAGGGATTCCCTATAGTTCTTGAAATTGACGACGAGGACCGGCAGACGTATTTCCTTCAATGCTTGCGGTGAACACACTTCACATCCGGCGCTTTAAGGGTTTTAGCCGCCTCACCCTTTTGCCGACATAGCCTGCCAGCTGGGGACGCAAATACGATTGAAAAACGTCGAATAAGGGGAAACGCGGCCTACTGCTCTTCGTCCTCGTCGCCTATATCGTCGGTGTCCTCTTCCCAATCGTCGTTCTCTCCTTCCCACTCCTCCTCTTCATCATGCCCGTTCAAGATAGAACCACTTTTCCTTATCGACAGAGTAGCATCAGTTTATAAGGTTATTGCCTGCGGTGAAACGAACGTTGGAGAGACTCCAGCTCGTTTTTCCCTCATTATTTGCGGCGGGGGAGCCGAAACGAACTGGAAATAAGGCGGCCTGCTGCTGGGGGAACCAATGGAACCGCAAGACGGATTCAACTTCATCGCAACAACGTTCAAGGGGCTCGAGAGGGAGGCGGCCTCCGAATGCATCTCCCTCCTTCGAAAGCTCGGAGATGTTGGCCCGGTCGCTTCGACGACGGGTGTCACAGGCCTCGTCGTTGGGCGCACTTCCTTGGATCCCGTGGAGGTCGTCCATGGGCTGAAGGCGATGGTGGACGAGGAGCCTTGGAGCGTGCGGCTGGTGCTTCGGTTCATTCCTGTGGAGGCCACGACGGCGGCCACCCCCGAAGCGGTGGGGGAGAAGGTCATGTCGATGTCGGCCAAGGTCGCACAAGGGGAATCCTTCAGGGTCACCGTCGAGAAGAGACACAACGAAACGCCTTCCATGAAATTCGTCGAGTCCGCGGCTGGTGCCCTACGGCGAAAGGTGGACCTTGAAGCCCCAGATTGGGTGGTGCTGGTGGAGGTGATAAGGGACGTCGCCGGGGTCAGCATACTGAAGCCCAGCTCCGTGTTCAGCAGCGTGAAAGCCAAGAGGGGAGAGTAGACTGGGGTCTATCGAGCGGCAGTCTCTATACTGATGCAACCTAGATAGAAAGGTTGCATAATAGGCGTTGATGACATCCGAGAGGCCATCCAAGGTTCCTCTCAGTCCACCCATCCCCGGGATCTAACCGAGACAAGAATACAGGATGCCATGTTCAGAGCGTACCCCGATTACGCCCGAGTCTGCGTTCGACCAGCACGGCCATGAGCACGGCGATCAGGACTGTGAAGGACGCCAGGGACCCCGGGAACTCGGGAACTGTGACCTGAAGCTGGTTCGTGGTGGAAGTGGTCACCATCGCCCCTGATGGGCTGTATCCCGTAGCCGTTATGTTCAAGTCACCCTCACCGACGAACGTGCCATAGCAAGATGAACCAACCAGCCCACTTCGCAGGTCCAAGCCCACGTCCGGGATTGGTGGTCGGATGTTGTGATGGCGGTAAGTCAGCGACCCCGATGCCGGAAGCGAGACGTAAACCTCTAGGTCTTGTGGATCTCGCAGTGCTGCTCGTGAATCTTGGGCCAGCGCTTGGCTACGGCCTCGCAGACCATCTTCTTCTCCTCCGGGGTCCCATTGTGAGCCACTCTCGAGAGGGCGTCCCTAGCCCTCGCGGGCGTGTCGATTGGATAGGCGCGCTTGGACGGGACGGCGAAGTCGGCGTCAGGCAGGGAATTCCTCTCCCCGGTCGTCAGCGGTCCGGTGAAGTTGGACTTCTTGAACTTCTTTGACATTGAGACGTAGTTTCGAGAGCCGGCCATATACGCTTTCTCCTATCGCGTAAAGGGCGGCGGCAATCCGGCTCACAAGCCCGGGTAGGACCGTGAGCGAGGGCGACGAAATCAAGTAGCTATTCACGGCTGTGGGCCAGCCTCCCGCCCTCCTTCAATTAACCTATTGTTTTCAATAACATAGTCGTATGTGGGCAGGAAGCGTATTAGGCCATCAGACGATGGCGGGCGCATGTTCGTAGGACTGGACCTTCACAAGGTGTACACCCAGTACGCCGTCATGGACGACGATGGCGTGCTTCTGGATGAGGGGAGGATGGAGAACGACCCGGATAGGCTCAGGGCCTTCTCAGACTCACTCAGCAGCGCCAGCGTCGTGATGGAATCCTCTTCGGCGTGGTACTGGGTGTACAGGATACTCTCCGAGAAACACGAAGTGATCCTTTCGAACCCGGCGAAGACGAAGGCCACAGCCTGGGCCAAGGTGAAGACCGACAGGATAGACTCTGTCACGCTCGCGAACCTGCTCAGAGGAGGGTACATCCCGGAGTCCTACGTACCTCCCAGGGAGACCATGGAGCTCAGGGAGCTCGTAAG
>JBEKZX010000002.1:0-90484 GCA_049509455.1 Conexivisphaerales archaeon
GATACGCCGATGAAGAAGGTAATAACGTTCACGATTGACGGGTCTTGCGCGTCGTTTCAGGTCGGGGGCTCTAGCCCTTGGCCCGCATGATGCGGACCTTCCCCATCACGGACCAGTACTCGACCTCCGAGCCCAGCTGGAGCTTCGGCCTCACCTCGTCCTCCACAAGGTTCGTCTCGAAGTTCTCGTAAGTTTCCATGTCCATGATCTGGAAGGAGTCGGGCCGCATGGAGAGGACCTGGCCGCTCCGCTTGTCTATGTTGGGGACCTCTATCCTTGAAGCCGAGGGGCCCACGTAGGCGTGCTTCGAGCCGGTGAATATTGAGACGCCCGCCAGCCTGATCTTGGCCGCGCCGTGCTTCCCCGGCTTGCTCTTGTCCGACTGCACGACCTTGCATGGCTCGCCGTCGAGGATGACGTAGGAGCCCTCCTTGACGGCCCCTAGGTCAGTTGGATGACTCAACGTAAACTCGATTCATAAGTGGCCCTCGGGCTCCATATAAGCTTTAGACGCTTCAGTTCTGGGACGTCTCCGGTTGCTCCCCGAACTGGCGCCATCGCAGAGCAAGCGACGAAACAGAGCTCCTCGTTGCATTGCTCATCAATATGGAGGATACCTCGCGTATCGCCAATCTCTGACCTCGAAGCCAGCACTACGGAGAAGAGCTCCTGATGCCTCATTGTTTGGGTCAAGCGTTGTAAACATGAAGCCGATGCTCCGTCGAGTTCCCCAATCCTTTATTGACGACAATAGAGCCGAGCCAACGCCTTGGTTTCTGAGGGCAGGTGTCACTGCGATGTATTCAAGCCAAAGGACTTGGTTGTCCAGATTCATCCAGCGGACGGGCTGTGCCAAGATGAATCCTACGATTTCTTCGCGCGATAGAGCGATGAAGCTACTCCCGACCTCGTAGTAGAACTTGAATGCCCCACGAGGCAGAGTCAGTGCGATCGATTTCCTCTCTCGCATGAGTTCGTCCGTTCCTGCCTTCTTCAGTGAGGTAAGGTACTCCTGTATCGTTTCACTGTAAATCCGGGAGACCGTTTTGTAGTCTGTCCTCCTGAGATGCCGGACTTTCACGTGTATGTTTGCTCCCATTCTTTCCCCATCACAGGGTTTGTCGATCGGTCAATTTTAGAGATTGGGAGTAATCGCGTAGCTATGCAATCCCTGTTTAACCTGCAGAAGGGTCAACGGCACCCTCCCGGGCTCGGGGGTTCTTTCTGCAGACGATGAGCATATGATCGCTGGAACCCACGGCTCCCGGATGAGTGCAGTACCGCCGGTGGGCGTACATCCAGGCTTTCCACCTCCTAGGGTCCTTGGACAGCTTGTTGAGCTGTCCTTCGAAAGCCGACGGCACCCACTCGAGCGCAGCCATCTCAACCGTCTCCGCACCGGCCCCTTCGAAGAGGGCACGCAGCTCCTCGGGCAGGAAGAAGTGGCATGCCGTGAATTCTCGCTCCCCCAGGTAGTCGCCGGCATCGCAGACGCGCCTGAACATGGGAAGCCCGATTTCGTGCTGAAAGGACGCCAGTTCGATGTAGAACACCCCGAGCAGGCTCATGACGGAGACGAACACCGGGGCTCCCGGCTTGGCAACGCGGAGAAGCTCCCTGGCCGCCCCCTTTCTCCCCCTCTCGTCCATAACGTGAGAGAGGGGCCCGCCCAAGCACAGCACCGCGTCAAAGTAGGAGTCAGAGAATCTCGACATGTCGTCGATCGAGCCCTCCAGCACTCCGTCTATCATAGGAGACAGGCCCCTCCTCTTGATCATCCTCGAAGCGAATTCCAGGTTCGCCGGTGTGATGTCCAGCAACGTGACCGTGTAGCCATCTTTAGCCAGCTCCACCGTGTACCTTCCGGGCCCGCCACCCGCGTCGAGTATGTGGCCACGCCTCGGCAGGTACTTGTGCAGGAAGTGGAGGGTCGTCTCGAACTCGAGCCTGCGATAGGCCCCTCGGGTGAGCCTCACCCATTCCCGCCTCACATTCTTCGTATAGTATTCCTTGACGTCTCTCAAGCGGCGCTTCATGCGAAGGCGGCGGCTTAAATCCGTTGCCGCAGGGCGGCTTTGGGACGCCTTCGGTTGCTGCCCGTTCTGGCGCCATCTCACAACAACCGACAATGACAAGGAACAGAGACCTCAGGAAGGCCCTTAATCAGGCGTCCGAACGAGGCGCGCCGGAGGCGTGAAAGCTTATTAGCGATATGAGACGAAGTATCACTGCGATGCGGTTCGTCACGCTGCTGAAGTTCCGGAAGAAGCTTACCAAGGCGGACCTTGCGGAGGAGGACAAGCTCGAGAAGGCGTTTGCCAAGCGCGGGCTCAAGGTGCAGAGCGACCTCTACACGTTAGGGAGGTATGACAACATCATGGTTGTCGAGGCCCCGGACGTCGAGACGGTCATGGATTTCTTCCTCGCTCAAGCCCACATAGTCGCCACCGAGACCCTTACCGCGGTGTCCAAGCAGAAAGCGCGGAAGCTCTTCGGGTAAGCCGATTCCGAAGTTTCTAGCGGCTCCAGACGCGAGGTCGCGCGAGAAGCGGCCAATGAGCTAGCTTGGGCTCCCCCCCTGGGGCTCCCCCATCCGGAGGGAATCGGATGCTTTCAGGGGTCGGTCGGGGCAAAGCGTAAAAGATTGAATGAAGGGCGCGAGATTTATGTCGGTCGCCGTCACGACGCAGATGGTCCTCGCAGCCGCCATCTTCTGCGTGACCTACGGCGCCCTCGTGTTCCGCAACAGGAGGAGGGCGAAGCTTCCCCTTTGGCTCATCTTCCTGATGGGAGGCGTCCTCGTCATGCTCGCGGGCCTCGTCTCGCCGGCTCAGGCTCAGTCGGCGGTGGACCTCCGGGTCATCGCCTTCCTGTTCAGCATGTTCGCGATAACGGCGGGGCTGCAGATATCGGGCGACCTGGACCGCTTCACCCGGTGGATCGTGGGCCACGCCCACAGGCCCGGGGAGCTGGTCCTGTTCGTCTCGGTGGGGTTCGGCCTGGCGTCGTCCGTGCTGATGAACGATACGCTGGCGGTGATGGGG
Source organism: Conexivisphaerales archaeon (assembly GCA_049509455.1). GTDB lineage: Archaea > Thermoproteota > Nitrososphaeria > Conexivisphaerales > DTJL01 > DATKKG01. The sequence continues at coordinate 3,045 of JBEKZX010000002.1, forward strand.
ACGCCCATCCTGATAGCCACCGCCAGGAGCCTGGGAATGAAGGCGAAGCCGCTGCTCCTCACGCTGGCGTTCGCCGTGACCATAGGGAGCGCCCTGACACCCATAGGGAACCCCCAGAACATGCTGATAGCCGTCGAAAGCGGGATGCCTCAGCCCTTCCTATACTACGTCTATTACCTCCTCCCGTCCACGCTCATCAACATCGGCATCCTCTCGGGCTTCGTCTACCTCGTCTTCCGCAAGGACCTGAAAGCCATGAAGGGGGCTCCCCCGGGCGACGAGCCTCCCTGCGACAGGCGGCTTTCTCTGCTCAGCCGCGCGGCCCTGGCCCTGGCGGTGGGCGGGATGGTCGCCGTCAACGTCCTTTCCCTGGTCGGCCTGAGCTACGACATAGGCATAAGCGAGGTCGCCCTGGCGGCCGCCGCCTTCCTCCTGCTGGCTTCGAAGCGCAGGAGTGAGATCCTGGCGAAGGTCGACTGGGGCGTGCTGGTCATGTTCGCCGGCCTCTTCGTGTTCACCAGGGGGATCTACAACGGCGGCCTCGTCGACTTGATCAAGCCCATCTTCGGATCGTTCACGGGGCTGGAGCTCCTCCTGTTCATAGTGGTCTCCAGCGTGGCCATCAGCCAGATAGTGAGCAACGTCCCCCTGGTGACCCTCCTCCTTCCCCTCTACGCGCAGATCATCCCGGCCACGTCCATCGCCCTGTGGGCGGCCTTCGCCGGCTCCAGCACCCTGGCGGGGAACGTCACCCTCCTGGGGGCCGCCAGCAACCTGATAATCGTCGAACAGGCCGAGAAGGAGGGGGAGCAGATCGGCTTCGGCGAATTCCTCAAGCTCGGGATACCCCTGTCGCTGGCCTGCCTGGCCGTCCTGATACTGACCTTCATCCCCTACGCCAAGTAGGCCGTGCTGCGGCGTGGACAGCTTTCTTTGACCGCCCTCGACGGCCCTGGGGCAGGCGATGGCGGCCCCCCTTGTACCATGGACGCCATTGCTCCGAAGCCCTCATAAGCTCAGCCGACTTTACATCATCCCATGCCACTGGTATCAGCTGCCATACTCCCCCACGGCGGGGCCGCCATACCGGGCTTCAAGGAAGGTAAGGCCGACTTCTCGGAGGTCCGAAGAGGCATGAAGGAAGCTGTCGGCATGGTCATGAGCAGGGAGCCGCAGACGGTGGTGATCGCTTCGCCCCACAACATGAGGGTTGAGAATAACATGGCCATCGTGACGGCGGAGAACTACGCCGGAAAGTTGGAGGAGGGAAGCAGGAAGGTGACGGTCGCCAGGAAGTGCGATGTCGGGCTCGCCAAGTCCATCTATGCCATCGCCACGAAGAGGAGGATGCCCGTGGTGGCGGTCAACTTTGGGACGAGCTCCGGTCCCGAATCGAAGATGCCGTTAGACTGGGGGACGATGGTCCCCTTATGGTTCTTCCCCAGGAGGGTGAAGGTTGTGGTGGTCACTCCTTCGAGGGAGATTCCCTGGAAGGATTTGATGAAGATGGGCGAATGCATAGGTCAGGCCTCTAGGCTGACGCCGACCAGGGTCTCTTTCATCGCCAGCGCCGACCAAGCCCACGCCCACTCGAAGTCCGGCCCCTACGGCTACGACGAAGCCGCCGACGAATATGATTCAAGGATCGTCAAACTCGTCAAGAGGGATAGGCTCGGTTCTTTGATGCGCTTCGAGCCAGCCCTCATTGAAAGGGCTAAACCCGATGGCTTCTGGCAGATGCTCATCCTAATGGGGGCGCTCAAGGGGAAGGGCCTGAAGCCGTCCTGTTATAGCTACTCGTGCCCCACCTACTATGGAATGCTTTCAGCCGCCTACGTCTGAGCGCTGAATGCGTAACGCTCCGTGGCGGCCGACGGCAAGGTCATCCTGAAGAACGGAAAGCTCATCTAGTCGTTTAGACTCGCTCCGATTGCGCACTCACGATAAACTTAATTACTAATCTCCGAAGTGATTGATTCAAGTTAATGGCCGCCATCGTATAGTGGTAGTATCGAGGCCTGTGGTCGCTCTGCGGCAGAAAGCCTTGGGCAGGGGTTCGATTCCCCTTGGCGGCCCCACCAAAGCTCCCGCATCCAACTTTAAATCGAGGAAGCCCTCCTTTTTCGGCGCTTGAGAGGGAAAGTGGACCTCAACGCCGACATGGGCGAGTCTTACGGCGCGTTGAAGGTGGGCTCGGACGAGGAGCTGGTCAGGATGGTTTCGTCGGCCAGCCTGGCCTGCGGCTTCCATGGGGGAGACCCTCTCACCATCGTAAGGGCCATAGAGATGTGCCGCACCAACGGCGTCGATGTCGGCGCCCATCCCAGCTTCCCCGACCGAGAAGGGTTCGGCAGGAAGGAGATGGAGATGCCCGAGAAGGAGCTAGAGGCTTCGATCCTCTACCAGGTGTCGGCGTTGAAAGGGGTGTCCGAGTCCCTCGGGGTGAGGCTGCAGCACGTCAAGCCCCACGGCGCCCTCTACAACATGGCCTGGAACAGGGAGGACTACGCGAGAGCCATAGTGGAGGCTGTGAGCTCCATCTCGAGAGACCTGATCCTAGTGGTCCCCCCGAATTCGGTGGTCGAAAGAATGGCGCGGTCCGGAGGGCTCGTGGTCGCGAAGGAGGGGTTCCCCGAGAGGGGCTACCTCGATGACGGAAGGCTGGCGCCCAGGGGGACGGAGGGCGCCCTCATAACCGACCCCAAGGCCGCCGCCGAACGAGCCGCCTCGATGGCTACGCAGGGTAGGGTCCTTTCCACGACGGGCAGGGAGGTCGAGATGGAGGTGGACACGCTCTGCGTGCACAGCGACACCCCGGGCGCCCCGGCCATCGCCAGGGAGATCCGGCGGAGGCTGAAGGAGGAGGGGGTGGAGGTCCTATCCCTGCGCTCACTCCTTGGGGGGCGCCGGCGATGATCTACGACAGGCCCCGCTTCTCCGTGCTGGCGGGAGAGGTCCTGCACATCGAAGTCGGAGACGAGATAAGCCTCCCCTGCAGCGCCAAGGTGCGTAACCTGTCCGCGGCGCTTTCAGCGTTGGAGGGCGTGAGCGAAGTGACGCCCGCCTACGGGAGCCTGGCGGCCAGGGTCGACACGATGTCCACCAAGATGGCATCGGTCATCAGGGCGGCCGAGAGGGCTTGGGCTCGGCGGACCGCCGGCGAGAGCGAGGGGAAGCTGGTCAAGGTCCCCGTCTGTTATGAAGGGGCGTTCGCCCCGGACCTGGATTGGGTGGCCCAGAAGGCCGGGCTCAAGACGGAGGAGGTCGTGGCGTTGCACTCCTCCAAGGAGTACACCTGCATGATGATGGGCTTCTCGCCAGGGTTCGTCTATCTCGACGAAGTGGATCCCAGGATAAGGGCGGATAGGCTGGAGTCGCCTAGGACCAAGGTGCCGGCGGGGTCGGTGGGGGTGGCAGGAGCCCAGACCGGCATCTACGGCCTGGAGACGCCGGGCGGCTGGCGGCTCGTCGGGAGGACGCCGCTGACTATGTTCAACCCGCGGGCCTCGCCTCCGACGCCCATCGCCCCCGGTGATCGCGTGAAGTTCGAGCCGGTATCGTCCGATGAATTCAAGTTCATAAGGAAGGCTTCCCCGCCGTGGGCCCCTCCAGCCGCAGGCATCCCCGCCCTCGAAGTCAGGCAGCCTGGCCTGTTCGCGACGCTGCAGGACATGGGGAGGCCCTCCTTCAGGCATCTGGGCGTCCCGTGTTCGGGCGGGCTCGACCTAGTCTCTCAGCTGCAGTCGAACTACGTAGTCGGCAATCCGGGGCGGTCCCCGGTGATCGAAGTGATGGGGGGGTTCTTCGGGATCAAGGCGCTGGTGGACGTCGTCGTGGCCGTCACAGGGCCTGACTGCGAGCTGACGGTGAGCGGGGAGAAGGCCGAGACCTACTCCCCCCTTCTGCTCGGCGAGGGAGTTGAGCTGTCGATAGGGAGGACGGCGGGCCTCCTGAATTACGTCGCCGTGGCCGGAGAGCTTGTCGCGGACAACGTCATGGGAAGCTGTTCGACGTATTCCAGGGGCGGGTTCGGGGGTTATTCCGGGAGGTCGTTCAAAGCCAACGACGTCCTGAGCGTCGAGGGCCTGTCCGACCATGTCCTCATGCGCAGCGTCCCGCTCGAAAGAAGGACGGAGTTCACAGATGCCAAGCCCGTCAAGGCGGTGAGGAGCACCCTTCACGACGGCGGACCCGCCATGGGAGATTCAATTTTTGACCAGGAGTTCACCGTGAGCGAATCCTCCGACAGGACCGGGTATCGTTTGAAGCGTGCCGGAAGGGCTCCCGGTGCCACCGGTCAGGTGCTGACGTATCCCACGTTTCCTGGCTACGTTCAGATCCCACCCGACGGCTCCCCCATCGTCCTGCAGCAGGATTGCCCGACCACCGGCGGATATCAGCTGGCGGCAGCCATGATGCCCTCGGAGATGGGGAGGTTCTCGCAGTTGAAGCCAGGTTCGAAGGTGCGATTCGAAGAGGTCGACCAAGAGGCCGCGGCGAAGCTCTCAATCGGATTCCGGAAGGCCCTTCAGGGATACGCCTTCAGAGGCCCGGGGCTCTGATGGGCTGAGCGCTCAGAGTTGTCCCATTGGAGCGGGCCAAGCGCCGTGAGACGGGCCCCTCGACCGGCATGCTTTTAGGGAGTTGAAAGGGCGTCCCATGGCGAGCTTGTCAGCCGAGAGCCTCCCATCGCCGGAGACGCTTGCCTCCATGATTCATAACACACTGGTTAATCCTGAGGCCTCTTGGAAGGAGCTTCAGGAGTTCGTCCTGAAGTCGGCTGACTGCGGCTTCTGGGCGGTCGTGGTGCAGGGTCGCTGGGCCAGAGAAGCCAAGGAGCTCGTCAAAGGGTCGGACGTCCGCATGTCGGTCGGCGTGGGGTTCCCGATGGGTGAAGGTTCCATGGAATCCAAGAAGGCAGAAATTGAGCAGGCCCTCGCGGCTGGCGCAGACCTCTTTGATTTTGTGCCGAACATGAGTTATCTGAAGTCGGGCATGTATGACAGGTTCGGCATGGAGATGGCCGAGATAGTGAAGGCCGCCGAGGGGAGGCCCGTGAGCGCCGCGCTCGAGTACCCCCTGCTGAACCTCGACGAGAAGGTCAGGGCCGCTATGCTGGCACAGGAAGCCGGCGTTATGATAGTGGGGAACTCAAGTATCTGGGGGAGGGCCGAACCCGCCATGGTGGGCGATATAATGCTCCTCCGAAGCATAACGAGCAGCAGGACGAAGGTGAAAGCGTCGGGAGGGGTCCATGACCTCGACGCCGCGCTCAGATTGATCGGCGCGGGGGCGGACTTCGTCGGGACCGGCTCAGGCGTATCGATAATTGACGAACTAAGACGGAGGACCGCAGGGAGATGACCAAGATGGTGGCCATGGGGGGTCGCAACGGAGGGCTCTTCGGATGGGAGCTGGACGAATCCACGATGAATGACGCTCTGGAATGACCGCTTCGTGTGCGGCCTCCCCCGCGGGAGCGCCGCTACAAATCTTCCGTAGAATAAATATCGTGGTAGCGCGAGGAGGTCCTTGTGCAGTACTTCGATGCCGTCCAGGTCGGGCAGAGGAGGAGCGACGACGCGGAGAAGCTCCTGGCCAAATACACTCAGTTCGCGAGGGCCTCCATATTCCTGAAGGATAAGAAGGGAAGCTTCGAGCCCGTCGGCGAAGAGAACCTCTATGCCGTGGTCGAAATAAACCCTGGCACCGTCATGGTGGCGCTCGTGGACGGGGAGGGGAACGCGAAGGCCATGTCGTCCTACATCGGGAAGATTAGGTCGCAGCAGATCATCAAGCAGATCGAGCTCGACGGTATCAAGAAGTTCGAAGGGAAGGTCAACCTCCCCGTCTGAGCAGAGTCTCGGCCTAGCGCTGCAGGAAGGCAACGTAGGCGCCGTAGCCGGTCCTGTCCACGGCTTCCCTGATCTCCTCTACTCTGACCTTCGAAGGGTCGTAGTCGACGAACACCTTGTTCAGCATCACAGCTACCCTGACGTCCGAGACGCCGTCCAGCTTCTTCGTCTGCTTCTCGATGGCCATGGCGCAGGTGGCACAGCTGATCTCCCTGACGAGGAAGGCCGCCCTGGACCGTTTGCCGTGCGTCAGGTGGCTTACGCCTCCTTCGCCTTGAACCTGAACAGCGTCAGCGAGTTGCTCACTACGGTCACCGAGCTCAACGCCATGGCCCCTGCGGCGAGGAAGGGGAGGGTGTTGTAGATTCCTATGCCGAAGAGGGGCACCAGAGCGCCTGCGGCGATGGGTATGAGCAGGACGTTGTAGGCGAAGGCCCAGAACAGGTTCTGCCTGATCTTCGATAGGGTGCTCCTGCTCAGCCTGATGGCGGTCGCTACGTCACTCAGGTCCTCCCCGATCAGCACGATGCCGCCGGTCTCCTTGGCGATGTCGGTTCCGCTGCCGATGGCGATGCCCACGTCGGCCTTGGCCAGGGCCGGAGCGTCGTTGATGCCGTCCCCCACCATGGCCACCACGAGGCCCTCCTTCTGGAGCGATTCGATGGCCTCCTCCTTCTGCTGGGGGAGGACATCGGCGACGTAACGGTCGATGCCCGTCGACTTCGCAATGGCCGCGGCCACCCTGGCGTTGTCACCGGTGACCATTATCACGCTTACGTTGAGCTTCTTCAAGGCGCTGACGGCGTTCGCGGCTGACGGCTTGAGCGTGTCGGCCACGCCGATCAAGCCGACGATCCTGCCGTCAACCGACAAGATCATCACCGTCTTTCCCTGCCGTTCCAGCCCATCAATCTTCGCATCTACGGCGGGAAGCCCTTCGTGATTGGCGAAGTTCTTCCTGTTGCCCAGAAAGACGTTCTTTCCGTCGACTTCGGCCCTGACGCCGCTTCCGGTCACCGCTTCGAAACCCTTCGTTTCGAGGAGCTGCAACGCCCTTGACGACGACTCGGCCACTATAGCCCTGGCCAGGGGGTGCTCTGAGGCCTTCTCGACCGAGCCGGCGATCCTCGCTATGGTGTCGGCGTCGAGGTTCGCTGTCGGCACAACGTCGGTGACAGATGGCCTGCCGACGGTGAGGGTCCCCGTCTTGTCGAAGGCCACGGCGTTGACCTTGGCCGCGCGCTCAAGGTACTCCCCACCCTTGATCAGTATGCCGTTCTCGGCACCTTTGCTCGTCCCCACCAGCAGCGCCGCGGGCGTCGCTATTCCCAGGGCGCAGGGGCAGGCGATGACGACGACGGAGACGAATATCAGGACGGCGAAGTTCGGCGCCACATGCCCAAAGAGTAGCCAAGCCACCCCGGCGATCACTGCGACAGAGACGACCATGGGAACGAAGTAGGAGGCGATCCTGTCGGCCAGGCGCTGGATGGGGGCCCTGCCGACCTGGGCTTCTTCGACCAGCCTGACGATCTGGGAGAGGGTCGTATCCTGGCCGACCTTATCGGCCCTGACCTTGAGGAGCCCGGTCATGTTGAGGGTGGCGCCGATGACCTGGTCACCTTCCGCCTTCTCCGCGGGGATGCTCTCCCCCGTCACAGCCGATTCGTCCACGGTCGACGGGCCTTGGATGACGACTCCGTCCACCGGGACCTTTTCGCCGGGCTTCACGAGGAGGATGTCGCCAACCTCCACATGTTCTACGGGGACCTCCTCCTCCACGCCACCCTTCAGCCTGCGGGCCATCGTCGGCTGGAGGTCCATCAGCTTCCTGACGGCGTCGGAGGCGCGGGCCTTGGTGACGTGCTCGAGGTAGTTCCCGGCTAGGATCAGCGTTATGATGACGGCTGAAGTGTCGAAGTAGACGCTCGTCGTCGGGGCCAGCTTGGGGAACAGGGTCACCGCGTAGGAGTATGCCCACGCCGCGCTGGTTCCCAGGGCTATCAGCACGTCCATGTTCCCCATCCTGTTCCTGATGCTATCGTAGGTCCCCCTGTAGAACCGCCAACCCACGATGAACTGTACCGGCGTGTCCAGGATCAAGAGGATATAATTAGACGGCCGGGGAGGGAACAGGGCCAGATATGTAACGAGCAGGATGGGCACGGTGAGGACCCCCGACGCGACGAGAGAGTACTTCAGGATCTTGAGGGCCCGCTCCGGAGCTACGAATTGCTGCAGACATGTCTCGCTACAGAAGTAGTAGGTGGTCCCCCTTACTGTAGCCTTGAGCTCGGCCGTCGTCTCGTCCACGAACATGCCGCACACGGGATCTTTTGCCAAAGAGTGAAGTGCACAACGGATTGGGAGCTTAAAACGGTTTCAACAGATGCCATCGACATGGCTACTTTCGACGTTCGGAGGGGAGCCCTAGGACCAGCCTGACCGAGGATTCGATCTCATCAGCGACCTCCTCGTAGCTCACCTCCCCCTTGGAGGGGTCGTCTAAGTCTTGGGGGCTGTTCTTGGCGTATTCGCTCAGCGTGAACACCCTGCCCAAAAGGAAGGGGTGCTTGGAGAGTATCCTCTCCTTCTGCGACCTGGTCATGGTCAACACCATGTCCTTCGGACCTATGTCGGGTCGGAAGACCTTGGACCTGTGCGAAGTGAGGTCGACCCCCCTAGCCTTCATCGTCTCAATGGTCTCCTCCGTCGCCGGCATCCCTGCGAGGGCATCGAGGCCAGAGGAGTCCACCTTAACCTTGGAGATGTTGTTGTCGTGTAAGAGCTTCCGAGTGATGCCTTCCGCCATGGGGCTCCTGCAGGCGTTGGCCGAGCAGACGAACAGTATCTTCATGAATCTCCAAGGTGAGCGCGACCGGCAATATAGGGATGCCGCTATCCTATTCGAAGGGTCTCAATCGCTCCTGCTGATTAGGATTATCCCGGCGAAAAGGATGGCCCCGCCGACGATCTGAACCGATGTGATGGGCTCTCCGAGAAGGACGTGGGCGTAGAGAGTCCCGAAGAGAGAGCCGGTAGAGAATACCAAGAGGCTCCTGACCGCCCCGATCCTGCTGAGCGCAAGGTAGAGGAAGGCCGTGGTGAGGCCGACGGGGATTATCCCAATGAGCACAATGTAAGGAATCGTGGAGGCCTCAATCGAGATGTTCTGCCCTGAGACCAAGATGAACGCTAGGAGCGTGAGCCCGCCAACGAGATTCCTCCACTTTGCCATTACTATGGCGTCTACGTGTAGGCTCAGCTTTCGGACGAGGTTGTTTTCGATGCTCCAGGATAATGTCGCCCCGAGGATGAAGAGGCTGCCGGCGAGGTTACTCAGAAGGGACGTGGCATGCAGGTTGAGGTTTGTGGAGATGGCTACGATGCCTGCCACCACGAGCAGGCTGGCGAAGTACTGGCGGCGGCTGAGAGACTCTTTGAAGATCGCTATCGCTATGATTGAAGTGAACAGGAGCTCGCCGTTGGAGAGAAGGGCTGTGCTCACAGCAGACGTGAGCCTGAGGCCGCTGTAGAAGAGGATGGGCCCGATGATAGCTCCACACAGGGTGACCAGGGCGAAGAGCGGAAGGCTCCCGCGGTCAATCTTGGCTGTGGGCCTATAGGCAAACAACATTAGACCGCCGACTGTGGCGGCAGAAGAGGCTATGAGGATGGGACTGGCTGAGCCCAAGGCTAACTTGCCCAGCGCGGAGGCCGAGCCATAGCCTAGGGCCGCCAGAAAGGCGAAGATGTATCCCTGGAGTCGTCTATTATGTTGTTCGAGCTGCAATCCTTCGTTTGTAACCAATCTCGTCGTGCTTGAAAGGCTCCTTATGCTTTTCTGGGCGAATATGGCGAGGGCCGAATAGGGCGTTATTGAGTTCGTTGTACGTGGGGCGGAAGGGAGGCGTCAACCAATGGGTTTTTAGCCGGCTTAGTGATAGAGAGCAAACGATAGGCATGATCAAGGATATCGGATCGGTGGCAGTCGTCGTCAGCGACGCTGCTAAAGCCAAAGAGTGGTATAAGGAGAAGCTGGGGTTCAAGGTCGTCTCAGAAGAGGGGCACTGGGTGACCGTCGCCCCTAGGGGGTCCAAGGGACCGGTGCTCCACCTGTGCAAGACGACCCCCCTAGAGCAAGGGAACACGGGCATCCTCCTTCACGTAGACGACCTGAACAAGACGTTCAAGGCCTTGAGCAAGAAAGGGGTGAAGTTCACGCATGAGCCGAAGGATGAAGGGTGGGGCCCCTACGCGATGTTCGCGGACCTCGACGGGAACGTATTCTGGCTAGAAGAATGATGGGGTCGGCAGGCGCCTCGTAGGGGCGTCGCCAGTTTCTCTGACGAAGATTTCATAGGAAAAATCCTCCCGTCCTGAGCCTAGGCCTCCGATCGATCTGACGGTCAAGAGACTACACGCCAGGGCAGGACGAAGCGATAAGAACGTCCGGACGGACTCCGCTCCCTCAATGCCCAAGGCTAACTATGATGAAATGATGTTAAGAACGGCGAACGCCATGTATAGGAAAATTGCGCCCTTATGTATCGCCCTCATATGATGGGCGTGTTGGACGTTTAGTAACGGCAGGCTGAACTGGTCGATCCTTGCGAATCTTCCAGCGTACACCTCCGTCCTATCAAACCGATCTTCTATCGGAGTCCTCCTCCACCCCTGACCCCCTCCTTGCGGAGAGAATCAAGAAGCGAATGCCTGTCTCTTCTCGGGAGAGGCTTCCCCCTTAGATGCTTTCAGGGGTTATCCTCAGCGGCTTAGCTGCCCGGCGGTGCCCTGTCGGACAACCGGTACACCAGAGGCCGCCTTACGCTGTTCCTCTCGTACTGAGCGTAAGCTCCCCTCAAACAAGCCCCGCTTCCATCAGGTAGAGACCGACCTGTCTCACGACGGTCTAAACCCAGCTCACGTTCCCTTTTAATGGGCGAGCAGCCCCACCCTTGGCCCCTGCTGCAGGACCAGGATAGGAAGAGCCGACATCGAGGTACCAAACCGCGGGGTCGATAGGAGCTCTCGCCCGCGACGAGCCTGTTATCCCTAGGGTAACTTTTCTGTCGTTACCAGCCCCCAACAGAGGGGACATGGTAGTTCGCTAGGCCCGGCTTTCGCCTCTGGATCCGATGCGTTTAGGGATCCAGTCAGGCCGGCTTTTGGCCTTGCCCTCTACAGCGGGGTTCTGACCCGCCTGAGCCGACCTTTGGGCCCCCTTGATATCTTTTCGAGGGGGTGCCGCCCCAGCCGAACTGCCCACCTGCCGTTGTCCTATAACATTGTTACAGTTAGCGACACAGTCGCGGAAGGCTGGTGTTACATTGGCGCCTATCACACCCCCAAGAGGATATGCATAACGGCTCCCAGCTACGCTCTGCATCTACGGCCGCATCGCAGCAACAAGCTGCAGTAAAGCTCCACAGGGTCTTCTCTCCCCGATGGAAGTTGATGGACTGTTCGTCCACCTTACGTGGGTTCGCCGGGTTAAGGGCGGGGACAGCGGGGCCCTCGTTGGTCCATTCATGCACGTCGGAACTTACCCGACAAGGCATTTGGCTACCTTAAGAGAGTCAGAGTTACTCCCGGCGTTAAGCGGCCCTTAGCCCGGTTGGACCCGGGTTTTAGGTACCGCCACTGGCCAGGATTCAATGGCTATACACACCTTTTCAGGCTTGCAGCCATCTGTGTTTTTATTAAACAGTCGGGACCCCCTAGTCACTGCGACCTGCGGCTCCATCTCATCGATAAAGCTGCAGGCACCCCTTATACCGAAGGTACGGGGCTAATTTGCCGAGTTCCCTCGCCCATAGTATACCCGATACGCCTTAGGCTTCTCACCTAGGGGCACCAGTGTCGGTTCTTGGTACGGGCATGAAAGCTCCTCTTCGCTCGCGTTTTCATTGTCCCCTGGATTCAGGAGTACCCACCTAGTGGCAGGCCATTCTCGCCTTATCCTGGTTCTCGTCATTACGACACTCCCCAGGACTGGGACGATTAGGCAGGGTGACGGCCCTGCACCCCCTGTCCGGAAGCGGCGCGAACAAATGTGTCTTGCGACGCGGAGCCTCATGGCGCTTGAATATTAACAAGCTTCCCTCTTTGACTATGACCCTTTCGGGCTAATCTTAGGACCGGCTAACTCCTGGCTGACGACGCATTGCCAGGAAAACCTTGCCCTTTCGGCGGCTGAGATTCTCACTCAGCTTCGCTGCTACTACCGCCAGGATCTGCACTTGTAATCGGTCCACAGGACTTCACAGCCCAGCTTCTCCCCGATCACAACGCCCACCTACCACACACTTCAAATGAAGTGGTCTAGAGTATCGGCGAATGGCTTGAGCCCCGTCCATCTTCAAGGCCTCCATGCTCGGCAGGTGTGCTGTTACGCACTCTTTAGAGGATGGCTGCTTCTAAGCCTACCTCCCTGCTGTCTTAGCACGGGGACGCTTTTTCGCTTGACACTTAGCCATTACTTCGGGGCCTTAACTCTAGTCTGGGTTAACCCCCTCTCGGTTATGAGGCTTACCCCACATAAACCCGCCTCCGAGCTTCTAATGAGCCCACACCTTCGGAGTTCGAATGAAAAGTGGACCCTTTCGGATCCTTGCTTTTCTATCGGTGCTCTACAGCGTAGGCGACATCCGCTCAGGCTATACTGAGATATACTTCGGTGGGAACTAGCTATCTCCGAGCTAGATTGGCTTTTGGCCCCTTATCTCGAGTTTGGGGAGCAAGTTGCACGTTAGCACCCTTTCGGTCCTCGACCAGGCTTTCGCCCGGCTTCAACCTACTCAAGACAAGATCGCTCGGTTCCTAGTCTTTCCTTCATGACTCAAGAGCACTATTAGCACCCCCTCCCTCACGTCTTGCGACGTTGCGGAGCTCCGGTTTCCCTTCGCCTACGGGCTTCTAACCCTTAAGCTCGCCATGAAAGAAAACTCCCTGGCCCGTGTTTCTAGACGGAACACCTTACCCTGGAATCTCGTCATTTCCCAGACCCTTCCGGGTCTGAAATCTAACTTGAATCCTTTCAGGCAAGGCACTTCTGTAACCGGCTGGTTTCAGGCTCTTTTCACCCCCCTTCCGGGGTTCTTTTCAGCTTTTTCTCACGATACTATTGCACTATCGGTCTTGAGGTGTGTTTAGCCTTGGGGGCTGCTTTCCCCCATCTTCCCTAGCCACTGCCAAGGCCAGGTACTCTTCTCAACAGCGATGGCCTCTCCCCCTTTAACTTACTGGGGTATCACCATCTACGCCAGGTCGTTCCAGACCACTTCAGATAGAAGAAAAGGTCACCATGTGCTGCTGAGGCACTACATCTCCAGCACATTACTGCGCCGGATTCGGTTTGGGCTTTCCCCTCTTCGATCGCCTCTACTAAGGGGATCTCATTTGATTTCTCTTCCTCGGGGTACTCGGACGCTTCCTTTCCCTCGGTTTACAATCCCAACAGTTACGAAGGGATCGCAAAGAGGATTACTCCTCCTCGCATGAAGTCACATTAGGGCATCCCCGGATCAAAGATTGCATGCATCTCCCCGAGGCTTATCGCAGCTTGCCGCGCCCTTCATCGTCACTCAAGCCTAGCCATCCACCAGACGGCGTCGTTACGTCCATCGGGAGCAATACATTAAGGCTTGCGCGTTCCTATACACGGCGTTAATCGCGGACAGACCCTGAGGGCCTTCCGCTACGCCCTTCACCCGACATCTTGGCTGGTGCCGAGTTGCATCTTAACAGAGCAATTGAGTTGCAGGCTTTTCTTCGCAGCCAATAGCGCCGTACACTCCTACTTGTTTCGTAGGAGGTGATCCGGCCGCACGTTCCCGTACGGCCACCTTGTTACGACTTTTCCCTCCTTACCGACCCAAGATTCGATGGCGCCAACTTGACGCCACCTCGTCCTGAGCCAACTCGGATGGAACGACGGGCGGTGTGTGCAAGGAGCAGGGACGTATTCACCGCGCGGTGTTGACGCGCGGTTACTAGGGATTCCAGATTCATGAGGGCGGGTTGCAGCCCTCAATCATAACTGAGATAGGGTTTGAAGGATTGCCTTCCCCTTTCGAGGTCGGAACCCGCTGTACCTATCATTGCAGCCCGCGTGTGGCCCAAGGGTTTCGGGGCATACTGACCTGCCGTGGCCCCCTCCTTCCTCCACCTTAGCGGTGGCGGTCCCTTCAATTAGCCCCGCCATCCTTTCGGGTAGCGGTAGCAACTGGAGGTAGGGGTCTCGCTCGTTTCCTGACTTAACAGGACGCCTCACGGCACGAGCTGGCGACGGCCATGCACCTCCTCTCAGCTTGTCTGGTAATGTCTTTAGCGTGACCTTCATTCTGCTGTCACCCTTGGTAAGGTTCCCGGCGTTGACTCCAATTGAACCGCAGGCTTCACCCCTTGTGGTGCTCCCCCGCCAATTCCTTTAAGTTTCAACCTTGCGATCGTACTCCCCAGGCGGCAGGCTTAACGGTTTCCCTGCGGCACTAGGGAGGCGCGTAGCCTCTCTATCACCTAGCCTGCATCGTTTACAGCTGGGACTACCCGGGTATCTAATCCGGTTCGCTCCCCCAGCTTTCATCCCTCACCGTCGGGCGCGTTCTAGCGGACCGCCTTCGCCACTGGTGGTCTTCCATAGATCAAAGGATTTTACCCCTACCTATGGAGTACCGTCCGCCTCTCCCGCCCCCTAGCTCCGCGGTATCCCCTGCGTTCCAACGGTTGAGCCGTTGGATTTAACAAGAGACCTACGAAGCCGGCTACGGATGCTTTAAGCCCAATAATCGTCCTGACCACTCGGGGAGCTGGTATTACCGCGGCGGCTGACACCAGGCTTGCCCTCCCCTTATTCCCCAGGCTATTTAGACCTGGGAAAAGCCACCCTCAGCGGATGGCACTCGGTATAGCCTTATCGCACTTTCGTGCAGTGTAAAGGTTTCGCGCCTGCTGCGCCCCGTAGGGCCTGGACCCTTGTCTCAGTGTCCATCTCCGGGCCCCTCCTCTCAGAGCCCGCACCGGTTACTGGCTTGGTGGGCCACTACCCCACCAACAACCTGATCGGCCGCAGTCCCGTCTTAAAGCGACCAGACAAGCATGTTCGCCTGGCCCTTTGAGCTTAGAGCCATTCCAGAACTCTAAACCTGCCACGGATTAGCCCCAGTTTCCCGGGATTGCCCGTGTCTTTAAGGTAGGTTGACTACGTGTTACTGAGCCGTGTGCCACGCCTCCCACAGCCGGGAGACGTTCGACTCGCATGGCTTAATCCCATACCGATAGCAGTTAGGTCCGGCAGGATCAACCGGATTCGGGAGAACGACGCTATTGGCTATTGCGAGAAGCACGCAACTCAAATGCTCAGATTCAATCCGTAAGGGTTGAACCCTCATTTTGTACGCACATCAGGAGGTTGTCGATTCACAGTCGGGCTAGACCCGCCTCGGCGACAACGCCGCCAATTACAATGTGCGAAACATAGCCCAGTGGTGGGGCGATATAAGCTTTTGGTGGGTTGCCCTCTAAATAAAATGGGAAAAACGTTAGGTCATAGGCATGGCTAGGCCAAAGTCATGCAAACTATACGCTGCCAACGACAAAACAAACAAAATATCGTATGCATGAATCGCTACGAAGCCGATGAAACGAAACAGACCGAGTTCTTCCTTCGCACATAACTTATTAATACGTCTCAGATGCGCGTCAAAGATGACCGTTCATGAGTAAGGACGATGAAGGCGAGGATTCGCTGGTTCAGCTGCGGTCCATGATAGGGAAGGCCAAGCTGGGAGGTGGAATCGAGGAGATTGAGAAGCAGCATCAGAGAGGTAAGTCAACTGCGCGGGAGAGGGTAGAGATGCTTCTCGACCCAAACACTTTCCTCGAGTTCGGCATGTTCGCGGAGCATCATTCTGTTGATTTTGGTATGGAGAAGAAGAAGGTTTTCGGGGATGGTGTCGTCACGGGGTTGGGGAAAGCTAACGCCCGCGACTTGGTTGTGGTAGCCCAAGATTTCACGTTCCTCGGGGGGTCGCTGGGCGAAATGAACGCGACGAAGGCTGCCAAGGCCATCGACGAAGCCGTCAAACTGGGCGTGCCCGTCGTGTTCATGAACGATTCGGGCGGGGCGAGGATCCAGGAGGGCGTCGACGCCCTAAAGGGCTACGGTGACATCTTCTACATGAATACGAGAGCATCCGGAGTAGTTCCGCAGATTGCGGTTATAATGGGTCCCTGCGCAGGAGGTGCTGTCTACTCTCCGGCACTGATGGATTTCATCATCATGGTCAGGGGGTCAGGGTTCATGTTCATCACAGGCCCGAAGGTCGTCAAGGCCACCACCGGCGAGGACACGGACGAATTCAAGCTGGGAGGTGCGGAAGTTCATTTCACTAAGAGCGGCGTCGCTGATTTCATCGCCGAAGACGACGCGGACGCTGTAAGGATAGTCCGGAAGTTGCTGAGCTACCTTCCCCAGAACAACCTCCAAGACCCGCCGTATGTAGACACGAGAGACGACCCAAACAGGGTGTCCCTGGAGCTGAACAAAGTGGTGCCAGCCGAGCCCTATAAGTCATTCAACATGTATGCCGTCATCGACAATGTGTTCGACAGAGAGTCCTTCTTAGAGATAAAACGTGGCTGGGCTAGGTCGGCTATAACGGGGTTCGCCAGGTTGCATGGGCATGTGGTCGGTGTGATCGCTAACCAGCCCAATTGGCTTGCTGGCGTCATAGACATAGACGCGTCAGATAAGATTTCTAGGTTCGTCATGTTCTGCGACGCGTTTGGCATACCCCTCGTGACCTTGGTGGATGTACCGGGCTTCATGCCTGGGACGAAAGTCGAACATGGTGGCATCATAAGGCATGGGGCCAAGATCCTCTATGCCTATTCTAGGTCGACCGTCCCCAAGATGACCTTAGAGATCAGGAAGGCCTACGGCGGGGCGTACATCGCCATGAGCAGCAAGCACCTGGGAGCTGACTTCGTGGCAGCGTGGCCTACGGCAGAAATCGCTGTGATGGGCGCCGAGGGGGCGGCTGAGGTGCTGGCCAGGAAGGAACTGGCCGAGGCCGAGACCCCGGAGGAGAGGGAGAGGGTACTGAAGACTTTCGTCGAAGATTACAGGAAACAGTTCGCCAATCCCTATTATGCAGCCTCCAAAGGCTACGTGGACCAGATTGTGGAGCCTGCGCAGACGAGGCCAACGCTCATCAGAGCGTTGGAAGCTCTCCTGCCCAGGCGCAGCAGGATGGTGGGGGACCAGCTACGCAAGCATGGAAACGTACCCGTCTAGGACACCCGGGCGCCGAGCTCCAAAGGTTCCGTCAAAAAGGAAGGGAGCGCCGGGGATGGGACTTGAACCCATGAGGGCCGTGAAGGCCCATCAGCTGTCTAGCCACTTTCGTTGAGATCTCGAGGCTGACGCGTTCTGTGACGGCCTTAAGCCGCAGCCACTCCGCCACCCCGGCAGCTCAAGCCCTCATACGCTGTTATTCTTTATTTAAGGAGTGCTAGATGGTCTGTCGGCTCATATCTTCTTGAATCTCACGCCGGCAAGCGATGCCAATTCTTGCAGCGAGTTGATGTGATTTCCGTACGTCATGACGAGATGGTTTCCCATAGGATCCTGTTTGATTGTCTCGGCGTCGCCGTCCATCTCTATCTCGACTTGGGTCCGGCATAGCTCCTCGCTCCAAGCATCCCCTTTGACTATCCTACCCTCTCCCGCGCGCAGAACGCTGTATTCTCGGTTGTATCTAGCTATCGTGACCCTCTCCCCTTCTTTCAGAGCGCCCGATATGGCTACGCCCAGCCCGGACTCGAAGTGAGTACGGTACCGGTACCCCGTGGTGAGTTTGGGTGCTATGGTGCAGTGGGCGAGCACGAGCTTGTGGCCCTTGATATATGTCGGGTTAGCCAAGAATGTGGGACGACCGGTGACCTCAGAGAGAGTGATCATGGCCACGGTGGCGGGTATGTCGCCTTCACATCCCGCGACCACTCCACGGTCGTTCAGGAAGGAGACGGCATAACATCCGGTCGACCTGTATTTGTTAATGAAGTCGAAGCAGCGAACGCTGAGCGATGTCAACTCATGCCTCTCCATGAGCTCCTTCAATGCGACGCATATCCTAGCCGACTTGTTGAAATCCTCGTAATCAATCTCGGCGGTCGATGGAGCCCTAGAGCGTGCTTCCTTGGCGAGCTTGGCGACCAAGGGCTCACGTGCTCTCTCGTATTCGCGATCGAACTCCTCCATCGGTATGGTCAAAATCTTCATACCAAAACGCCCCTCCAGGCTCTTCTCGTCGGGCAGACTATACGTCAGCCAGGAGCTCGGCCCGCCCACAAGACCTATCCTATGGCCCCCCATCCTGTTAAGCGCCTTAGCCGCTGCTACAAACCGTTTGACCTTAGCGAGTTCGACGCTGTTCTGACCAAACGCCACCGCCGTCCCGTGAGACTGGTCGAGGGAGGGTAGGGCTTCGAGCGCCGCCGGCAGACTGTTCATGGACTCGTGCGCAAGGATCATGAGAGGGCGGCCAAAGTTGGCCATGGACTGAATCAGCCTCTCGGTGCCTCCAGTGACCACCAAGGCCAAGATGCCCGCGACATGTCCCAAGTCAAGCGAGTATAGCGCTCCTGCTTCTGAAACCGGATGCAGCTTCATGTCGTAAGAACCCTTCAGCCACGCGGTGTAGTGATTCAAGACACCCTTGACGGACTCAGGATCATGGAGCGCTGAGATGAGGGGGACGAGAACGACGTTGTTCTGCAAGGTCGCTCAAGTTGTTCGACCGAGGAGCTTATAGAGTTTGGCGGGTCGCGTCGCATGACGCCTCAAGTCTGGAGGCGACTTTTTGTAAGACGAAATTGGAGAACAGATTATATCGACGCCTTTCGACTTCAAGATAGGTCTATTCTGAATTGGAGGTAAGGGCTCCCATGGTAGACGAGAGATTCCTCAAGGAGGATGGATATGAGGTCTTCAACGGCAGCGAGCTCATAGTGAAGGGTTCTTTGGAGGCGGGAATCCCCATAGCTTCTGGCTATATGGGTTCGCCTGTTGCCGAGTTCTTCACCTTCTCTGAGAACTTCAAGGGATGGTTGAGCTTCAACGGGTTCTACTGGGAGGCCGCCAAGAACGAAGCGGAAGGAGCTGCTCGCCTGAACGGGGCCCGCGTCATGGGGAAGGATGCAATGGCCGTAATGAAGAGTGTCGGATTGAACGTGGCGGCCGATCCGCTCGAAATCTCCAATTACCAAGCGGCTGCCACCGTTGGTTGGGGAGGAATCGTAGTGGTGGGGGACGACCCTCATGCGTCCAGCACGCAGGTCGCCTCAAGCTCACGTTACCTCCTGCGCAAGCTGAGGATGCCCATCATTGAGCCCAGCACCCCGCAGGAGGTCAAGGATTTCATCGGAGCGTCGCTGGAGCTCTCGCGTTCGTCTCAGCTAATCGTTGGATACCTTATACAGACCTTCCAGGCGGACGGGATCGGTTCGGTAGAGCTTTACAAGAACAAGTACCCGACGAAAGAGAAGGTCAAAGTGGATATCAGCCGCATCGACGTCATGAAAGGGACCAGCCTCCCGCCGGTTTCCGGCGAGCATGAGAAGGACATCGTCATACGGAGGCTGCCCCTAGCTATCAGGCATGCGAGGGAGAAGAACCTCAACCGAATACTCTACGGTGATATGGATAGTTCGCATAGGCCGATCGGGTTCATCGCTTCGGGCCTCGCGTACAACTACCTAGAGCAGGCCTTCCATGCGCTCGGCATGGACGAACGATTTCCTGTATTAAAGCTGGGAATGATTTATCCTCTGGACGAAGAGATAGTGAAATCGTTCGCTAAGGGCGTCGACACCATATATGTAGTAGAAGAGAAGGAGCCGTTCATCGAATCAGACGTTTCATACATCCTGAATGGGGCGTATCAAAACAGGGAGGTTGACCACGTAGATATTTGGGGGAAGAAGTTTCCTGACGGGAAGGATGGATTCCCAGAGTTCGGCGGATTGGACCCGAGCATCATGATAGGGAAGGTTGGAGGTGCTATACTGCGTCTTCAGACGCTATAACAGTAGAAGATAGGCAGAGAATAGAGCGTGAGCTTGCTCGTATCAAAAAGGCCAGCGACTTCTCGTTGGTGCTGCCGAAGAGGACGCCAGGGTACTGTGCTGGCTGCCCGCATCGTGGGACGAACAGCGTAATTAAGTATATGAGAGCCGAGACGGAGAACAAGGACTTCCTGACGATACCTGACATAGGCTGCTATTCCATGTCTATGTACGGCCCCTGGAGGGAGGCTCACGCCTTCAACGCCATGGGCCACGCTGGCGCATCGGCGGACGCCATGAAGGATGTGATCAACAAGAAGCTGGTATTGATAGGCGATGGAACTTTCGAACATGGTGGAAAGAATTCCGTGCAGGAAGCCATCGACGGCGAGCGTGACCGAGTCACCATAATCATGGACAACAAGTGCGTCGCCATGACGGGCCATCAAGAGTCGATCACGACGGAGTTCCGCGGGAAGGAGAAGATTCAATCCCGCAAGTTCGAGCCCATAATCAAAGGGATGGCCGGGAGCAAAGAGGTCTACATCAAGACGATAAACCCCGATGACAGGCGCGGCTACGTCGACGAGCTAAAGAAAGCCTTCAGACGTCAGACACCCACCGTATTCGTGTCGGAGAAGGAATGTGGCATAACGAAAGAAAGGAGGAGGAAGATGCTACGGAAGGGCCCCAAGACGGAGTTCGTCAATGTGACCCCCGAAGTCTGCGAGAACTGCAGAGAATGCACGATGAATACCGGATGCCCCGGCTTGGCGCTCACCGACACTATTTACGGGCAAAAGGTAGCCATCGATATGTCGATATGCACCGAGGATGTCTATTGCGCTAAGATTGAGGCATGCCCATCCTTCGAACGTGTCAAAGTGAGCTATGCTAATGGGGTTCCAAGAGAGAGGCTAACCGACGCAGAGCTGGGAGAGATCCCTGAGCCGGCTAAGAAGGTAGACTTCGATGACATGTATTCCATTTACACCGGCTCCTTCGGCGGCATGGGAGGAGGGCTCAACACGGTGGTTCTTGCGAGGGCCGCGGCCAAGCAGGGTTACAACAAGGGTCAATGGATTGGACATGATAAGAAGGGGTTGGCGGTACGCAACGGTGGGGTTTACAGCCATGTCATATTCCAGAGGAGTGGGGTCAACATATCTCCGGTGATATCGGCCGGCCACGCCGACCTCATAAACGGTCTAGATAAGCTGGAAGGGACGAGAGGAATGAAATACGCGAACGAGTCCACTATCTTCGTCTCTAATGAAACGGCCTTGCCCACGATACCGATGCTGACCGGCGAAGAGGACTATCCCGACGACATAGATGACAGGATTAGGGGGAAGGTGGGGAAGGACGACTACTTTGGACTCCCTGTTTCCGAGTTGACGGAATTCTACCTCGGCAGCAAAATCTACTCAAACATGGTCATGCTAGGAATGACCTACCAGCTGGGGCTTCTTCCGCTGGAGCTTCGAAACCTTGAGGACTCCATCGTGCAGTCCGCAAAGGCCGGCAAGAGCACCAACATCAAGGCCTTCAGGCTAGGGAGGAAACTGGTTGCCGACAAGGGCTTTTCTGACCGTCTTGTCAATAATCCTGACTTCCTTCTTGTCTACAATGAGAAAGAGTGGTTCTCAAGAATCACGCTCGAAGGCGTCATCAAAGAGAAGAGGGAATACCTCCGCGACTACTATTTCCTGAAATCGAGGGGGGAGAAGGCCGCCGAGCAGTACCAAGCTCTCGTCGAATCCGTCGCCAAGTCAGGGTTTGACGCCCCTGACGTCAAGGAGTTAGCCGTAAGGGTCTATGATTTGGCCAGGTGGGGGAACTTCGCCTATGCCAAGAGTTACGTAGACAAGGTGCTGAAGGTTTATGCAAGCGATGACAGAGACGAAGGTTTCAAGGCGACGAAGGCTGTCCTGTACAACCTCTACAAAGTCATGGCTATCAAAGACGAACTCTGGGTGGCAGAGTTGCTGTTGGCCAAAGAGAAGCTGAACAGAGACAGGGTGAGGTACAACATCAATCCCTCGAGGGGAGATTCGGTCAAATACGTCCACCTGAACCGTCCCCAACTGGATATCTACGTCGGAGGAGTCATCGTCAAGATCGTGAAGGCGTTGAAGAAACGCGTTCCGAACCCGACCCGCAAGAGGATCGAGATTGACGTGTCTAAGAGCGAACTGAAGGTGAGGTTTGATATGAATACGTCAACGTTTTCGCTCAGGAGCATAAGACGTTTGAAGTTCCTCAGGGGGGCCATCTTCAGGCACAAGAAGGAGGAAGGCTTCAGAGACTGGTACGCCGAAGAGGTGGTGGGCCAGTTCCTGACGGGGGCTTACAAGGATTACGATTCTGCAGTGAAGGCTCTGAGCATCCCGTTAGAGTTGAGCGTCCCCAATCACGTCAAGGGAGTGACCGGGTTCAGAGACATAATCTATCCGAAGATGGAGCTGGCGAAATATGTGTATGCGGCGAGCCTGAAGCCGACCAAGGACGTCCCCCAGATACTCGACCGTTAGATGACATGTTCCTGTCATAAGGGCGTTCAGCTACTCTGAGGCGAAAGAAGTCTCTTGATTACATGTCTGATTATGGCGTAGACCACCACCGAAGCCTCGAAGACAACTATGATAATGATGATGGCAATCAGCGTGGAGTTCAGGGACACGGTAGACGAATGAACAAGTCTGTCATTTAAAAGCTCGACGGCTAGCCGAGCGCATGAGTGGCTGCTTCGTCCGCGCCAGAGAGACTCGAGCGTTTATTGTGTTGGTGCGGGGGGTGGGATTTGAACCCACGAACTCCTACGA
This sequence comes from Conexivisphaerales archaeon, assembly GCA_049509455.1. Lineage (GTDB taxonomy): Archaea > Thermoproteota > Nitrososphaeria > Conexivisphaerales > DTJL01 > DATKKG01. The sequence goes on from JBEKZX010000002.1 coordinate 25,795, forward strand.
GATGAGGTCCTGAGCCTCACGCCTTTGACCAGGCTGGGCGACCCCCGCTTCGGACTGGACGTCAAGGATGCCAGTTGTAAAAGCTTTTCGCGATGGCGACTGGAAAGAAATCTTTACATCAGCGACTACAAAGGCGTAACCTGATTAGTTGTCAAGCTTAGCCAAGTACTTGGTGAGCGGTTGTTGACCATAAAGGGTATAACAAAGAAAGCTCCCAATTCACTATGAAGCTCATATGAACCTTGAGCTGATTGCCGTCTTGGTGGCCGTGGCTGCGATTATAATCATAGTGATACTAGCGCTAGGATTGAGGAGCGCGTCGCGGGCAGCGCCCGTAACGACGAGTGTTGCGCCTGCTTCGACCCCAGTGCAAGTGGCGACTGTGGCTATGCAACCGGTCCCCGAGCCTATCAAAGAAGAGGTTATGCCTCCACCGCTTGAACCCGCTCCGGAACCGATCCAGTCAGGTGAAGCTCCTGCCGCTCCCATGCCGACCGCAGAGGCGGTTATCGAGAAGCCTGAAACTACGGCGGCCGCAGCCGTTCCTGAACCAATCGTCGAAACCGCTCCGATGGTGGTCGCTCCTGAACCAGTCATGGAGACGGCGCCAGTGATGCCCGCAATGGAGACGCCGATCACGGAGAAACCCGATGTAGGTTTGGCAAAACCCAAGTTTGAATTGTACAAAGACAAGTCTGAGAAGTTCAGATTCCGGCTAAAGGCACGCAACGGCGAAATCATAGCTACAGGCGAAGCTTACAACTCGAAGGAAGGGTGCCTAAACGGAATCGAGTCGATGAAGAGGAACGCGCCCACCGCAGCTATCGTGGAAGTCGAGCCTGTCGTCACAAGGGTAAGGAGCACCAAGCCTCGCACGCCAAGGACCACTAGGACGAAGAAGAAAACAGGAATGCAATAGAAACGGACCGAAGAGATGCCTTAATACGGATGGCTATGATATGTGATAGTCGTCGGACCTTGAAGAAGAGGAAGATCGATCCGGAGGCCGTCTACTCTCTTGTAAAGCAGATCCCAAGAGGAAAGGTGACCAGCTATGGAGAGCTGGCGGTCGCTGTCGGCCATCCTAAGGCAGCCCGTGCCATAGGGAGCATCATGCATGTGAATCCTTACGCGCCGGTCGTCCCGTGCCACAGGGTCGTGCATAAAGACGGCCGCATCGGAGGCTTCGGGGACAAGCACGGCGTGCCTAGGAAGATTGAACTGCTGGCGGCCGAAGGAGTATTTGTGAAAAAGGGCAAGGTGAAAGACTTCGACAGGGTCTACTTTGTCGGGTTCAGGACGAAGCAGTCCTGAATCCTGTCCATAATGTCAGCAAGGCCGTTTCTGCATCGGCGGTTTGATTAGTATCCTCGCATCTAGAGCCTTGCAGCCCTTGCCATCCTCGAGTACCACGAGCGGATTAATGTCCAGCTCGCTGATCTCCTGAAGCTCGCAGGCCATCTGCGATAGCCTCTCTAGGTTCTCTTCGAGTTTAGTTATATCACCTTTCTTGGAACCCCTATAGCCAGCGAGGAGCTGACTGGCTCTGGTCGAGCTGATCATGTTATACGCACCCAATTCCCTGATGGGTGCCAGCCTGAATGATACATCCTTGTAAAGTTCTACCGCTGTGCCTCCCGTGCCGAAGACAATGATGGGGCCGAACTGGGGGTCTCTCTTGACACCGAGGATGGTCTCTATTCCACCTTTCACCATTTCGTAGATTCCAACGCCCCAGACTTTCGCGTTGGGCGCGGCCGCGTTCACCGCCTTTATCATCTCTTCATACGATTGACGTAGCGCGCTAGCGTCCTGAATGCCGACCTTGACTCCTCCTACGTCCATCTTGTGGATGATGTCGGGTGACACTATCTTCATGACCACAGGATAGCCTACCTCTTGGGCCGCTTTGATGGCCTCTTCCACGTTCTTCGCGAGATAGTGTCTTGGCACGTCGAACCTGTATGCTTCTAGGACATCGTAGGCTTCGGGTTCGGTCAGTACCTCTCTTTTCTCCTTCGTCACCGCGTCGATGATACTCTGGGCCTTCGCTCTGTCTACATCTTTGAACGTCTTCACCTCTGTCCTGCGCCTGAGGACCCAGCTTTCATACTTCTGCATCATGGCAAGGGCCCTTACGGCGGACTCGGAGAATTGGTACACAGGAACGTTGTTCTCCTCTAGGTAGACCACCCCTTCATCGTCGGGGGGGGCCCCTGGGAATGAAACCATGATTGTCTTGTCGGTCTGGCTGGCCGCTCTAGCGATGGCTTCGGCGATGGCCTTGGTGTCGGTCATGAATTGCCTAGTGGCGATCACAATCAGGGAGTCGATGGAGGGGTCCTTTATCATGACCCCAAGTGTCTTCTCATACCTGTTCTCGTCGGCGTCCCCAATTATGTCGATGGGATTGTTCAGGGCGGCGGCGGCCGGAAGGAATGATTTCAAAGCAGTGATCGTTTCGGGCATGAGCGTTGGGATGGACATTTCATACCTGATGCAAGCGTCAGTCGTCAGTATGCCTGGTCCCCCGGCGTTCGTGATGATGCCAATCCTGTTGCTCTTGGGAAGGCGCTGCCTAGCAAAGGCGATAGCGTAGTCAAAGAGCTCTGCCGTGAATTCGACGCGAAGGACGCCGCTCTGGAGGAAGATGGCATCATACACTTCGTCGGAGCCGGCGAGAGACCCAGTGTGTGAAGAAGCCGCTTTGGCTCCTGCCGCCGTGCGACCGGCCTTTAGAGCCAAGATGGGCTTCCCAATTGTATCTGTCACCGTCCTGACCGTCTCTATGAATCCTCTGCCATCGACTAGATCTTCAAGGTAAAGCAAGATGACCTTGGTCAGGGGATCGCTGGCTAGGGCCTTCAGCAGGTCGAGCTCGTTGAGAACGGCCTTGTTTCCCAAGCTTACCACTTTGGATATCCCAATGTTCCGTGAAGAAGCGTAATCCATCAGCGACACGCCTAGCGCGCCACTCTGGGAAACGATGGCAATGTTCCCAGCCCTAGGAACACGCTTAGCGAAGGTCGCGTTCAGTTGGACGTTGGGATCCATATTACCCAACCCGAGACAGTTGGGGCCAACCAGCGGCAGGTTGTAAGAATTGGCAGCTTCTTTTAGAGCCTCTTCCAACTTGGCTCCTTCGGCCCCCGTCTCTTTGAACCCGGCGCTGATGACGACCACGCCCTTGACGTCTTTCTTGCCGCAGTCGATTATACATTGAGGCACGAACTTACTGGGGATGCATATGACAGCTAAGTCTACAGGATCTGGAATCTCTAAGACGGAAGAGTAACAACGCACTCCGAGAATGGAGCGTGTCGATGGGTTCACAGGATATACTATGCCTTTGAACCCCGTCTTCAGGATGTTGGCGAAGACGGCGTAACCTACGCTGTCCTCCCTAGCGGAGGCCCCTATCACGGCTACGGACGATGGTTTCATGAAGGCGATGAGACGGGTGAAGGTGTTATCGAGGTCTGACATGCACCATTCATGTTCCCCACGTCGGTGGTAGTTTTAACCATGACCATCAGTCGTCAGCTTACATGTCTCCGAAAAGGGTAGGGCGTGATTCAATCTCTTTGCATCAAACGGTAGCTTGTGTATTGAGAGCTGAACATGGTCACTGGGTGGATCAAGACGGCGATGAGACTGTAAGGCCAAAGCCGGAAGAGATGATGGGGTTATTTCGTTCATTGAAGCTCAATGAATCGAGAGCAAGTATAAGGTAAATATACTGTCAGCAAGTAGGGATGCCTGCCGGGAGGCCGGGATTCAAACTTCAAGCCCGACAGCTCAGCCTGGTTAGAGCGCCAGCCTCCTTCGAAGGGCGATACTCATAATCTGGAGGTGGACGCGAGCCACCAGAAGTCGAGGGTTCGAAACCCTCTCCCGGCACCTTTTTCTTTCTTGGGGCCGTTTGACGTTGTAAGCTTTAATAATTGAATGGATGGAGGGTGATGCTGTATACTGTATGACCCCCAGTCAATTCTTCTCATTCGCGGGTACGCTTACCTTCGTAATCCTCGTAGCGGCCGTCATATCCCTGTTCATATACGAGCACTACGCAGCGAAGAAAAAGTAAGATAGAACGACCCGTATTGACAATGGCCGCGGACGTCGCGTTACGTGTCCTCCTGTCTAAGGCTGGCATAGAAAGTCCGACCTCCATTCAGACCAAGACTTGGCCTATCATAATAAGGCGCAAGAACTCCCTTGTGTGCGCTCCCACCGGGTCAGGGAAGACGGAAGCCGTCATGATTCCGGTGCTAGTGTCGATGGCAGCCTCTCGGAAGGTGCCGGGCATCAGGGCGCTCTACGTTACGCCCTTACGGGCTCTCAATCGTGACCTTCTGGTGCGGCTGACGGAGTATGCAGAAGCGGTCGGGTTGAAGGCGGCAGTCAGACATGGCGACTCGCCAGAATCGGCCCGAAGGAAGACCTTGACGAATCCTCCTGATCTCCTCATAACCACGCCTGAAACGTTGGGGATCCTTTTGTCCTCTAAGAAGTTCAAAGAGAACCTGAGGACGGTCGAATGGGTTGTAATAGATGAAGTCCATGAGTTGGTGAACAGTAAGAGGGGAGCTCACCTAGCTATCAGCCTCGAGCGCCTCGCATACATCGCTAGCAAACCTCCGGTCAGGGTCGGGGTCTCCGCCACTATAGGGAACCTTGATTTGGCCGCCAAGTTCATCCTCGGCGCAGAGGGGGATTACGCGATAATCGTAGACCCCGTACCGAGGGAGTATGAAATAGAACCAATCCTGCTTGACGGTGACTTCCGGGCTGTGGCGAGTTACGTTCTCAAGGATATGGTAGGCAAGAACTATGGTACTTCTCTGGTATTTGCTAACACTAGAGATGAGGTGGAGATCATAACTGCTCTGATGAAAGAGAAGAACGAACTGAGCGTGGGAGTCCATCACGGCTCCCTGTCCAAGGAGATACGAGAAGATGTAGAGCGTGCGTTGAAGGGAGGGAAGCTTAGGGTCGTGGTGTCTACTTCCTCCCTTGAATTGGGTCTTGATATTGGGGACATCGACCATGTGTACCAAATCAATTCTCCGCGCCAGGTCACCAAGCTCGCTCAGAGAATAGGTCGCAGCTTCCATGAAGTTGGACATAGGGCTGGCGGAACGGTATTGTGTACCGATATGGACAACTACGTGGAAAGCCTTGCGCTCATCAGACGCCTGAAGGAAGGCAGTATTGAGAAGATTGGTCCGTTGGACCACCCGCTAGATGTCTTGGCTCACCACATAGTCGGCACGACCATTGAGAGGGGGAGGTATTCTGGGACAGATTTCTTGACCATGGTGAGAGAAGCGTACCAGTATAGTGACCTAGACAGTCCTACATTTGACGATGTTGTGACAATCCTCGCAGGAAACTATCTCGTTTGGCATGACGGACCAACTATCAGCGGGCGAGGGAAGAAGACTTACGAATTCTACTTTTCGAACGTCTCTATGATACCGGAAGTCGAGAACTATGAAGTGGTTGAGCTGATGAGCAGGAAGAAGATTGGTTTCTTGGACGAGAGGTTCGTCGCAGAAAACATGGAACAGAACCAATCGGTTATACTGCACGGCGAACCCTGGCGCGTCGTGTCGATTGATGATCAAGAAGCCAAAGTGTTCGTCGAAAGGACGAAAACGCTCGCCGGGGCCATTCCCATATGGACGGGCGAAATGATGCCTGTCGAATGCGAGACCGCGCGGATGGTCGGACGGATCAGGAATGGTTCGTCAGGGGAAGGCGGTGAGCTTGCAAAATATCATGATCGGATTCTGGAAGAGCTGGGGGTGATTCCCGACGAGGACGATGTAATTATTGAGGTCGGAAGGGGTGGGGCTGTGATTCATTCCTGTTTCGGGACGAAGATTAACAGCACGCTAGAGAAGATGGTTTCTGCTATGATACGGGGACTCCAGGGAGGCGTCCCTCAATCAATCAGTGACGCATATAGGATACTTGTTCTTTCACAACCGCTTTTGAGTGGAGAAAGGCTCAGAGATTTGATTATGCAAGTGAAGGACCTAGAAGCTGTCACTGTCTCTGAAATCATTTCGTATAGAGTATTCCAGTATGCAATATGGCAGGTCGCCAAGCGATTCGGTGTGATAGACAGGACGGCGAAGTACGATCGCAGGGCAGCCAAGGTGATTATGGAGAGGTATCGACAGACACCTGTCTATGTTGAAGCCCTAAACGAAGTGTTGCAAAGGAAGTACGACATTGCAGGCGCGAAGAATGTGTTAGAAAAAATGCAGGACGGCCGCATCAGGATTGGGATTGTGAACACAGAGAGGTATTCAGTGCTTTCATCTAGAATCGTTGATGATGCGATTGATAGGGGGGTCGAGGGACCTGAGAAAGCGGTCGAAAAGCTAAAGGAGCGTCTGAGCGTCCGTCACGTCAAATTGGTTTGCCTGACCTGCGGGAAATGGAGTAGTGTGATTAAGGCTTTTGAAGCCCAAGACAAGTTCCGATGCAAACTCTGTGGTTCCAGGATGATAGCGATTACTTCGCCGTATGACATCATGACTGAGAAGGTTGCGGAGAAGAGGGTGAAGAAGAAGCGGTTGGCCGAAGATGAGGACAAACGATTCAGGAAGGCTTGGAAGTCGGCGTCGTTGGGCATGTCCTTTGGACGCAAGGCGGCTATAGCTATGTCCTGCTACGGCGTAGGTGAAGACACTGCTGGCAGGATTCTCAGACAGTCTGTGACAGAGGAAGACATGTTCCTTCAGCTCTATTATGCGGAAAGGAACTTCCTCCTTTATCGCCAGTATTGGGACAACTAGCTCCGTATATGTTGGACCGATGAGTAGTCTCTGAGCTCTATCGAATGGCTTCCCCGGCTGTCGGTCCGAGGCAATGCACCGTACACGAGCAGCCTTGTCCCGGGCAACAGACCGTTCAACATGTCCGATAGATTTCGCCACGCCACAAGCCTGCTTTCACCCGTTTCATCACCCACCAAGACCTCTCCCAAGGTGGTCGTCTTTCCATCTCTTAGAATGATATCCCTGGTGACGGGCTTGGCTAGGACTACCAATTCGATTATCCCCGCCGTGCGCACGGTAGGCAAATCTTGGATCCTAAATTTGAACTGGGCGAGCCCCTGTTGTGAGTTCCCAAGGAGCTGTAGGTCGTCTTCCGACAGGTTAGAAACGAAGATTTCATCCCCCTTGACGGAGAAGTTCTTCAGCCTGACTTGGTCCCCGGAATCCATGCTGTCGAACAGCCGCGCAGAAGCGTCGCTGGCAGCCAGCAGGAAAGTGCGTTTCTCCTTCCCCAACAGCACCGACCTTCGCTGTCTGCCGGCGAAGTCGCCTATCGGGCCTACGGATATGATTACGAATGGTTCTTCTTCGTGGGTTGGTTGTTGGTTATTGCTCACCGGAGCCAGCAACTCAATCACGGTATTTTCATTGCCATGAAGCTCTAAGGAACCGTCGGGCTGACGTTTTGAATCCATGTTGATCAGCCGGATTTCCATGCCGCGTTTCACCTGCGTCTCGTATTCCGAGCGAATTGACCAGAGGACAACCCGTAACGGAGACTCGAAAGAATTCTGACTTGACAGAGTGAGCTGGAGCGCATTGCTGGATGAGCCATCTTGCCGCTTGAATGACATGGGTTTGGGGTCGCTGGTGACGAAGCCCCTGACGACCAGACCTCGTCTCGCAAAGTTGATGTCAGAAGTCTTCAAAGTGATGGAATCTAGCTTCTTCGATCCATGGACGTGTGAATCCAACACCTCAATCTTGGTCTGGGCGCTCGAGTGAGTCTCTAGGAGATTGTCTTTCCCGATTCGTGCGGTTACGTTTGATATTCTTACAGGTTCGCCGATGGAAACGTTCGCGAACGAACCGTTCTTGGCCAAAGCGTCCCACAGCATGAGCCTCACGGTGATGCCATCGTCGAAGAGGAGAACAGATTGATATGTTCCCTCCGATCCGTCTCTCCGGCTGAAGTTGCGGGGAGTGGAGGCAGCCAAGAAATACGACTTGATGTTGACTGACGCCATCCCAGGCCCCAAGTCTTTGAGAGAGTAATCGTTTAGGCCTGCGTTAGTGAGATCGATGTTGAGTTCGCTAGCGACCAAGTAACTGGCCCCTGTGTCTGTCAGGAACCCGGAGCCGACCTTTCTTTTCTTCTCAGCGATCAGGTCAAGCAGCTTGTCCTTCGTCAGGTCACTCCGCTGTCGAGTCATCTCGCTAAGAATCTTCTCTAGTCTGTCGTCTGGCAAAGTGAGGGCAGCCGGAGAGAAGGCCATTTGTTTGTTATATTAACCTATACGTTTTCATGCGATTACCGAATTCAGAAGACGAGCAAGGCAATCAATTCTGCGATAAGAAGGCAGAAGATGAGTAAAAGGCCTTTCTTGGTGGCGTTTACGGCGTTGGTGAGCGTGGCTTCCATTTGATCAAGTAGATCGGCCTTCGGGAGCTGAATATGTGACACCCATTCAAAGAATCCGAGAGAAGCACCCTTCGTATTAAGGAGAGATTGATCGGCCAGGTTTGACACGGCGGTCGTGATATTGGTGGAGGGCGTGGTTTCGCCTAGTGCCAAGTACCCCCTCTTGTTCCTGATTCTGGCGGCGTTGAAATGTGAATCGGACGTGCAGAATTCCAGCAGTTTAATCGATTTCGCAGCCAAGGCTGCGTCTATGTCATGTCTAAGCCCCACTAACGAGTTATTGGAATCCACAGATACTATGGTGTAGTTGACGCCATTGATTGTGATGGTCATGCAACCCAGACCACCGGCTCCGATGTCGGCGCCGCTGATGGAAGGGAAGGCGTATGCCTTGTTGGCGCAGCCCAAGCTGAATTCGTATTGAGGGGCAGAGAAGAGTTCAGAAGCCACCTGTTTGATTCCTTCCAGGGCGTCGGACTGCAACGCGGCGGAAGGGTTGTCTCCTATGGAATTGTGGGCGTCGATTAGGACCACCCTCCGATAGCCTATCTTTGCGCAGAGATTCTTTGCCGATTCTCTGAAACTGGAAGGGTAGTCTTCTGATCCTTTCGGCACCGATACGAAGATGCAGAGTGAGTCTCCAAATCGAATCCCTGTGACGATGGCATCTCCTGATTCTTTGACAAGGGGGGACGAGATTCTGTTACTGAAGGTGCCGTCTACGGGGGGGACGGTCAGCTGCGCTAGATATCGCTCTACTTCCCGTGAACTTGTGATGTTCAATGAATGATCGACGGCCCCATGGAGGACGAAAACATCATCGTATCCCTTTCCTCTCAAATACCAATGTATCCTTCCAGGAAGGTCGAAAGCTCCTACTGGCGCAAATGGGCCCGGATGAACTTCTGGTACTACCAAAGCTGTCTTCTTCCGGTCGTCAGTTGTGAATTCAAGTAGGTATGTGGAGACGGACCCAGCCTGACAAAACGTCGAGAGAGACGACTCCAGCGCGGCGCCATCGAAGTTGGTCCATGCGTCGAGGAACGCTTTGAGCAGCTTGAATGAAGGCGTATGAAAGTGCTTCTTGGCAGCCCCGTTGATCCAGCTCAACGTAATCAACGTCGCGAAGAAGAAACCAGCTCCAAGAGCAAAGGGAAGGCTCAAGGCCGAAGAGACTCCGTACGACGAGATGTACAAGAAGAATCTGAGCGCAAGAGGGAGGGCGTTGAGAGCCGAGATTGCGATGGCGAGCCATACAGTCTCCGTGAACACGGGCCAGAAGATCAGCACATTGAAGGCCGCTGATACGAACGAAGTGAATGCGAATGAATATAGGGCAGCCGGCGGATTGAATCCCTTCGCGAGAAGGATCAAAAGCGTGACGACGAGCCAGACGCCGTTGACGATTGTTAAACTCGCAGTTACTCTTCTGGTGGTGGCTATGGGAGAAAGATGGGAAGAGATCGTCGTAACCATCTGCAACACAAGAGCTTGAAGTATTAAGATGATGAGAATCATGAAGGTCGCGAGTGGTGGCTGCAGGCCATAGCAATATTCATAGACGGCAGCCAAGAAGAAGAAGACTACGAAGTATGTAGCTACGATTGAGTAGAGGGACCGGGGAAGCACGAAAAGCAGTTGAAACCTCTTCGCCATGCTGGCTGAAGCGCTTTCCATGAATCAATCGTGCACCTAGTGTACGTTGGGATGTTAGCGCATTCATTGTAACTATTAATCTTTCGTTTGTTTGAAGAAGGCTAGGACCAGCAGAGAGCCTACTTGTAAAGTAGCTTTCGCGCCTAATGATGATGTCCACGTTCGTGCGGAAACTTGGCGTGTCGTCTTCGAAGAACCGTAGAAGACCCGCATTCAAAGCCGGCAACGGAGCCTTGTTCTTCCGTTTCCTCGTGCTCATGTTCGCTTCTAGCTAGCTCGCATCATGTTGACTTGGAAGGCGCTCTCATGGGTTTGGCGACCCTATCGTTCGCGGGACAAATTAAAATGATGGATGATTCTATATCTCAGCCATGAGAACGGATGCCGCCCGTGACGATTACGACAAAGTTTTCGAGCTAATGAAGTCGCATCATAAGTGGTTCTCCGAAAGCTTGCCCTTGATTGCATCGGAGAATGTCGTTAGTGCCGCTGTTAAGGAGGCAATGGTTTCGGATTTTGGAAACAGGTATGCCGAAGGATGGCCGGGAGAGAGAGTCTACGCCGGCTGTACCTATATAGATGAAGTTGAAAGGATTGCGATACGCCTGGCTAAACAACTGTTCAACGCCGAGTTCGTGGATGTGAGACCAGTTTCCGGCGTCAACTCTAACTTAATTGCGTACACAATCTTTACGAACCCAGGAGACACGATCATGGCCTTGTCGATACCTAACGGAGGACATATTTCATATGGCCGAAACGAGCTTGGCGGCACCGCCGGCAGTGTGAGAGGCCTGAAGGTGGAGTACCTCGTTTTCGACCAAGAATCCATGAATGTCGATGTTGATGGTACGATTGCCAAGGTGAAGAAGTTAGAGGCGGAAGGGGTTCGACCCAAGATGGTCATATTCGGGGCGTCTGTCTTCCTCTTTCCCCATCCGGTCAAGGAACTTGAATCATTTTTCCATTCGATTGGAGCGACGGTGCTTTATGATGGTGCACACGTCCTTGGATTGATTGCTGGCAAGCAGTTCCAGGATCCTCTTCGAGAGGGTGCTGACTTAGTGACGGGAAGTACTCATAAGACTCTGCCAGGGCCTCAAGGGGGCATAGTCCTGTCTTGGAACAAGTACGCTGATGCAATCAAGAAAGCGACCTTCCCCGGCAATGTCTCTAATCATCACCTCCACCATGTCGCGGGAAAGGCTTTGGCGTTCGCAGAGATGCTCACATTCGGCGAATCCTATGCACAGGAGGTTGTGAAGAACGCTAGGGCGTTAGCTGAATCACTTAGCTCGAGAGGAATTACGGTCTTCGGAGAGAAGTTAGGCTTTACCCGTTCTCATCAAGTCTTGGTTGATGTGACGAAGTATGGTGATGGCGGGACGCTTGAGAAGAAGCTCGAGTCAGCAAATATCATAGTAAACAGGAACATGATTCCGACGGACATCAAAGCCGGTAGACACTTCGATCACCCAGGAGGCCTTCGCTTCGGCGTTCAGGAATTGACGCGTCTCGGTATGGGTACGGATCAGATGGACCGGGTCGCCGAATTGGCAGCTAAAATCATAGTTGGCGGTGATGATTCGAGCCTGGTAGCGAGTGAAGTGAAAGACTTCCGGCGAGGATACCAGAAGATTCGTTACGCCTTTGACACGGCGAATGATGCCTATGGATATATCTCATTGAGGTAATCAAACATAGTCCGCAATGGAAGTTTGCTTCTTTGATTCGGAGAGAAGTTGCAGGTTCTCTAGTGTCAGAGCGACCTTGTCTTTAATCGGTTGGGGGATTTTATGCGACCTTGTGAGTTCGTTAGCTAACAGCGCGTACTTCTCAACCGCGGCCATTGTAACGGTCGGAAGGAGCTCCCTTCCACAGGTCAGACAGTTTCCTTTGAGTGGTGGACGGCGGTATGCCTCTCCACATCCCTTGCAACGGAACTTCTGAGTAGAGTACGCTTCCAGATTCTTGATTATTTCTTTGACAAGGTAGTTGTTCAGCAGGGATGAGACGAGGGCATCAACGTCGACTGCCTGGATTCTGCTTGCAACGGCTATCTGTTTGTTCACTTTGTCGGGCATCGGTCCTGGAGCGGCGTATTGGGACCATGGCTGACGTGGAACTATGTTTGATGACCAGTGTGTGTACTCGTAGATTAGCTCTGGAGCCTCTGAATTATCGCTTCGCGAAGCGGATGAGAACATGCGTTCGAATAATTGGGAGGAAACCTTCTCACTAGCCTTGATGAAGAACTCTTGAGGATATGAGCTCAAAGTGTCTAGAAGTGTGGGAGTCCTAGTCGTCGTTGACTGTAAGATGATTGGTTCTATCATTGTGGGTGTGTCCAGCAGCCCTTCCAGCTGGTCCGGGCAAAGCCTTGGGGAGTAATTCAGTAGGACATCCAAAAGCAGCGTCAGCGAGTCAGCGTCGCCTCCACAGTCTCGATGCTTGGCAGCATGCCACATGGGATGGGCAAAACAAACTCGTGCGTTTGCAAAGCCTATGATGCGACCCACTACTCCGATAGAGGCTTTGGGAGATATCCCGACCACAAGAGCGCCCAGAAGGTCGTCCTGTTTGTGGATGTCGTAAAACGCTTCGGTCTTAAAGAATCGTGTCAAGAGATCGTCCAAATAGGCGGCAAGTCTCTTGAGGTGATCGCCACATTCTTCGGGCAGGATTATGTCCTGAGGCTTGAGCTCCAAGGTTTGCTCTTCGGATTCCAAAGGTCTGCCGTATCGATCTACGACGTAACCGAGATTTTGAAGCGTTTTGATGTCCGTGTGGAGCTGGGAGGGTTTGAAGTGTGTCAGAGGAGCGTTGATAGTATCGTACCTTATTGTTCCATCCTTGAAGCTCGTCAGGCTATGGCGTTGTCTCATGATGCCTTTTTCAAGTCGCTCTGGTGTCAATGAGCGGTTCGCGAGTCTGACTACGCCCTTCAGAGGTGGATAGGGCTGAAGGCCTGTGCTAGCTGAAGCGGCACGAAGGATATCCAGTACCCTTGGGACCGCAGTAGTATAAGGCAACGTGACGCTTCCGCAGTCCGGACATTTCTCGGCGCGGCTCTCCTTTCGGCATGAAGTGCAGAAATATAGTCTAGACGTAGGGGATTCACAGAAGGGACAAGAGTTGTATGGGGAAGGAGAACCACAAGATGGGCATATCTGCATGAGAAGGTCAACTGTTGAAGGAGAGTGTGAAAACTGGAGGAGATCCCGAGACGGTCCAACTTTCGACCCCACCGGAAACAATACATGGATTGGAGGTCTCATCTTGCGCTCGTTTGCCAACTCTATCCTGCGCAGTGCCACCCCAACATATGTTGAGGACTTCTTCCTGATCTCGAGGCCAGAAAGGAACTTGAGCAGAGTCAACGTATCCGAATAGTTGGTTCCGAGAGGGATGGTCTTCTCCGGGGCTAGTGTTAGATAGGCTGATTCCGCGTCGTCCCCGGAGACGACGAGGAGGGAACCCGAGACTTTATGTGGGATGCCGATTGTCTCTAGGATTCGCTTGATTTGTGAAGAATTCAAGAAGGCGAGCGTCTTAGGGCGATATTCATCGTTTTGATAGTCGACAATGTTATCCCTGAGCGAAAATATGTCTTTTATGGCGAGCAAGTCCCAGAAGAACGTATAATGTGGATGGAGCGGGATTGCGAGCGCGTTGCAGAGTTGTAAGGACTCGAGAAGGGTGGGTGTGGTAGAAATGGGATTAGCTAATATCGTTTGAAGCCTATTGATGTCGATGGTGGCTAGGGCCGACAGCTGTTCGAGGGTAAGGTGTCTCTGTTCTCCTCCGCTTTGGACATCTGTGATCCACCATTCTTCGACGTAGCCGGAAGGATCTAGTTTTAAGCCAGAAGATAGAAACTCGCTCGGCGAGGTTAGGATGTCTCCGAGATGAAGAATGCAGTCCAGGCTATCCTTGAGGGCTCGTGCCTCATCGGCGCTTTCAATCCTGCGCGTGTCACCGTTGTGAAGGCGAACTATAGGAGGTTCGATTGAATCGACCATAGCTACCGAACCCGTCCGCCCCAAGATGCTGATCTTGATCTGTGTCCCAGTGGTTATTGGGAAGTCTAGGAGCTCGAGGACGGCGGGGTGGAAGCCAAAGCAACCAAATCCGGTATCTTGGGCTCTACCGTACCGCAGCCTGAAGCTCCCTTGCTTGTCCGGCAACGACAAGACCGGCCTGCCTGGCTTGGCGTCCAGAATGTATGATTGTGGGTCTTCTGGTTTACGTATCTTGGTACCGCCCTCTAGACTCGAGAGCCAATCCCATTCTTGGATTTGCAACTCCCTAGCAAGATCGAGTAGACGGGAAGATCTGCCAATAACTCCATCGACTAGAACATGCAGGGCCCCTCCTCTCACTCGATCCTCCTTGATTCTGCTTAGACCTCGGTTGACGAGGACTTCGGTGCCTGAGGTTCCGTAGCCGTCCACTTCGACTGGGATGTTATGGAGAACGGATTGCAAGTCGGCTTCGCTAACTTTGAATTGAAATGGACCGGTTTCTCTCTGGCATAGGCGCAACTCCTCCAAGAATCGTGCGGTTTCATTCTCACCCGTTGAGTCGATGTGATATTTATCGAGACCGATGATGAGTCGAACCCTGTCAACAACTAGGAGCATAAACGCGGCTTGGAGAGGCGAGATAATGCCGGAAATCTGGCCGAACACTACTGCAGGATAGGATGTGCCATCGCCGTTCTTCTTAATGACGACCTTTGTGATGTTCTCAACAGGAATGGCCAAAGCACATGATGTCACAAGAGCCAACGCCGCTTTCAGGACAGAATTAAGCGTTTCTTCCTTTTCGAAGAAGCCGAAATGGCCTAACGCTATGTCTTCAGCTATCTTGAGAGCCGTTTTGGCCACTGGGTCCTTGGAATCATAGGAAGTGAGCCTTTCTGAGATGCCACTAATGCCAGTAATCATCTCTAGCCGGTCGGCTATATCACATACCGCATGTGATTGTGGTTCCCTATCCAAGTCGATTCCCTTTGACATTGCAGTAGTTGCGCACTCGAAGGCTTTGACGTAGGAGTCTCCAATGTTCCGAAGGTAAGTGATTTGAGACGGTTCGACTACGCGCTCAAGGATTCTCTTGATGGTGTTTCTGGGATCGGTCCTGTCCTTGTCTAGGCTCAAGCTCCTTAACTCTTCGGCCCTTTGAGGTGGGCGGTTTCTACTATTTGACGTAAAACAACGTCGAAGTCCCGTGTCTCAAGCAGGTTCCCAATTACAAGGATGTCCGCTCCGGCCTCCACAGCGGCTCGAGCTGTTTCACCGTCTCTTATGCCACCCCCCACTATGAGCATTCCTTTGTAGAGACCTCGGACCGTCTTCACGGTCCCGGCAGGTATGTTAGAAGTCGCACCGGACCCGGCCTCTAGGTAGACATATTTCATACCTAGGTATTGAGCAGCTAGGGCGTAGAGAGCTACCAATTCAGGTTTGTTTTGAGGGAACGGACGTGCCCTCCCGACGAACCCAGCGGTTCCCCCCTCTCCGGCGATGATATATCCCGTCGGAAGTGCTTCAATGTTGTACTTTCTCACCAAGGACGAACCAAGTGCCTGCGCTCCTGTGATGAAATATGGGTCCTCGGAATTAAGGAGTGATGCAAATAGTATGGCATCGGCGCCCGGCGACACTCCTGTCACATTTCCGGGAAAAAGAATCACAGGTATAGTCACATGTTTCTTGACTTGTGTAACTACTGCGTCAAGGGTTAATTGATCAATGGCAGTCGATCCTCCAACTAATATGGCGTCGACCCCGGCTTCTGCCACCCTCCTAGCCAATGGCGGCGCCGCTTCAGCAGTTATGTTATCAGAATCCAGGAGTGCGAATACTAGAGCTTTCTTCTTTCCAAGTTCTCGTAGTATGTATGAATCAACCTTGGAGTCCAAAGGTTAACCCCCAATCTTGCCTTTGTAAAATGCATCCACAAAATCGTTGAAGATGTCGATGACTTCACGAGGTCTAGGGGGGACGGTATCGTAGACCAGGTTACAAGATCCACATATTACATGAAACCCTTCGGTTTCTTTTAATACTTTTACTGATGGTGCTCCGCACCTAGGGCAATTGAATATTTTTGGAAGCGTTTTCCTAACCGGTTTATATACCTTCCTTCGACGTCTTCCCATTATCTCACCGAGTGGCTTCGTTCTTGAGTAAGGATTCGGATGAGTTATAAAGGTATCACACGCGTCTGTCTGTTCCCTGTTAACCCTAGCAAGCAGTAGACAACCATAAATATACAAAAATGTATAACAGGGCCATGCTTAAGGCGGCGCTCGAACCAGAGGCCCTCCAACTATTATTCAAAAGGTCTCACTTCAAGGAGGCGCAACTTGATGCTCTTCTCGTAAAGAGATCTTGCGATAAGAATGGTGTGAAGCTGAAAGAGGGTTTGCGAATGAGAGATAAGGAAGCTTCATTGGGTTCGACTTTGAGGTCTGCGTCGCAAGCCGAGGGCGTCATCTCTAAGTCAATAGCATCTTTGGTTCTTGCCATAAGCATGGGACTAGTGAGTTCATCCACCCTAGACGCGGCTTCCAAGGTGGCAAGTGCTGTCGAACAGTCAATGCTGCATAGATTGGATGAAGAGCAATTCATTCAGCTGACGAGGATAGTGGACGCGTTTTTGCAACAAGCATCACATCAATGACCAACGCCGGCAACGCTTATATCACACCTTGAGAATCACATTATGTCACTCAATGACCGACCTGACATCCTATTTGGCATTGGGGATTTCCCTAGTGAGCCTTGTCGTCGTAGTCATTGTCAGCCGGTATCTCCCTGTCCTAAGGAAGGCCTCCGCGGCCTATGTTGACGGTTCCGATGTTGTCTCAAAGATTATGAGTGAATTGAATGCTAGGGCCTCAATCCAGGACAGACGCCTAGCTGATACACAAGTCAAATTAGATGTGTTGGAGGACCGGTGGATTAGAAGTGGTTGGATGCCTACCCAGGGTCCTTCATCTTATCCGTCTTCGAGGACCCGGTCTGGCATCAGCCCCAGAGAGTCAGCAGTCGAGACTACCATAAACCGGACGGAAGCCAGATTTGATACTGGCTTTGGTCTGGGCTTGAGCGCCCCGCTCAAGCAGAGGTTTGCAAGGCCTTCTAGAGTGGAGACCTCTGTGCTAGAGAGTCTCCTCAGCAAGGAGATGACCTCTCCCGAAGTGAGAGGGCTGCTGGGAAGCAGTAGAGAGCACGCAGCGAGGGTCATGAAATCGTTGACAGACAACGGTTTGGTGATGAGGGAGACTTCGAAGAAGCCTTACGTCTACCAGATTAGTGATGCAGGGCGTGACATGGTCACAAACGGCACTGCATCAGGTTCATAAAATGTTCGGTTATGAAATTAGCGGACACATGTAAGCTAACGGTCTATTATCTGGCTGAATCGCGTTCCTTGTTGTCTCATCGCTGAAGGTGTTTGAATAGTAGTCGAGGGAGCTAAAGTGTAAACCCATTTCCTTCCACGTTTGGACCTAGAGATAAGATTTTGATCATTCATTCTGAGAAGGTATGTACTTATTGCGGCCAGTTTCATCGGTTGGTTATATGTGTCTTCGAACGCGTCACGAATCTGGTCTGATGTAAATCGTTTGAACATGAACTTCTCAGAAATCAGATTTTGGACTTTACCATAAAGTGTGTCGTCTGTTTGGGTGGTCTTGGAGCTCTCCTCCTTAGCCAAGAGTTCATACATATCCATGACACGCATCACCTTATCTTTCGACAGACTTCCCTCTAGTTTGATGGTATATCGTTCCCCACCAGATCCTTCGAACTGAATCCGGACAGCATGTCTGCCCAAGGAGTAGGGTAAGGTCTTTGTCTGACGGATATAACCGTTCACAGTGATAATGTGTGAACTAGGTTGTTAATCTTAATGAACTAACGTTGAGAGGAATTGTGAAGGTCCAGCCTAGTTTACTGGAGTTAGCAGGCACTATTCGCCCTTGTTGGGAGTAAGCGGCTGCACGGGTTCCAGTGGACGCACTGGGGTGGCGGTGGTCGGTTAACAAACTTAAAGGTGTAGATTGGGTCCACTGGAAACAATGGGGTTCAAAGCTGGCTCCTTTTGGTTGCGATACAAGTGTATGTTAACAAATAGGCTACTATCTATGATTGTCGTTCAGGTTGATGAGGGGCACCCGTAGATCGCCAGTGGAGACCCCTTATAGAATCTGGAATATTGACTATTGGCGTCGAAGTAGTCTAGACTAGATTTAACTGTCTTATCAGTCAACTAGTGTTAACATGATTGTATATATGCTTCTTGGGGCATCAAATAGCGGTATATTTTCCATCTTCCCGTTTATCATCTTTAACTTATATATTTTCCAGTGGAAGTAATGGGGGGAGGGGCTCTTGTCAAACCCATCAAGCGATCCATTAAATGACATATTCGATAGGGCGATTAACGGGGAAAGTCTCTTCCTAAACAGAAATGCCCTCAGGAACGAATTCATCCCTAACCAAATCCACTTCAGAGACGAACAGATCAAGAATGTGGGCCAAATATTATCCCCCGCTCTCACTGGTCACAAACCTTCTAGTCTGTTAATTTACGGCAAAACCGGCACAGGGAAGACCGTAGTCGTAAGATATGTAATCAACCGCCTAGTCGAGAGAAGCAAAACAATGGACACAAACATCCGAACGGCCTATGTGAATACACGCGTAGCTTCAACCGAGTATCGAATTCTGTCTGAAGTTGCGATTGAGCTGGGAGTAGCTTTACCATTTACCGGACTGTCTCTCAGTGAAGCATTCAATAGAATAACTAGCAACATGAGAGAACACTCGCTCAAAACCATCTTCGTTCTTGACGAGATCGATTTTCTGGTCAAATCGTCAGGCGACAACCTCCTTTACGAATTCACTAGAGCCAACGAAAATTTGACCAACAACGCTTTCATCGCGTTAGTGGGGATATCCAACGACCTCAAATTCAAAGAGACACTCGATCCGAGGGTCCTTAGCAGCCTAAACGAAGAAGAAATAGTGTTCTCTCCCTACTCAGTAGACGAACTAAGGGCCATCTTGCGCGAACGGATTGAGGTAGCTTTTGTCCCAGGGAAAGTAAGCGAAGCCGCAGTCAACCTGTGCGCAGGCATGGGGGCCGCAGAGCATGGAGACGCGAGACGCGCCGTCGACCTCCTTCGAGTAGCTGGAGAGCTTGCTGAAAGAGAAGGCGCGCAAACGGTTGAGGACTCCCATGTAAGAGAAGCCTCGAAGAGCATCGAAAGAGACCGAGTGCTTGAAGCAATCCAGTCATTACCCATTCATGGCAAATTGACACTCCTAGCCGTCTCATCCTTCAAAGAAGCCGAGAACACAGGCCATATATACGCCAAATACATTGAGGTCACCAAACAACTTGGGCTCGAACCCTTGACGCAGAGAAGGGTAAGCGGCCTCCTAAGTGAACTTGATCTCTTGGGACTTGTTTCGGCTCCAGTCGTTAGCAAGGGCAGGATGGGCCGATCCAAGAAGGTCAGGCTGGAAATACCACAACAGGTCGTCGAAGCCTCTCTCAAGGACGATGAAACCGTCAAAACGCTTCTCTAGGCTCAAGCGCGCCACAAGACATCAAAAGTTGATAGGTCTACTAGCGCCGCTTTTCCTTGGCTTCGCACAGCAGATTTCGTACCGGCAATCCAAGACGGAGTAGAGAGCAACAGCGTACCTCTGTAAACTTCTTCATCAGGTATACCAACATGGCCACAATGCATTATGTCAGGTATAGGATCTATAATCAGCAGGTCATCCTTCTCTGGAGCCAACAGCGTCAAGCCACCATACGTTGGAGCCACATGCCTAGCTCTGAGCAAAGCGCGCATTCCCGTAGAGGGTCGGCTCACGGAGACAGACTGTAGCTGCCTGAACACTTCATCTAGACTCTGCCCATGATAGAGGAGTACATTCACGCCATCAAGTCTTACCATGGAGGGGTTACCCAACATGACGACATTTTTCATTTCATAAAGTCTCTTGGCGTACTTCCTTATGATTGCAGGCTGGGGCAAAGCAATTCTAGTAGCATCCGTGTCTCCTGGTGTGAGGAAAATCTTCATCGGCCTCCTTATGTTTTCAAGATATCCTGCGAGCACATCATAGGAAGACCTAACGTCATGCTCACTCAGGCGTCCATCGCCTGCCAACGGATTTTCGATAAGATCACCATTCAAGACCAGATATCCGATCCTAGACACCACTTCAAGTTCACCTAGGTCTCCATTAATCCAGTCAATCATCTTCTGAAACGAAGTCTCGTCAAAGTCTGGCGACCCCACATGAAGGTCTGACAAGAACATAGCATAGATTTTTTTATCGGCCGTCCTCTTGGCCCTCTCGGGCACATCTAGATGGTAGATATTCTTAGCATAATACCCTCTAGGTTGCGACTCAACTTCCACCAAAACGAACTCATCAATGAGAACTTCGTCCATCTTGCGTATCGCGTCGCCTGTACACATCAGTCGAAGGTACCCGCTATCGTCCTCCAGCGTTAAAGACATATAATCACTTGAAATCTTTTTAGACGCTACAAGTCCAACCACTTTCGCTAGGACTTTTCTACCTGAGAGCGGGGTCTTAATGGCATTCAGCTTCTCAATCTGGAAGAAATCTGGCCGACCCCTGATTAGCGAAGACATCCTCTCGAGCCTGTTCCTAAACATTAGAACATATCCCGATGTATCAGTAGTCGGGCTGATGGCGCTCGTTGGATCAGAAAGCACTTCGAAATCTAGAACGAGCTCCCTTTCCGCGTCCTCCAGGTCATTTCTAGAATGCAAAAACGGTTTGATATCCTTGGAGCCTATGACGAAGTGTTTTCCACGCTGTTTGGCCTTCGTTTTCATAACGGCCTCAAGAACGCGAAGTACCGAATCCGGCTCTCCTTCCTGATCGAGGAGCTCCCGTACCGCATCCAATTCCACTTGGTAGCCCTGTTCTAACATCCTCCTTACTATCATGACTTCGTCGTCCTTTCGGCTTGCCATCGGATTCGCGTTACTACTGTTCTGGAGGCGCCCTATTTTACGATTATATTCATGCATCTGCTAGGGTGGACTCGGTTGCCATCAAAACCAGACGCCGTTGCCGCTCTCATACTTGCGGGCGGTCTTTCTTCCCGTATGGGTCAGGAGAAAGCCACGCTAATGATCAAATCTAGACCATTGATTAGTTGGGCTTACGACGCCGCAAATAGATTCACCAATCATATCTACATATCATCTCACGATGAAAGCATGACTAACCGTTTCCGACCACTGTTACCAGCCGATGTGGTTTTCATAGCCGATCTATATGACGGCCCACGCTCGGTGCTTCTGGCCTTGCTCTCATCCTTTCAGTCTATCAAGGAAGAATACATAATTGTATTTCCTGTAGACTCACCCCTCATAAGGCCTAATCTGATGGCCGAAATGGTTTCCAAATCAAAGGAGTTTGACCTCGTAATACCCGTCTGGCCAGACGGCAAGCTCGAAGCGATACATGCGGTCTATGACAGGGAAGCCACCTTACCGGTCATTAGAGACCTGTGGCACAGCAGGACGTTGGAGCTCTGGCAGATAGCTAAGCATGCCAAGAAAACACTATTCATATCCACAGAACGCCTTGCTGAACTGGATCCAGGCCTCGTCTCGCTTCTTGATGCTGACACACCCGATGAATTCGAAACTCTCAAATCAGTTGCAGCCAACTACATGTAAACATAGACAGTGCTCTGTCCAGTGTTCATTGACACCCGTTTCAGGCCCCTGGGTCCAACATACTCTGCTTCAGACCCGATCATCTTACTCTCTTTCAAATGCAAACAATCCTCCTTTTCGGAAGGAGCCTTCAGGGATGAGATAGGCTGTCTCTTCGAAGCTAACATGCTTTACCATGCCTACGATGTTATAAACTCGACAGGCTAAGAAACCGTCCGACGTGCTCTTCACGATTTCCATTCGACTAACAACCACACTATACAGTCCCTTTAGCAGACAATTCAATCCGGGCGCCTGACGCCCTAAAGCGCTTCTTCTGCTGTTCTAGCGCGATTTCAAAAACCTAGCGGCAGCTCCGGCCGACCTGGAGTCGAAGCTTTCATACGAGTAGTAGTCAATTAGATTATAGATGTCCTCCCTGGTCATCATCCTGTCTAACATTCCTTCTTGTGAGCCCGAACGCTTCAACTCGACATAAGTCTCCTCCATTGTTTTGAGAGAGGCCCTGAAAGCCGCCATGGGGAATATTACGACCTTATACCCCATTCGCCAAAACTCATTCACCTTGATGTAAGGAGACTTGCCGAACTCCGTCATGTTTGCAAGCAAAGGAACATGAACCTTCTTGGCGAACTCCTTGAATTCGTCGACGCTCTCTAAAGCCTCTGGGAATATCATATCGGCTCCTGCCCTAGCGTAGGCCTTGGCCCTTTCGATTGCGGCATCCATTCCTTCAACCTCTCTGGCATCAGTCCTGGCTATCACCACGATGCCCTTTCTACTGCTGTCTTTGGCTGCAACAATCTTCTTCACCATTTCACCCATACCTACGACTTGCTTCCCCGACAACTGCCCGCACTTCTTAGGCATCAATTGATCTTCGATGTGCAAACCCGCAACGTCTAGTCTTTCCAACCCACGTACGGTTCTCATCACATTAACGGCTTCACCAAACCCCGTGTCGACGTCTACAATCAAAGGCAATTTCACCCTGTCCACGATATAGCTAACAGCTTGAATACACTCACTCATCGTAGTCATCCCCAAATCGGGTAATCCTAACGAGTTCGCAAAACCCCCACCCGAGAAGTAAAGGGCTTTGAAACCAACTTGGGCCGCTATCAAAGCCGATATCGGATCTAATACACCTGGCGCCACTATGATGTCATCTCCTTTGAGAGCATCCCTCAGATTATCGACCGCACTTCTTCCATGTTCCATGATCATATCAATCTCCTCTCGGCAGCGTCCTGATGATATCACCGATGTCGTCTCCTTCGATGTTCCAGAACTTCGTTAAAGCGTCCTTCGGGGCTCTCAATTTGATGAATCTCGATTCCATTTCCCCAGCTAGCGTCATGCCCTAGGTCTCACAATGGGAGAACTATAAACAGTGATACGACAAACCAACATCTAGCGGCGACCATCGGCACTCCGTCTCGGTTTCTTAGTCTGAATGCGGGGGGTGGGATTCGGACCCACGAAGGCCTACGCCAGCAGATCTTGAGTTTGGGCTTTGCAGACGCCGTCACTGCCCCCTTTTGTCGCCCAATTCGAAAGGCTTTGACCTGGCTCGGGGACCCCCGCAGTCCTCAACTTGGGTTCATGGTTATTTTATGCTTTGCATCCAGCTAGATCAGGCCTTGGAGAGCAATTGCAGAAAGACAAACAAGATGGCTATGCCGAACATGGCCACCAAGACGAACCTAGTTACGAAATCTCCATTTTTCCTCCGCCTTTCCTCCCTAAGGCCAATCTTCTCACACTCACCAGAACAGTAATTCTTACCGGGTGAAATGGCCTTGCCGCAGGTCCTACAGTGCGCATGGGCCGGTAACTGCGAAAGGTCCTTCATGAAGTTACACGACGACTAGCGTACCCACTGGTTCTCCCTTTATAGCTTTGTTAATGGCGGACGGCTCACACTTGAGAATGACCGTCTTTATCTTCGACCGTTCGATGATGTTAACTGCCAAGAGGTCCAACAACTCATATGTACCCGCTTTCATCTGCCCCTCCCCGAACATCTTCCGTAACTGTGGCGGCGTAACTCGATTCAGTTTCCTGGCGTTACCGTCCTTGTCTGGGTCAGCCGTGTAAACGCCGTCTACGTCTGTTGCGTTTACAAACAGGTTTGCATGCACCCTTTCAGCAGTCAACGCGGCCACGGCATTGGTGCTATGACCTGGGTGGAAACCACCTACGACGACGATTTTCCCCGTGGCATACGCCTCCGCCGCCCGATCCATGTTCTCAGGGATAGTTGGGTAAGCCAAGTCCCCCAATCCACCTGCCAACAACTCAGCGTTGAGTCGTGCTGCCCTCAACCCCAAATCGTCCAACATGGATTCGTCGATACCAAGCTTCCTCCCAGCCATAATATATCGTCGAGCAGTCTCACCACCTCCAGCCACCAAAACTAGCCTCTCTCCTTCCTCGGCAAGATTTTTGAAAAGCGTCAGCAACGGAGGGAGATTCTTATCTACACTGTCCCAATAGAATGTGGAACCGCTAATCTTAATTACTGTCCCTTTCAAGGCTTTCCCATAAGTTCATCTAACCCCTCAATAAAAAGTTGAGGGTGAGGATGGCGATGCTATTTGCCAGAGTACGACTCAGTAGCAATGTACAGGGTGAGGAAACTACTAACGGAGCTCGGCAGCAAACAGGGTCGTGGAACGGAACTAATCTCACTCTACGTTCCCCCCAAGAGGCCCATCTATGACGTCATAGCCAACCTGAGAGACGAATATGGCACCGCATCCAACATAAAGAGCGATACAACTCGCAACCACGTACAGGACGCGCTTACCCGCGTCCAGCAACGCTTGAAACTATACAAGAACGCACCACCCCATGGCCTCGTAATCTTTTGCGGGGCATTACCTGTCAGTGGCCCGAACACCGAAGTGATCCAGCTGTTCGAAATCGAGCCGCCGAAGCCCATCAGCGTATACCTGTATCGGTGCGACGATCACTTCCATCTAGATCTTCTCAGGGACACGATCAGAGAGCAAGAGGCTATTGGAATCCTCACCATCGACACAGCGGAAGCCGCGCTGGGCCTTCTTGTAGGAGACAAAGTATCCGTAATCGAGGAGATGACTTCGGGCGTGGCCGGCAAGCACCGCCAAGGCGGTCAATCAGCACGCAGGTTCGAGAGGCTTCGGGCTAATGAAATCAATGATTTCTTCAATCGAATTGCAGTACATTCATACAAAGCCTTCATAGAGGCCACGCCCGTCAAGAAGATGATCCTCGGTGGCCCTGGGCCTACCAAAGATTCCTTCTACAAAGGGGAGTACCTAGATTATAGGCTCCAAAACGCCGTCATCGGGCTCGTCGACATCTCCTACTCAGGCGAGGCTGGCATCCGCGAAACGGTCGAGAAGGCAGGCCCACTTCTACAGGATATCAGGTTCGTCCAAGAAAAGAACATCATCAACAAATTCATCGGAGAGGCGTCCAAAGACTACGGCCTGGCCGTCTACGGTCTGGATAACGTCTTGAACTGTCTCAAGAACAACTCGGCGGATACCATCATAATCTCCGATGAATTAGACTCAAACCATCTTGCATTCAAATGCAGGAAGTGCGGCGAAACGATTGAGAAGTTCCTAAAACAGAGCGAAATCTTTGGAGAGAAGGTGGAGGTCATGGGCAAGAACTGCCCCTCATGTAATGCCAATGAATGGGACTATTCGCAACAAGACCTAGTGGATTACCTCTTTGATCAGGCGTCCACCACAGGCGCCAAGGTCGAAGTCGTCAGCACCAAGACAGAGCATGGGCAGATGTTCAGAAGCTTCGGCGGAATAGGTGCCTTGCTCAGATACAGGACCAAGTAGCCAGGTAACAGACCAAACTTTTAAGGGACCATCCATGGACGTCATTCCCATTAATGCAAGCCGTACCTTTCAAGCCCACGATTGAGGAAAAGGCCTGGAGCCATGAACTTGAGGAGAAGATGTTCGAGTTGTGGTCCAGAGAGCAACTCTACCACTTCGACAAGAATTCGGAGAAACCAGTCTACAGTATAGACACTCCTCCCCCTTACATCAACACGCCTGTCCACATAGGCCAAGCCTACACGTATACATGGATGGACGCCATCGCCAGATACAAGCGGATGTCCGGCTTCAACGTGCTTTTCCCAATAGGTCTGGACAGGAACGGCCTCCCCATCGAAGTGCAAGCCGAGAAGGAATTCAAGATTAGCATCAGGAACACCCCGAGAGAGGAGTTCATTCAGAAAGCAAGAAGCCTCTTGGATCGCTACGAAGGCATTTCAGTTTCTACCTTCAAGAAGCTCGGCCTCAGCGTCAGCCAATGGGAGAAGGGCAATTCGATAGGCTCAGTTTATGAGACCGACGATACCGAATACAGGAAGCTCACACAGGAGACCTTCATTAAACTGTTCAAGGAAGGTCTGGTCTATGAAGGCGTGAAGACGGCCAACTACTGCCCAGTATGCCGTACGACCATCTCCGATGCGGAAGTGGAGTACAAAGAGTATCCTGCTAGCCTCAACTATGTCAATTTTGCACTTGTCGACGGCGGCGCGATAGCGGTGGCTACTACAAGACCGGAGTTGCTTTCAGCATGCAAAATCGTCCTCTACAATCCTGACGACGATCGATATAAAGGCCTCCAAGGGAGAGAAGCCATCGTCCCTATATTCGGGAAGACCGTGAAGGTCATCCCTCACCCCTACGCGAAACCGGAGTACGGATCCGGTATGGTCATGGTTTGTAGCTACGGCGACTATAACGACGTCAGAATCCTTAGGGAGCTTTCCATAGCTCCTACGTACGTCATAGACCAAGACGGTCGTATGATCGGCGAGGCTGGCCCCTACGCGGGGCTTACCGTGAAGGAGGCCCGAAAGAAGATAATCGAAGACCTCCAGGCCAAAGGCTTTCTGATTAAGGCAGAACAAGCTATTCATAGGGAGCCCATTTGCTGGCGGACCAAGAATCCCATAGAATTCATACCGACAAAGGAAATCTACCTCAAACAGGTCGAATTCAAGGAGGACCTGCTCAGAATGACTGATCTGATGTCCTTCCATGCTCCACAGAGCAAGAACCTCTTGACAGACTGGGTGAACAGCATTTCCGTGGACTGGGTCCTTTCACGTAGGCGATTCTACGGCACTGAGATTCCCCTTTGGTACTGCCTCAAGTGCGGAGAAACCATCTTGCCTCCCGCCGGCAGGTACTACCATCCCTGGAGAGAGAACCCTCCCATCGAAAGGTGCCCAAAGTGCGGAGGAACGGAATTCAGAGGAGAAGAAAGGATCTTCGACACTTGGTTCGATTCAAGTAGCAGCCAGCAATACATTCTTGGCTATCTCTGGGACAAGGAGTTCTTCGAGAAGAATTACCCATGCTCGCTAAGGCCCCAGGGTAAAGAGATCGTCCGAAGCTGGCTCTACTTTACGGTGCTCAAATCCTATCTTCAATTCAAGGAGCCGCCGTTCAAAGACGTCTGGATTAATCATCATGTCGTGGACGAATCAGGCGAGAAGATGAGCAAGAGCTTGGGCAACGTAATCGATCCCCAAGAAGTCATCAAGCGGTTCGGAGCCGAAGCCTTCCGAGCTTGGGTCTTCCTAGAGGGGGACATCACGGAAGGCGACGTGAAGTATTCCTATGCCAGAACAGAAGGATCAGGGAAGTTCCTGACCAAACTTTGGAATATCTCCAGACTGATTTCGTCCTTCCCAGAGGGCCCCAGCATGGCTCTCACCCTGAGCGAGGATTGGTTGCTGGCCGAATTATCTTCCGTTGTAACTAGAGTGAAATCTGACTATGAGAATTACTCCTTCAACAGAGCCGCCCTAGACGTCAGATTTTTCATCTGGAACGTTTTTGCTGACCACTACGTTGAAATGGTCAAAGCTAGGGCTTACGGCGGGCCTGGCGTAACAAAGGAGGAACAGGAAGCCGCTTGGAATGGGTTACACACCGGTTTGAAGAACATCCTGCTGCTGATGGCACCGTTGACGCCATTTATCACGGACTATTTATGGAGGAAGCTGTACGGGTCGTCCAGCGTGCATTTACAAAGCTTCCCCACATTCAAGCATGAATCGGAAAGTATCAGCCTGACTCCGTCGCTCATTGACTTTGACTCGACGGTATGGAACACCAAGAAATCCCAAGGGCTATCCCTGAAGGACCCCATCACGATTGTCATACCAGATCAGCTCAAGCCATTCGAGTCCGACCTTCGCCGCATGCATCACATCGAGTGATGCCCCCCAGCTCCGGTCGAAATTCTTAAAAACTCCCACTGGGTCGTGGCTTCAAGAGCCCCGGAAGGCCCCGGTACCTCGTCAGTGCCCGAGGCTGGAAAGCATAGTGGTCGAATGTGCTTCCTTGGTAGACTCGATACAAAGAGGAAGAGACCGCGGGTTCAAATCCCGCCCGGGGCTCCTTTTCAGAGGCGTCTAGAGTATGGTCTGACGCATGTCGCCAATTCAGAATCGAACGCATCTATCCCCTCGTGTGAGATGATCCGAACGCTCGAAATCCTATTCGAGTCCTCTAGGGATAAGCCTGTGCTGATGTCGGCACACATCGGAGAAAGGCTGTCCACAGCACCTCTCTTGAAGGCCCACCCCATCATCTTTGAAGACACGTCCCCAGATGATGCCAGCCCAATGATTGCGCTCATACGAGAATTCCTAGTGGCAGTGGGTCAACGCAGTTTCAAGAAGACAGTAAAGGGACATAAAAAAGCGGTGCAAGCTCTAGCAGACGAAGCCGTCTCTTGAGCCAATCGCTAGAGTCCACCTGTCAGTCTTCCCCTCAAGGTATACCTGTGCCTCCACTGTGAGAAGGTCTTCACAAGCGAAGAAAGATATAGGGTCCACATCATCATTCATTACGTCTAACCCCGCTACAAACACTTATCTTGCTCGTGCATGTGAGCAGCCGCAAGAGAGCGTTCACTCGAATGGGGCCGTGGGCTAGCCTGGTCCACGCTACCAGCCTTGGGCGCTGGTGATCGGCGGTTCAAATCCGCCCGGCCCCACCTATTCCTTTCCCGATGCGATAATCTCAGAAGCCTTTCCAGAAGCAACCTTCTTCAGCTGAAGGTCCCGGACTTCGTAGCCGTACCTGCCGATGCGAAGCCTCTTCAAGAATGGGGCTACCGTCGACGGAGGGCCTGGCCTGTAGCCTGCCCGCGACGCATACCTGCTAAAATGGGGCAACATGATGACCTTGGCAGGCTTGACCCCATGACCTTTCAAGGTAAGCCACACAGGACTCCATTCTCCGTTGACAATCCACTGCGGATGCACATGACCGCATACCATCATGTCATATGACTCCGGGCTCTCAGCCAGCCTAGGCAGGGAATGCCCATGCATGAAAACTGTCTTCTCGATTTCTAGCCCACCTTTTCCGACGATTCTTACTCGCTCGTCCAAACATTCCTCGATTCCATAGTCATGGTTGCCTTTCATGACCCACACTTCGAAGTCTTCCGCTAGGCCCTCCGTCAGGCTTCTCAGCGCTTTCCTCTCATGCATGGTAGGCTCAAATATTCTATGCTTGAGGTCCCCCAGCACGATGATGTTATGTGCGTCCGCTTGATGGCAAGCCAAGACGACCCTTTCAAGGACATCCTTGGCTTCCTCTTCCGGAGAAGGTCTTCGCAGCCCCATCCAAGCAGTCATCCCGATATGAAGGTCGCTTATGACTAGGAAGAGTCTGCCATCCCTTGTTCGCGCGACCAAAGCGGGGAATCCCTTTAACGGCGTTACCTTCAAACACACCATCCATCTTTGCTTAAACAGATAAATCATCCTCTTCTTGTAAGAACGAATGATGTCGAGACCTGCCGACGACGACGATTCGTACCATGCCAAGGCGTCGAAAATCGTCGATTCTGGCGGTGTCAAGCGACATATCTTCGAACCCAGCGGAACCGAAATCTGGACCGTCGTCGGAGCGGAAGGAGAGTATCTTGTATCCGATGACCCCCCATTGTGCACGTGTCCAGCCTTCTACTTCTCTCTGACGCGTGGCAAAAAGAGGAACTGCCATCACCTCATAGCCGTGGAACTGGCCAAGCAGGAGGACCATGTGGCGACGACGGTGGGACGAGACGAGGAGATCCGCATATTCCTGAAGTTACTCTGCGAAGAGGCCAGCGAGGACGACAGCAGTCAGCTTAATGAATAAGTTCTTTCACTCAATGACTGAGGCTGTGAGATGCATGTACCTCAAGGATTCTAGGTTCCAGAAGATGACCGACTTGGGTTTCGAGCCTCGCCTGGGTCACCATCTTGCTGAAGTGACCTCGGCCTGAGCCAGCCGTCGAAACGGTCACCGTTCAGGTCGCAATAAAGGACTGCTGGCTCTGGTTCCAAAACCATTATCGGTGAAGCTATCCTTCCTGCTTATCTAGACCATGTCTTCAGCCATTATAACGTCAGATGCCTCGAAGGCGTCAAAATCGCGCTTGGCGACCTACTTAACAGGAAGACCCTAGCCCTATTCACAGGACACGACTGGTTATACGACAGGTTCTCGCAGGAATAGGCCCCCTCAACCACTAGCTCCTACTTTTCGGGAACCTCCCAAGTCGTAGTAGGTTGTTTACGTCAGGTAGGTTTCGACGGCCCCGAAATACGCCAACGAAGTTATGCCGCATCCCCCGAAAAGGGTTAGCTCATGTTAGCTCATTTCCTGTCGTCGGCCCGTCGGCGGTAGGTCGGTGACGACAATTCTCCTTTCCGACCTAAGCCTGTTTCCTCTTCGTCAGTGTTAGGCCCACAGGCTCTATATTGGTCAACACGAACCAAAAACACTAAACGGAACTAACCCCGCCACCGAGGGAACTAACCCTCCAACGGACCGCAAGAGCCACCAGAAGTCGAGGAAGGCTCGGGGGAGGGAGAGGAGGGAGGTCGGGAAGGCGCAAACCAATAAGGGAAGCAACGTAGACCACCGATGGGCAAAGTGCAGGTGCAATGGATTTACAACGGTTTCGAGGCGGAGATGACAGTACCGCAGTTGACAGAACCCCTCGGCCCTAGTCGGCTCCCCACCGTCGCCTTCTTGCCCTGCACCTTCCTTCTTCCCTCGCCTCCTACCGTCGCGGGTGGGAGGTTGTGAGAGGTTGTCTCCGTCGGCTGGGAGGTTGGTGGGAGGTTGGTGGGAGGTTCGCCTAGGGTTGGTGGGAGGTTCGCCTAGGGTTGGTGGGAGGTTCACTACCTCCTACTTCTGCGTCGGTGGGAGGTTTGTCAAGAGATTCGGGTCTGATGTTCGTCGGCTAACGAGATAACGGGTAGAACAAACGATACCCATTGCTGGGAGGTTAGTGGGAGGTTGCGGGAGGTTAATGGGAGGTTTTGGGAGGCATTGGGAGGCATGAACCCCCCCGTTAAGGCTATCACTATAGAAGACCCAAGCAGAAAACAGGCTCAAGTCGGAGAGGAGAATTCTATCCTCGGCCACCTCTCCGGCCCAGACCCTTCTCCGGAGACCTCCCACTACCTCCCACCCCTCTTGACGGATGCGGTATAACACCAAAGACCACTTTCACGCGGTCTCCGGGGCTCGCACGACATGAGCATCCCAGACTTCTTCAACGAGTGCGTCGACTTCTACCAGATGAACCACGGCATGATTTCGGAGCTACGCTTCAAGAACGTGGCCATGGTCGACTACATTGACCTGCTGAAGGCGAAGATAACCTTGCTGGAGCAACGAATCGACACGCAGGACATGGCTACCCAAACGGTTTACGAGATGATGACGAATAGGTGAACACGTTAGCACCTCCTAGACCTTGCCTCAGGCTGACCGCCCACTCCCAAGGCATCCAGAACGGAGATCCTGAATCAGAATGGTGATATATTTTATGCTTAGAGTTAGGAGCCTCGGAGGGGCTTCGCTCCCCTGACCCACAGCTTACAAGGCTGTTGCTCTAACTAGGCTGAGCTACCGAGGCCCTCGAACAACTCTCCCCAAGAGGCAATTATATACTTCGCTTCTTCGACGCGGCGGACGACATTCGCTTCAGGTCGGCAACACATTTTTAACTCTTGCCCCTTGAGCCGAATTCATGTTTCTGGTACCGGGGTCTGGCAACAGGCCCCTAGGGCTCAAGATTGCCGAGAATCTGCCTTGCGAAGTGATAGATTACGAGACAAGGCGCTTCCCTGATGGTGAAAGGTACATCCGGTTCACAAGAGACGTGCCTCGAGATACTGCCCTGGTCACCCAGTCGCTGTATAAAGATCCAGATGACCTGTTGATAGAATACACATTCCTGGCGAAGACCCTCCTAAGCCTCGGCGCGAAGAACATCGTCGGCGTGTTCCCATATATGGCGTATTTAAGGCAAGACAATCGTTTCAAACCTGGAGAAGCTATCAGTGCTAACATAATCAGCCAGATAATTGAATCTGCACCGACATCCGCCGTTGTGACCATGGACAGCCACCTCCATAGGATTCACGACCTGAGCGGGCTATTCCAAGTACCAGCCGTCAACCTTTCTGCCATTCCCTCTTTGGCAGAATGCCTAAAATCAGAATGCAATCTTCAAAATCCCGTCGTCGTCGCGCCTGACGAAGAAGCAAAGCAATGGGCGAACCTAGCGGCGCCGGTCCTTGAAGCGGAGTCTGTCATCATGCAGAAAGTCAGGCGTGGAGATACATCAGTAGATATAGACTTGGGCCACGTGAAACCCCATGGTCGGGACATCGTGCTTGTGGATGACATCATCAGCACAGGCGGGACCATAGCTCAGGCGGCTCAACAGCTTAAAAGCAAAGGGGCAAACCACGTTCATGCGTTAGTAACGCATGGCCTGTTCGTAGAGGGCGCATTTGATAGGGTCTCCAAGGCTGGCGTCGAGCACCTCATAACATCCGATACCGTGCCAAACCAGTTCAGCAAAGTGACCGTGGCCCCTGTGTTCGCCAAAGCCCTCAATGAAGGTCCGGTCACATAGTCTTCATCATGCGTTACTCGTCACAGAGACTTCGAACTCTTCCGGATTCAACTTGACGCCGCACTTCTTGCATTGTCCTTTATACAGGCGTAATATCTGTCTAGGCGATTTCACTTCGTCTCCGGCGTAGATTTTGGCACCGCACTTCGAGCAGACGATCTCGAACATCCTTCCAATGCTTGCGGTCAGCTATGATTTAAATATAAAAGGGCCAACTTCCAACAGGCGGTTCAGTTCATCATATGTCAGTGTTGCCGAAGGACTACACTCTGGTGGTGACCGAGAAGCCAGACGTTGCCAGGCGAATCGCAGCCGCCTTGGGGGAAGACTCCTCACAAGTCGAAGGCAACTACGAATACATCCTATGTCCAGGCAAGACGAATTACATAATCGTCTCAGCCGTCGGTCACCTCTTCTCGCTTATGCCTACTTACCCCAGGCGAGACATATATCCTGTGCTCGATACGAGGTGGGTACCGCTTTCTGCCGTCGACAAGAAGCGAAAGGACGTCGACCGAAGGATAAGGACCATCAAATCCCTCTCGAAGGGAGCCTCGAAGTTGGTCATAGCCTGCGACTACGATTTAGAGGGAGACACAATCGGCTACAACATCCTGAAATACGCGTGCGGGGCGAAGAAGGTTAAAGCCTTTCGAGCGAAGTTCTCGACTCTCGCGCTAGACGAACTATCGAAATCCTTCTCCGATTTGACATGGCACGAGGAGTGGCCCAGGGCCGAAGCAGGTCGCGCCAGACATCTCCTAGATTTCGTCTGGGGCGTAAACCTGTCCAGGGTCCTCCTGGACAGCCTCCTCGAGGCTGGTGGCAGGTACACAACTTTGAGCATCGGGCGCGTCCAAGGTCCTGCGCTCAACTACATCCACGACAGAGAGCTAGAGATCATGGCCCATGTGCCCGTGCCGTATTGGAGAGCCAAAGCCCTAGTCGACGCCGATGGAAAACGCTTCACGGCAGAATACACGGTCGACAGGATCGGGACTGAAGCCGGAGCTAGACTCGTGAAGGGACAGGTCGAAGGGAATAGGGGAACAGTGGTTGAGGCCAGCAGACGACCGTTCGCAATCCCACCTCCGCCTTCTTTCAACCTTGGAGACCTTCAGCATGAAGCATTTCAGATTCTCGGCTTCTCACCATCCCAGACCCTTTCCATTGCGGAAAAACTCTATCTCCAAGCGGCTATATCCTACCCTAGGACTTCGTCGCAACGGATTCCTCCTTCCATCGATTGTGAACGCATTCTAAGCTCGCTCGCAAGGCAGGAAGCCTTCAAGCCTTACGTAACGCTGGTGATGAAAGAGAGCCTATCTCCGGCGCAGGGCCAGAAGACCGACCCGGCGCATCCAGCCATATTCCCGACCGGGGAAC
Source organism: Conexivisphaerales archaeon (assembly GCA_049509455.1). Classification (GTDB taxonomy): domain Archaea; phylum Thermoproteota; class Nitrososphaeria; order Conexivisphaerales; family DTJL01; genus DATKKG01. The sequence goes on from JBEKZX010000002.1 coordinate 60,014, forward strand.
CCCCCAGCGGGACAGACGCCAAAGAATGGCAGCTCTACAACCTCATCGTACGCAGGTTCATTTCTGCTTTCGCCGAGCGGGCTGTTAAAGAAAGACATTCTCTCAGGATTGCCTGCGGAAGGCATGAGTTTCGAGCTTCGGCAACGAGCATCATATCGCCGGGTTGGTCGGCGATCTATGATTTCGGCAGCGAGAAGGAGATGCGGGGACTACCTTCACTGAATGTGGTCGACATCGTCTCATTCGTCACGGTGGATGTCGTCGAGTGCTTCGATCACCCTCCGTCAAGGTATAACCAAAGTTCGCTTCTGGAACAGATGGAAAGCGACGAGATAGGGACCAAAGCCACCAGGGCGGAGATAATCTCAACCTTGGTCGACCGAGGCTACGTTTCGGGAGGCAGCATCGAACTGTCTGAGCTCGGGTTTGCCATCGTTGACGCTGCGTCGAAATACTCTCCCTCGATTCTATCGCCACAGATGACTAGGTCAATCGAAGAGAAGCTCGATGGTGTGGAAGCCGCTTCTCTTGACCCTGGCACCGTAACCTTCGACGGCGTAGATCAGCTTCTCTCATGCCTCCGTCTCTTTGAGGAGAACATGGCCGAAGTGGGCGCCATGATTCGCCTTGCTAACCTGCAGACGGCCAAGGGTAGGGAGACGCTGGGGAGCTGCCCGGTCTGCCACGATGGCCAGCTCATAATAATCCGTTCTCACAAGAGCGGCAAGAGGTTCGTCGGTTGCAGCAGGTACTCCAATGGCTGTAGAGCCTCTGCGCCTCTTCCCCAGAATGGCATCATAAGGGCCACTAAAGGTCCTTGCAAGACCTGCGGCTGGCCTGTGATTCTCGTGTTTACGAGCCGCGGCCGCCGACCTTGGCGGCTGTGCGTCAACCCGGATTGCCCCATGAAAGGGTCAGCGCTAAATCGCAAGGCCGTCTCTGGAGGTTCTCGAAGTTGATTTGTCCCATATGCGGCAGAGAGTCCGCACGACCTTCGGAGTTGTGCGGACGCCACAACCTCGCGAAGAAGAATCTCACCGCCTCTTATGAGAAATGGCGCCTGGCGTACGGGAGCATGGACTGGAGAGAATACCTGAGCAAGATTGAGAAACTGGAGGACTCAGGCGAGTGGGTCAAGGAGGTAGCGAGATACCTCGCTACCAAGCAAGGCTAGGAATACTGTCTCCAAGTATAGCCGCATTTAGTGCATCGGTAGAACTGAGTCGGTGGTTCATCGCCGCTTCTGGTCTGCACAAACCACCATTCAGCTTCATTGTTATGACAGCGAGGGCACTCCACGGTGGTCGTCGGCATCGTCCTGATTTGGCTGGCCTCATCACCCACCACTTTTATCGGCGCAGAACTCTCCGACTCCTCCTCTATCGTCACGTTCTCCTCCTTGACGCTCTTCGAGAAGTAGCCACACTTATCGCAGGTCAGCGCCATGAAGCTATCCTTGTCCGTCTTCACGAGCTTCACCTTCAGCCACATGCCACAGTTCGGACAAAACTGCATCATACAACCCTCCGCTTGGGAATCAGGCCCTCTCCATGACCTTACCGAGCAAGGTGAGAGTCTTCTTAGTCTTTTCGACCGCCTTCTCACAGCTTTCACTGAAGACCTCTTTCGGATTACCTTGATTGACGGCGACACGCATGGTCTGGCTCTTCAAGAGCGGATGCGGTCTGTTATAAGCGGCGAAGGTCACCCGCTTGTCACTGAGCAGTTGCTCTTGTATTATCTGAAGTAACGACTGGTCAGCTCCAGTGACATCGATTTCCAGACTTCTGGAATCTTCTTTGATGATCTTTATCTGCATGCCTACATTTAGGAGTCTTAGACGATGTGTGTTTAAGTGTTTCCTTTTTACCGGTCTTCAAAGCGTCAGCGGGGGCGCCTGTAGCTCCTTCTGTGGGGGCCGCCGTAGCGGCCTTCTCCATGGCCTTGGCGGCGCCTGTCGCTGTACCGTCTCGGTCTATCGCTAAACTGCGGTTCTTCCTCGAATCCGGCCATCTTGCGGTATTCGATGTTACCGCAGACGGTACACTTGGCCTTTCCTCCGCTGATACCTTCCATCAGACCGCCGCAGAGTGAACACCAGGTCTTCACCACGCCCAGGCCCATATCTCTGAATCCTAGGAATATCATGCTGTTTGCATTACTCGTAACTGCCGCACGCACGATGTCTCCCGGTTTGCTCGGGCTCGAAGCCCTAGTTCTCGTGAGCAGCATCCCCATCAGATTATTGTTCACCTCCATATCGTTCACCGCATAGATCCTAATTTGGAGGCCGGCACCTTGCTGAACCTCGACGACACCCATGACGATGTCGCCTCTAGTCGGGATGGGGCTCTTCATCCCCTTACCTACAACGCTCACTTCACGCCTAGCGCGGTCATATTCGACTTTCCCCGAGACAAGCGACCTGATTTCGCCTTCCTTTTCATAGGCACCCTTGGATGCGGCGAACTCCTCTATGACGGACAGCCTGTCTCCAGGGGCGGCTTTGTCCGGTCGGACCTTCTTTATGGTTGCCAAGTCACATTACACCCAAAACCCTGAACTGAACATATCCCCCAGCTCTTTCCCTTCTAATAACCTTATCAAACCTAGTGCCTGTTCGTATGAGAGCATTAGCCGGTCGAAGTCCTCGTTATCCAGAGCCACCCTTGGGCACGCCGTTTCCACGAAAGCATCTATGTCGCGAATAGCAGCTATCCTTTGCGGAGTGATTTCACGCAGGTGAAAGAGGTAAGCCTTCTTCCCCAGCCCGGTTAGCCTCTCCTTGATTTCATCAGCCTGTTTTCTGAAGAGCTGCCCCTCTTTCATGCTCACCACGATTCCAATCTTTCGAGCATCTTTGGCCTTGAGAACCGACAATATGGCCTTCCTTTCGACGTGGTCAGCCTCTTTGGACATGTCCTCGACGAGGTTGAAGAATGGATCCAACATAAAGGTAGGCTTGCGTGCGTTCAGGCAGACCCCTATGGCGTGGAACCTGCTCTGTCCTAAGAAGAAGAAAGCATCAACGTCTTCTTTGATGCTCCTGACGCTGTAGTAATTGCAGCCGAAGACCTGGCCGTCGAAGAGCATGCCTTCGCTCCTTCCTTTCACTGCAGCCAGCCCTCTCTCATTCAGATAGCTGACAGCGGCATCTAGCTGCGACTTGTGATTGCTGATCGTCACGACGCCGACCCGTGCGAACTTCCCTTTGAGCTGTTTCAAGGCTAGGTCCAAAACAGGCCCAAAATCGACATCATACTCGACATCGATAAGGTAGGTGTACTTGCCCATCTTGTCGACGCCCACAGTGTGGCCCAAATTCAGGATTATGTCCAGACCCAGGCGTTCGGCATCGAAGTTCAGCGTGTCGCACGTACCGTAGCTCGGGTCTAAGAGTATCATCGTTTCCACACCATGCTTCTGTTCTAACCTTTCGGCGAGCTCGAGCACAGAATTCAGGAGTCCGTCCGGCGCCTGAATCCCAACCTTCCTAGGTCTTTGCTCGACCAATATTCTTGATATCTGGTCCTCACGTATCGATATGCCCACGTCAAGCACCAGACGCGGCGGCTGGCGATTCAATAATCTCCAGCCGGGTCTTGACAGGCAGTTTACTGGAAGCCACCTTGAGGGCATCCTTTGCCTGCTGGACATTCTTCCCCCTTATGCCCAGCTCTAGCAAGACGGTGCCATCTTCCACCCTCGCGGCGAGACCTACGGGCTTGCCGAAGGCACGTCTCATTCCCTCAGACAACCTATCTGCACCAGCCGTGGCCACTACTTTATTCTCACGCAAGATGATGTGTGGAAAGGCCTTGACTGAGAGGTAGTAGTTCCCCTCTCCGAGGGGCGTAGCGAGCTTGTTCACGGACACTCTGGCCGCTTCAAGGGCATTATGCCTTATCTGAGCCTTCTCGCATGATATGAGCTTGAACACATAATCATATCTTTCACTCGGATTGCCTATCGTAAACTTGGCAATCTTAGGCTGAGGGTGGCCCTTGATATACTCGGTTCTCGTGTAGGGTTGTCCCTTCACCTCTCGATAGTTACGTCCTTTCAACTTAGTCAACACCGTAGGTTTGAGGCGGCTTTAAAAGTATATTGGTCGTTAGAATCGTCTCTCCAGCGCCAGGTTCACCTTACGAAACACCCCCATCAGCGCTATAATCTCATCCTGCTGCGCCCCCGACTGAATCATGGCGTTGCCAAGTATCTTTATGGCCATCCGTCTCCTGTGCTCGGGGTATCTGCTTACGCCCAACATCTCTGAGAAGTACTTCAGCATTCTATCCATGTAAACTCGATCTACTCGGCGAGCCTCCGCAGATTCGGTCGAGCTCAGTTTGTAAAGCATTATGGCCAACGCATGCGAGATGTTCAACGTCGGGTAGGAAGTCCCCGTATGCACATGCACCACAATGTCGCATGCGTTCAGCTCGGTAGCGGTCAGCCCCGTCGTGTCTCTCCCGAGGACAATCACCATATCGGCCGGGTCGACCCTCAGTGTAGCCAGAGCGTCGAGCGAAACGGTCTTCCTCACCGGGTTCCTTCCTCTGCTTCCCGTGATGGCCGTGGTACCCACAACGACGTCGAACTTCTTCCTCAATTCGCGCAGGCTCACATACTCTGCACCCTTCACTATGTCTGCGCCATGCGATGCAAAACGTATGGCTGAGCGAGGCACGTCGTCTTTCCCTACAATGAAGAGATGGCTCACGCCGAAGTTCTTCATCGTCCTGGCAACATAACCGATGTTCAGGCCGAACCTCGGTTCAACCATGGCCACGCTAAGCCGCTCTAGATGCATGCCCGTTCCGGGAGGAACATTAAAAACAGGCATTTAACGATTGGTCCAACCAAGTCGACAGTTGCCCACCAACATCACAGCGGAGGCCAGAGCCCGCTGGGCCAAGGCTCGCGCCACAAAAGATCCCAAGGAGAAAGCGAAGCTGCTTCGGGAGTTCTATTCTCTGATGCCTCATCATAAATCGACGGAGAGGTTGGAGGTGTCCATCAAGAAGCAGATTTCAAACCTCGAGGACGAGATCGAGTCGGCAAAGTCGAGAAAGACTGGCAGCACGCGCGTCGAATGGCAGGTGGAGAAGGGCATCTTTCCACAGCTAGCCCTCAGTGGACCCTTCGAACGTGCCGCGCATCTCTTCAAAGAGCTCACCGGGCTGACGGCTTCGCTATTCGAAGTCCATAAAGGTCCCGTGGTGGGCGTATATCGTCTAGGTGGGCTCACACTGCAAGTCATGCTAACTCCCTACGATCAAGCTATTGGAAGGCAGGTGCGAGAGAGGATGCTCTATCTGATCAGGACCTCTGACCTTCTCCTAATCGACCTCCCTCCGAAATCATGGGAAGAGTATTGGGCTGAATTCAGCCAATGGACTCTGGAACACAACCTCGAAGTTTCTCCGAAACAGGCGGCTGTGGAGCTCAGGAACATGCCCACCGGCGGCATCCGGCTCGTCGGCAGGTCCGGCTCGTTCAGCGAGGCCGAAATAATCTCGTTCCTTCAAAGCTATAACATCCTGAACTGTATCGTCAAGATATCGCAAGATGCCACCTTGGACGACGTGGAGGCAGTGATCTTCGGCAGGGCCTTCAAGAAGTGCGCTTTTCTGACCCCGGCGGGGGTTCCAGCCGTCGGGGGGGTGTCGTCAGGATCTTTCAGCCTTGATGGCGTATTCACTTCACCTCAGAAGTTCGTAGATATGTTGCTGGCCAACATGGAGCTGATCCGAATCAATACGCGGTCGGCGAGCGGAACCATAGCCCAGAGGCCCCTTCTGGTCAGGCGTAACTGCAAGGTCATAGAAGTGGCTAGAGACATCCACAAGGACCTCTGGCGAAACTTCAAATACGCCAAAGTCTGGCATGGTGCAGGCAGACCACCCATCAGGGTCGGCAAGGACTTCAAAATCGCTAACGGTGACATCATAGAGATTTTTGACTGACCAACTCTTTAGTCACCTTGAACGCGTAAAGCTCCTCGAAAAACAACTTCAACGAAACCAGTTGCACCGCATTCTTCCCTTCCCGGCGTAGCTTCTGCAAGAGAGATTCAAGATTGGATAGGTTGGAAGCAAGGAACACCATGCAACCGTGATCGACCAAAGCCTCATAGGAGCTGCAAGCCATCTCGTAGGTTCTTTCGAAGCCTTCCCTTCCACCCGACGTTGCCAAATCTTCAGCGTCCTCGTCTCTAAGATAAGGTGGGTTGAAGAAGACCATCTGGAAGGAGCCCTCCCTGAATGGGTCACAGGAGAGGCAAAGCACATGGTCGATTATCTCACGGCCGTTCCTGTCACGAGCTATCTTCAGGGCTTCTATGTCCAGGTCGGTGCCTACGGCAATGTCAGGCGAGTTGGCCTTGACATATTCATGAATTACGAAGCCGGATCCGATTCCGACTTCAGCCACCTTTGCCGCACGGATTCGTTCCACCACCTTTAAGAGGAAAAAGCTGTCTTCGCTTGGCTGGTAGACCCGGCTCAACACTGCTTCATCCTCTGGATTACGCTCATGGCTTCTGCAGGCGCAAGTTCCTCTACTCTCTTGCGTAGCAACGATCCTTCTGTTTGACCGCAGTCTCCCCAGAGTCCTCTCTTCTTCATATCTCGCACAAATGAAGCCGCCAATCTTCCTCTGTAGCTGAATAACGCCTTTAGCTTCACAGCAGTCGACTTGGCTTCCGGGACGCTTCTCAGCCTCTCCATTCGCAAGGCAGAAGAGAAGACCCGTGGTCTGGGTTCGAAATCATGGGGCGGGATGATGAACATCTCTTCCATGGCGAAGCAACATGAAGCCAAGACAGAATAGGCACCATACTTGCGGCTTCCGACATCAGAGACAAGCTTGTCGGCGAAGTCCTTCTGCAGCACTACTATGCCTAACGGCGTTGACGACGAAGAGAACCATTCCACGAACCTCCTCGAAGCATAATAGGGGAGACTCGAAACGAGTGCATCATACGTTTCCTCATCTTCGAATCCATCGCCCATCATCAACCGGAGGTTCTCTGCGTCGCCCAGCCTCCTCTTCGTAATGTCATAGAGCCCACTGTCCAGCTCGTAGCTGGTTACAAGATGTCCGGCTTCTACCAGTAGTCTCGTCAGCCTTCCGTCTCCGGCTCCTATTTCGATGATTCTCTTCGGCGGGAGATGTACTTGCTCAACCAGCCTTCGTAGGGTTTCATCATTCTTCAGAAAGTGCTGACCAAGCCTGGCCGACTTCATGACCTATTTCCTGATGAATATGTTGATGCGTGTCTCGCCTGTGAGTTCTTCGTAGACCCTCTTGGCCATCTGTCTTGCAGGCTCCTTCAGTCCAACTCTGGCCTGGATGTCCGCAAACGAGTCGAACGGTTTTCGCTCTCGGGCATCAAGTATCTCCACGGTCAAAGTCTTTCCGATCCCTGGGATGAGCTCCAGAGCGTGCAGCCTAGGTGTAATCGGCTGTAAGTTGTTGAAGTAGCTGACATACTTCTGCTCTCCATTCTTGATGAGTGTCTCTATGACCGTGGGCAGCTCGCTCTTAGCACTTTGAGTCAGATCTTCATAATTGAGCTTACCTAAAACACTGATGACCTTGTCACGATGGTCCTTCCCTATGTATACCCTTTCCTCTTGAGCGAACTGGGCGTTGTTAAAGGCCAGTAGCTCGAGAATGGTAAGGTATTCTTCGCCAAGCGCCTGGACTATGAAGCCCTCTCTGTTGTGGACGATCTTGGACCGGGCCCTGGGCATGAAGTCGAGGACATAAGAAAACTCCTCGTACTTCTTGATTTGAGGTTGAAAGGTCATCTTAGCGACTCACACATCTCTCGTTCTAAAACACGATACGGAGGCCTATCCAAGAACTCGGGTTTTCAACCTTAGGAGCCCTCATTGGATCCACTTCGCGAGGCATTAAGAAAACATCTGAACTAAGATTTAAAGATTAAGACGAGGTCTTGGGCCTTTTGGAATTCAAAATACTCAAGATCTTGTCCAACACATCAGTAGCTACCAACTTCCTCCATCCCACAGTGAACGTACGGAGCTCTTCTCGTGTCTTGGGCATGATGTTCACGACTTCAACGGCTTCTTGCTCCGTCAAGCCAGTTTCTTTCATCAGCTCCTTAACCATCGCTCTGGAGTCATCACCGTCTATATTCGAGAACTTGGTGACGTAATCTAGAGTCCTCTTCTGAATCTGGTCTGCCTTCTCCGCATCCACCTTCTCCAGAAGCTTCTTGGCTTCATGAATCGTGAGAGGCTTCCGCTCTAGCTCTTCGACCAAACCCAATCACCCAATCGGTTTGATGTGCTCGAAACGAGCTATAATCCTTTTGGTCTTGTTTCCCACGGGCACGTCGATTACGAGCGCTCGTAGCCTGACTTCCTTAACGATGCCCACCAAACCTTGAAACCTACGATGTGGCATCCCCTTTTCCTGGCTCGGCTCGATGTCTATGGCGACCTTCTGGCCTACGTCATAATCAGTCATGAGTCTTGAAAGCCCCGGTTTGGATCTCGAGGTCAGAACACTTCTGGTCTTTCGTCTGAACCCTCTGTGATGAGGCATTATATTCTCACGATCGCTTGCTTACAGCAAGCCTTCATTCCCCCATAATTAATGTTTTTCCTCAGTAGCCGCCTTATGAAAGCCTAGCACGCAGCTTTCAATGGCTAGGACCCTTTTGCCCGGCAGCAGGTCGGCGAAGCTCGGCTGAATCCTGTCCTGATCACGTTGCGAATCCGCTTTGAGAGCCAAGAGCTCTCTCAGGCTCACTCCGTTATCCAACACGAACCGCATCTCCGCCTTCCTCCCTGAAACGGCAGCTTCTAGTGTGTACACTTTTCTCCTCCTCCCCTTCCTGTCGCCCAAGAACAGCAAATCCCTATCCTTGTATGCTTGCTGCAGCAACTCGACGTCGGCAGCCATCAATTCGCTTTCAAAATCCGCCGTAACCGAGACTTCTTTCACTAGATTCTCTATCTTCTCCCTGTCGAGGGGTTCAATCTCTGCTCTAGTCAGTTGCACACCTCTAGTTGGGGCCATGTCGAGATTCATCAATCCTGAAATCCTCTTGGCCGGCGCCACCACTTCGACATACGTCGGCCTTCCACTCCCCACCAACAAAGAAGATTCGTCCTCTATCCCCGACCAGCTGACTCTGACCTTCCTCCCCATGAATGCGGTCAGGAGAGCCCTAGTCAATTCCGCTTCCACGCTTTCGTCCCCTTTTTCGATCCCCATTCCACCACAGGCCTTGCAACCTTCTCCTCTACAATCAGGGCAAGAGATGGCTCTTGTGGAGATGCCTCTGGCCAGCTTCAGGTATTCGACGTAGACGGTGACCGGTTTGCTTTCAAGCTGAATCGTCTGTTCGGGGAGGCCGATTCTGATTGTCATGTCTGGGCTACGCAAGGCCGGCTTCTTGTGCAGCCGCTTGGCGAGCTCAAGCCTGAACATGGTCGTGAGGCCTTTCTTCAGGCTTATCCCACTGCTCAGTTTCAGCCTTGATCGCATTTCGTCCTCCTTCTCAATCGAATCGTCGGATAGGGTTACACCCACTTGGAAGGTCCCGAACTCGAACCCATGCAGCTCGCGGAGGACCCGATCTACTATGTCGATTCTATTTTCGAACGCGTTTCCACAAAGCTCGCAATTTCGTGATAACCTTAGGCCCAATTTCTCGGCTGTCCGTTTCCCCGTACTTTCAATCGCTTCGGGTGAGGAAGTGTACTGCCTCCCGAGGCACCAAGCACAAATTCCTGTTTCGCGCAGAACTCTGCGGCCCTTTCCGGCGACCTTTGCATTCATCTAGGCTAGGCCGCTCCCCTTGAGTTGCCTCATGAGCTGCTTGTTCATCCGCATGCTCTTGGCGCTCTTCATGAGCTTCTTACCTTGTTCAAAAGCCGTCATCATCTCTTTGACGTCCTTCTCCGATACGCCCGATCCTCGGGCTATCCTCCTAATCCTAGACGAGTTGATGAGGCTGGGATCCTTACGCTCCTGTGGCGTCATTCCCCTGATGACGGCCTTCCATTTCTTGAACCTCTGTTCCATCTGTTCAGCAGCGCCCTCCTCTAACTTGGGCAGGCCAGGCAACATCTCCATAATCTTCTGGAGGGGGCCCAGCTTGTTCAACTGCTCCATCTGGGCATAGAAGTCCTCTAAGGTCATCTTCCCCGAAGTAATCCTCTTCGCCGTCAATTCGTCTACTTCGGTGCCAGCCATCTTCACCTTTTCGAGGAGGCCGTGTAGGTCTCCCATGCCGAGCATCCTGCCGGCGAACCGGCTAGGAGAAAACTCCTCTAAATCGTCCACCCTTTCTCCGGCAGAAACGAAGACTATCTTTGCCCCGGTGGCAGCCGCCGCAGCCAGTGCACCTCCTCCTTTCGCAGTGCCGTCGAGCTTGGTTACTATGATTCCGCCCACCTTCGTGGTGGAGTTGAATGCCGCTGCTTGAGCGTAGGCTTGCTGACCAATGGTTCCATCGATCACCAGCAGAGCGATGTTGGGCCTCAGGCTGTTTTCGATCCTCTTCATCTCATCCAAAAGCGACTTCTCTTCCTTATGTCTGCCCGCTGTGTCAACGATTATGAGTTGGTGGCCTTCGGCCATGAAATGTTTCTTTCCATCAATGGCAATATCCTCCGGCTCCCCCTTTTCCTCCCAGAACACTTCGGTCTGCGTCCTTTCGCCTAGCGTCTTCAGTTGGTCATATGCCCCTGCGCGGAACGTGTCAGCGCAGACGAGCCCCACCTTGAAACCTCTTCGAGTGAAATATCTAGCAAGCTTCCCTGCGGCCGTCGTCTTCCCTGATCCTTGGATTCCCACCAAGAGTATTGTATAGGCCTCGGTCGGAAGGGGGTTGAGCTTCGTTTCTGTCCCCATGATTTTCGTTAGCTCGTCGAACAGGATGGAAAGCGCTTGCTCCTTCAATGAAATACCTGGTTTGGTCTTCTCGGCCAGAAGACGGTCCTCGACCCTCTTACTCAGGTCGAAGACGACTTTAACGTTGACGTCTGCCTGTATCAAAGCCCTCTGGATGTCCTTGATGAACTCTTTGATGGCCGCCTCGTCTACCACGTCGGCGTCAAATAGCCGCTTTATTGCCGACTGTAGGCTTTCCCTAATCTTCTCAAACATCGGCGATTTTATTCCTAAGCATAGCCTTTTTAATATTTAGCGTCCCTTCGCCCTTCTCCCAGCTCTTCTCCGATTCCTGGATCACAATCTCCTTCGTAAACAGGGGCATGTCTAGTACGAAGGTTTCCCCTTCACCTCCTTCGAGAGAGGGATTGAAATGATTCTTGCGCGCCAGCATAATCAGATCCTCAATCCTTCTAGCGTCAAGCTCAGCACCTAACCAGTCGGGGCCCAACCCCAGGGCAGCCACGCGAGTCATGATCGCTCTGAAGCCCTCCGGCACTAGCTTCCTGAGGTACGCTTCCTCGTCCACCCCCCAAAGGGGGTTTAGGCCTTTCACACCGTTGTTCCCGAAGACCTTGCTGAAGCTGTCCATCTGATACTTGCTCTTCACGGCTCCTGTGACGACTCCAGCCATTTCGAACCTATCCTTGGCTTCAGCTACCAGATCAGACAGCAACCCTAGCTCGTCCTCGCCCGGGCGGATGTCCCTCACCAGAAGAGGGATGCCGAGGGATTCGGCCTGCAACCCAGTGAGGCTAGCATTCGGGTAATGGAAGAGCATGCTCTCCACGTCGTGAGGTCTGAGAGAGAGCAGGCAGACCACTTCGAACCCACCCTTCACTGTTTGGAACAAAGCGTAGTTGCTGTCCTTCCCTCCCGAGTAGAGGACGGCCAGCCTAGCTTGTTTAAGGGGCCTCTCATCACTCATAATCCACATCACGAAATGTCAGCCGGCTCTTCCGTGCAATCATTGAGGCCAAACTGGTTTCAGTTGCTCTATTCATTAACTTAACTGCGTGCCCATGTCATGACAGATTTATTAAATGCCTGCTTCACCTATCAATTCAATGGTGTCGGCGGCCAAGGCTGTGAAGACCGTAGCCGTGACCTCGAAGGAGAGCCTTGTAGGCATACCGGTCTTCAACGACATCATAGACGTCCTTTCCGCCCATTTTGACGTCTCTACCATACCACCTGCCAGACACCCCAAAGCCAAGAGTCTTCCCTCCTTGGGGGCCGTGTCAGCGAGCAAATATGATCTAGTCCTGAGCCTTGGCGGTGACGGCACGCTGCTTACGGTCGTTCGAGGGCTGAAGAAACAGATGCCAGTCCTAGGCCTCAATCTAGGAGGGCGGGGAATAATCAACGAGCTCGAACTCAGGGATCTCCCAATCGCCGTGGAGAGATTGAAATCGGGCGACTATCACATAGAGCAACGCACCAGGCTTAGAACCAAGACGGACGACAAGACCTTCCCTGACGCTCTGAACGAGGTCTATCTCGCCAGGCCACGTCACAACGTTACTCCATCATTCTTATTACGGTTCCTTGACAGGACCATGTCATCAAAGATGGATGGCTTGATCATTTCGACTCCGACCGGCTCCACAGGTTATTCCTATTCGGCAGGAGGTCCGGTCGTCCTCGAATCCCTTGAGGTCTTGGTTATGACCCCGGTTCTGCCGATAAACAGAATTCCCCCTATGGTTCTTCCTATTCGAGAAATCGCCGTTTCTTCGAGTTCGGCGTTCGACGTTACGATTGACGGACAGCAGGTGTTCGATGCCAAAGAAGGGGACGAGATATATGTCTCGCTTGCGCCTGAACCTGCTCGTTTCGTGAGGTTCAGCCCTCAACCCTTCAAACAGCTTTCAAAGTTACTGAGTGAAAATGTCATACAACAACAGTAAGGGACGCACGCTGGTTCTAGATACGTCAGCCCTCATTGCAGGCCTCCTCCAGTCAGGCATGGATCTCAAGATGTACACGACGCCGGCGGTGATAGACGAAGCTAGGGGGCGAGGGTACTCCTCATTCCTTCGAAAAGAGGCGCAGAACGCACGGGATCTTGCCGTGATGGAGGCCACCCAAGACACAGTTAGTTCGGTCAAGGCTAAGATTAGGCAGCTCGGCGAGAGCGCCAGGCTGTCTGATACGGACATCTCTGTCATAAGCTTGGCACTCTACCTGAAGAACGAAGGAAACTCCGACGTCACCATAATGTCAGACGACTACTCGCTACAGAACGTGGCTTCCTCCTTAGGCTTGGTCACGAAATCATCCAACACACAAGGCATCGCCAAACAGTTCGAATGGTCATACTATTGTCCGGCCTGCTTCAAGAGCTATGAAAGGCCGCCGAAGGACATGCTTTGTGCGCTCTGTGGCACCAAGCTGAAGAGAAAGCCCATCAAGACCTAGAGCAAGTCGGAGGGAACCTATTATGGCGGCAGGAATCCAGCAATGATTACGGCCTTCTGCCAACTTAGTGTGCCCAACGGTATTAAGCTAACCATAGGCGGGAGCGAAATCAAGCAAGGCGATGGTGGTGGACTGGGGGGGACTCGAACCCCCGACCTCTCCCATGCCAAGGGAGCATTCTACCTCTGAACTACCAGCCCTTAGTGAGAGCTTCTCTGGGCATCAGTATTTATTTTCTTCGTTCGTAGCTGCGCTCCTCACAAGAGGCCGCATGTGCCCATTTCTCGTAGATGCAACGCGGCGGAACAAGAGAGCCGTGCTATCTATGTGCAACACTTACGGTCATCCAATCCAGCTTCGACCTGTTCGCCCAACCGAACTTCTTTTGCATCGTCTTGGGGTACAGCGTTTGCCAATCGAACCCCAGATGGCCGGCCCAGGCCTTATACACCCTTGGATCGATGTAATTCTTCAGAGACGTATTCAGGTTGTAGTCTCTGGTCATCTTGGCGATCTCCAAAGAGAGCTCGGCTTTGCGAAGGCGCTTCCTGTAAGCATCCGCTTGTTTGGCCGACTTGGGCTGGATGGCCTTGAGCGCCTTGAACCTCTCCTCCTTCCTCTTCAGGCTGTCATCCCAGGTCTTTGGCGGGGTCCTCTTATGGTTGCACAATATGGCCGCCTTGAGGTTAGCCATTCGTGCGAAGTACAAGCCCAGCTCGGTCTCCTCCTTGCTCACTTCATCCTCCACCGACGACAGGTAATCCCGCACGACGCTGGTCGCATGATAGGTTCTGAAGACTTTCGCCGTGAGCCCAGGCACGATGCTGCCCAGATACGAGTTGACTTTGGACGACGTAACTCCATCGAAGATGAGTTGGTCGGGTCCCTTCCCTCTCATGAATTCTCTGAAGTTGTTCATGACCCTCGGTTCGACGTTCTCCAAGACCTTCAGCCACCTGACGCTGTCCTTGCCCAAAAAGTCGAAGCAAATCTCCTTCTCTTTCAGGACGACGTGCTCCACACGCAGAGTCGTTGCACCGACCGTATCCGCTTCATCTTCATCCTTTTCATCTCCGACTCTCATGCAGAGCCGGTCTATCAGGTAGCACACCGTCGCCGTCTTCCTAGCTTGTTGGTCGCCTTTGGCCATCCCCAGCTCAATCTTCTTTCGGATGCGGCCCAAGCTTTGGTCAAGCTTTAACGCCTTGTCATATTTCGACTTGTTCTTCTCTTGGGCTAGGAAGCTGCTCTCATGAGGCCAAACATATTTCAACTTGCCCGACAGGCCATCCGCCCATGACGCCAACCACATACTGGATGTATCATGAACTATTCTGCCCCATCTACCAAGTGGCACCGGGGCATCTACATCGAGGTTTAGCGTTACATCTTGTTCCTCTACCCTTGGTTTCCATCTCCCACGCATGGGATGATTGCCACGCCCTTGGAATATCCCCGGAGGCTCGACCACCCAATTCTGAATCTCCACTTTAGCTCCGTCAATCCAAGCATAGCCATGTCTCTCCTTCAACACTTCTTTGGCCTTCTTCCTTTGAGCGGCCAACGCCTTCTTCGCTTCCTTGGTGAGCTGTTCTTTTTCCCTCTTCTCCGAATCAACCAGGTCGTTGAATTCCCTAAAGTCGAAATCCTTCACGGATGCGCCTTTGAGTTCCATCGGAAGTTGCTTGAGGAGGTCCTTGCAGAAGTTCTCGGCATACGTCGAGTCGTTGACGTAAGGGGTGTCTTTCTTCTTGGCCCACGAGTAAGCCATTTCCTCGGCTAGAGGACTGAGGCCGTACTTCTCGCCTCTGAACCCCAACCGCAGCCCCTTGGGCTGATAGGGTGGCGTGAAGGCGACGCCGTTATGTCGCAGGGTTGTCCAGTAACCGACCTTGGGCATACGCCTAACACCCAAAGTCGGGGCTTTTTAGAATTATTCCTTTCCGCCGACCGTGTCTCCAGAAGGAAAGACATTCATCGTAATCACTTCATGCCCAGATCGAACTTCGGCCCCTGACTAGACTTTAAATACTGTCGGAGAAGGCTAAAGGCTGAAAACTCTCTTGCCTTCCGACAGAAGGCTGGCCCTGGCACTGCTCATGGTCTCGCTCGCGTTGCCTCTGGCGGCCGCCACCGCGTCGAACCCGTTGATACTTGAAGCCGGATGGAACGAAGGGAAGGGGAGTCTCGTATTGGTATTGGTGTTCATAGTCATCGAAGGCCTTGACCCCAGCTACCACGTCAGCAGAATCAGAATTGCCTTCGCCCTTCTCTGCTCAGCCTTCCTATCAATCGCCTTCTATTTCGATCCGATGTCATTCCAGGTCATAACGCAGGCTGGAACCTATTTCGGCGTGGCCCCCAGCCTTCTGATTTACAGCTGGCATGAGTTCTGGGTCACCGTTGCCTACCTCTCCCTCGTCTTGGCGCTGATATTCGATCTAGCCGGCTTCAAACAGCTAAGAGCCTTTCTGTTCACCTTGACCTACACCACATTGACCGCGTTGGTCCTCTTACTGGACGCCATCTTCCCCTACAATGAGTTGGGCCCCCTTCAGTCAATCGTGCCTGTGCTGGTGTCGACCGCCACGGGGCTCATGAAGGCCATCAATCTTGTCAACGTAACATCGTATGGCAACACCATGCTCATCAACGCGGGGGGATCGGTGAAGGCGTTGGTGGTTTATTGGCCCTCGGCCGGGGTCGACAGTCTACTGATATTCACAGGAATCGACATAGCTTTCCTTCTCAAGCAGAGAATAAGGGGCATCAGGTTCGTAATCTATACGGTTCTCGGCGCTCTCGGAACAGTTTCAGTGAACGTTGTAAGAATCATGTTGTTAGCATACTACACGGCATACTACCCAGCGCAGTACTTCCAAAGCTTCCATGACGTAATCGGGGAAATACTGTTCCTGCCGTGGCTCATCGGCTTCATGCTCATTGTCCACTACGCTGAGAAGCACTTCAGAGTGAAAAAGTCCACAGCCCCATCAAGTGGCATCATCGCGCCTTCCTTAGGTTCACCCGGGAAAGTGCCATCCATCTGATCTAGATACTCTTCATGTGGGGGCTCCCTCTAGGACCGATGCCCGACAAGCCGCGTCGGCGTATGCCGCTCGGGCAGCCCTTTCATCAAGAATCGCTACTTGAGATGCAGGTCGAACCACCTGAGGTAGTTCTCCAGCCTCAAAATCCTGTGCTTAGGCTTCCCTCCTCTTGAAAGCTCATGATTCTCACCTGGGAATAGGACGAGCTCTGCTTCTTTTCCATAATACTTCAAAGCGGTAAACATCTGCAAGGCTTCGACCATCCAGCACCTGTAGTCCTCCATCGAATGCACAAAAAGTATCGGCGTCTTCACATTCTTCACGTATCGAATGGGCGACTTCGCCAGAGTCGTCTCTTCATCCTCCCAAGGATTACAGCCTATTTGATCTTTCGTGAAGTATGGACCGATGTCGCTGGTACCCCAGAAGGTCCACCAGTTGGATATGGATCTGTCTGAGACCGCCGCCTTGAAACGATCTGTCTGCGTCACCATCCAGTTCGTCATGTAGCCGCCGTACGAACCTCCAGCCACGCCGATCCTCTTCCTATCTACAAAGCCGAAATGCGATATAGCATAATCCACAGCCTCCATCAGATCTAGATAGTCGCGCTCTGCGTAGTGACTCCTGATGTCCGCGAACTTCTCCGAATAGCCATCGCTTCCTCTCGGATTCACATAGAGCACAGCATAGCCTTTGCCGGCGAACACCTGGAATTCATGGAGATACGCGTATCCGAAGGCCGTCTTGGGGCCGCCGTGGATGTACAAGATGGTAGGGACCTTCCCCTCCGTTACAGGCCTTACAATCCACCCATCGATGGTTTCGCCGTCGCTCGCCTTGAAGTGGAACCCCTTCGGTTCAAGAATGTTGAGCGTCGTGCCGACGCCTTCGTTGAAGTGAGTAATTCTCTTGACTTCTCCATCATAGAAGTACAGGTCAGCCGGCTTGGTGGACTCCATGGAGGTGAAGAACAACCCTTTACTGCCGACTTCGAACGCCTCTACGCTTCGGTCTCCCCCGACGATTTGCCTGACCTTCCCGCTCACCAGATCGAAACTGTGGATGTGAACCGCCCCATGATCATTCACCAGAAAGTAGATGTTGTTCCCGACCCATTTCGGCTCCCCATTCAACTCGCCCTTCCTGACGTCGCTGTTCAAGGTATTCGTCTTGCTTCTATCGATATGATCTAGCTGCGTCGGCTTGCCACCCGTGACGCCGATCGTCCAGAGATGCTCATGAGTCACAGATCCTAGCTCTCTCCGGTGACCCAGGAAAACCAGCTGACGGTCATCTTGGCTCCAGCCCACCGAATATATCTCCATGTCATGCTGGGTCAACTTGGTGGAGGAACCCCGGTGCAAGTCCAACACGAAGATGTCCGTAAGATACGGCCTCAGGTCGTCACTCGAAACTGTGTACGCGATTTTCGTTCCGGAATGTGAAACGGCGGCCTTGTCGACATCGATTTCGCCGTCGGTAACCTGCGTGGCCTTCCCAGTCTCGACGTCCAGCACGAACGCATGGCGCCTAACGTTGAAGATGAAACCTTTGTCGTTGAACCACAAGTTGATTCGTCTTACCGTCTTTACGTCATCCTGAGCCTCGCCTACCGCCGATATGAACAGGATTCTCTTGCCGTCAGGGAACCAAACGGGTGCCTCGATGGCCCTGTCCCGCCGGATGAGAAGCTTCACTTTCCCATCAGCGGCCTTCACCAAGTACAACCCGTTTCTCTTGCTCCCCTTCTTCATTCCGCGCTTTGAAGTCAGAGCTACGTAGCTCCCGTCGGGCGAGAACCTAGGAGCACCATCCCTTCCCGAGGTCGTCAGCTTTCTAGGTTCCCCACCCTTAGAGGGGATTAGCCAGACGTTCCCTTCATATTCGTTCTTCTTGAGGTTGGCCCTGTAGACAGTGATAGCCACCGTGTCGTCTAGGGGGGACACGGAAGGCTCGGATAGCAGGGAATATCGCACAAGGTCCTCCGGTCTCACCGAACCCATCATTATAGCCAAAGCCTACGTCAACTAGTCCTTAAAACTAACGGCTGAAGGATCACGGCGTTCAGGAGGACAACTCTCTGTCAAGGTCCTCAAGAAGCCTCCTCTGCCTGGAGTTTAGGTTACGTGGAGTCTCGACGTTGACCTTGACGAACTGATCGCCCTTTCCCCACCCGCTCATCTTCGGCAGGCCCTTCCCTTTCAATTTGAACACGGTGCCGTTCTGCGTGCCCGAAGGGATTTTGAGCTCGGCCCTCCCGTCAATCGTGGTCAGGCCCACGGTCACGCCGAGGGCGGCCTTGGGGAAGCTCACCCTGATCTCAGAGAGGAGGTCGGCCCCGGTCCTCTTGAACAAGGGATGAGGCCGGATGCGCACCATCACGTATAGGTCTCCTGAACCGCCTCGCTTGCCGTTGCCTTCCCCGCTCAACCTCAAACTGTATCCATCTTCTATGCCGGCAGGTATCCGAACGTCGATGGTCCTGTGCTTCTGCAGCAGGCCGCTCCCCCTACAGTTTCGACATGGGGTCTCGACGATCCTTCCTGATCCAGAGCATCTCGAACAAGTCTCTACACGGACCAGTCTAGCGAAACCTGCGGATTGCACCCTTTGCACTTGGCCTGCCCCGTTGCACTGGGGGCAGGTCCTCACGCTCGTGCCGGGCTGGGCCCCTGAACCGCGGCACACGTCACACTCCTCCATCCGGTCAAGCTCTATCTGTTTTACGGCCCCCCTGAACACATCCTCAAGCGACACGTCCACTGTCACCTGAATGTCTCTACCCTTGGACGGTTCCCTCTGTCCCCCCATCCCGAATAGGTTGTCGAATATGCTGAAGCCACCGAAACCGAAGCCGCGAAGTATCTCATCGAAGTCGACCCCTCTGAAGATGTCTTCCTGAGAGTACCTACTGTCAATCCCCGCGTGGCCGAACTGGTCATATTGAGCGCGTTTCTCGTCGTCTGAAAGCACCGCATAGGCTTCAGAGATTTCCTTGAACCGTTCTTCGGCTCCGGGAGACTTGTTCCTGTCGGGGTGATACTGCAGCGCGAGCTTCCTGTACGAGTTCTTGATTTCGTCCTTTGAGGCATTCTTAGGAACAGCTAGCACATCATAATAGTCGCGCTTATCGCTCACGCCCGGTTACGCCCCTGTGGAACAACCTCTACTTCTTTGTTCATCTACTACTTCTTTTCTTCATCTACTACTTTGTAATCGGCGTCGACGACCTTGGGCTCCTGTTCCGGCTGCGAAGTTTCGCCCTGTTGGCTTCCCTGCTGGGGGCCGGCCTGCGAGGCCTGCTGCTTCGCCTGCGCCTCCGCTGCCTTCTGGTATACGCTTGTTCCAACTTCTTGAAGCACCTTCGACAGCGCTTCGCTAGCGGCTTTGATCTCAGCCAGGTCCTTGCCGGCCAAGGCTGTTCGCAGGTCGCCGGCGGCCTTGTCAATGCTGGCTACCTGTTCCTGTGTTATCTTGTCTTTAAGGTCGCCCTTCGTCTTCTCCGCGGTGTACAGCATGGCGTCAGCGGAGTTCCGCGTCTCCGCTTCTTCCACCTTCTGCTTATCAGCCTCGGCGAACTCCTCAGCTTGCCTGATCATGCGGTCCTTTTCCTCTTTCGAGAGTTTCGTCGATGCGGTAATAGTGATCTTGGCCTCCTTCCCGGTGCCTAGGTCCTTAGCGGATACGTTGATTATTCCGTTGGCGTCGATGTTGAACGCCACCTCTATCTGTGGAACTCCTCGAGGCGCCGGAGGTATTCCTGACAGGTTGAACATACCTAGGGAGACATTGTCGGCCGCCATCGGCCTCTCACCCTGCAACACGTGGATAGTGACAGTCGTCTGGAAGTCTGCTGCCGTGGAGAATATCTGGCTCTTCTTGGTCGGGATGGTCGTGTTCCTTTCAATGGTCTTGGTGAAGACGCCGCCCATGGTCTCGACGCCCAACGAAAGAGGGGTCACGTCGAGCAGCAATAGGTCCTTGACATCACCAGCCAGAACCGCTCCTTGGATGGCCGCCCCCACCGCAACGCATTCCATCGGGTCTACGCCCCGCTCGGCGGCCTTGCCTACAATCTCCTCGACGAACTTCCTCACTAGAGGCATCCTCGTCTGCCCGCCAATCAAGATGATCTTGTCAACCTGCTGCGGCTGTAGTTTCGCATCCTCTAGGACGTGCAAGATTGGAGCCCTAACTCTCTCAACGATGGGTCTAGCAAGTTCTTCAAGTTTGGCTCTGGTCAACGTGATATGAAAGTTCTTTGGAGTCGTCCCCACCATGGCTAGGAACGGAAGGTCGATATCCGTATTCACGAGGTTCGAAAGCTCAATCTTGGCCTTCTCAGCCGCCTCCTTCACCCTTGTCATAGCGGCTTTGTCATTAGTCAAATCGATGCCGTACTGTCTCCTGAATTCTTCCACGAGAAAAGCCGATACAGCGTTGTCAATGTCGGCCCCACCCGTCTTTGTATCGCCACTGGTGGCGAGCACTTGGAACACTCCACCTCCGAAATCCATGAGGGTGACATCGTGCGTGCCGCCTCCGAAGCTGAATACCATAATCTTCATCTCCTTATCCAGCTTGTCCAATCCGTAGGCAAGACAAGCCGCGGTGGGCTCGTTAATGAGGCGCATGACCTCGAAACCCGCGATCGCGCCTGCGTCCTTGGTGGCCTGTCGCTGGTTGTCGTCGAAATGCGCAGGGACCGTGATGACGGCCTTCTTCAACGGCACTCCTAGATAGGTTTCAGCATCTCGCTTGATCTTCTGAAGGATGAAGGCAGAGATCTGTTGGGGCGTGTATTCCTTCCCGAATATCCGCACCTTGTAGTCCGTGCCCATCTTTCTCTTGATCTCCGAGACGGTCCCTTCGGGGTTGCTGGACATCTGTCTCTTCGCTGACTCGCCCACCAGCAGTGTCCCGTCTGGCGTGAAAGAAACTACCGATGGAAACATCTTCCCTGACATGGTAGGTCCTTCGGCGCTGGGGATAACCACTGGTCTGCCAGCCTCTAAGATGGCCGCCGCTGAATTGGTGGTGCCAAGGTCGATTCCCAGTATCTTCTCCTTCTGCACGGGTTTAGATTCGCTCAATTCTCACAACACCTCACTATTCTTCCTCTACTTCCTTCTGCGCCACACCAACCTTCACTAGACTGCTTCTTATCACTTTTCCTCTTAACATGAATCCCTTTCTCACTTCTTCGACGATTCTCCCTTCATCTTTGTTGCCCGGTTCCACCGGTTCGATCGCTTCATGAAGATTAGGATCAAACTCTTTGCCGACGGCTTCTATGGGCACCAGCCCCTCGCTCGCGAACAGGGAAGTGAGTTTCTTCAACACCATCTCTAACCCAGCGACCACGACCTCCCTGTCCTCGGCCTTCTTCGCAACTTCGATGGCGATTTGGAGCTCATCGAAGATGCTCAACAGGTTGACCAGCAGCTTGTCCGCGGCCGCTCTGTTCATTTCATTCCTCTCCCTCTCTACACGCTTCCTGTAGTTGTCAAATTCCGCTTGAAGGTATTGCAGGCGTCGCAGATAGTCTTCTGTCCTAGTGCGCTCCCGTCGTAGTTCATCCTCTAGCTCGATTCTTTCATTATGCTTCTCGGTTGTCTTGCTCCCGTCGGCAGGAGGGGTCTCCCCTTCATCATTGTCAGCCTTATGAAGCTCTTCCATTCAAACTCTCTCCAAGTTACGCTGGGTAGCGTCAAAACGAATCAAAGTACACTTCCTATAAATCTTGCGCAGAGAGGCGGACGCCGTGGGGGCTATATCCCCTTTAGCAACATCACTTGGAGGAGCCGGATGCCGCTGAAGAAATATCAGAAGAGCCCTATCGAAATGACGTAAAGCAGAGACGCCACATAGCTGGGACTGACTCATTTACGTCCATCCAAGGAGAACGCCTCTCTGAGCGTTCGCATAGTGTCAGCGACCTCCGCCTCTTCGTTTGTCAGTTTCAAGAAGACTTCTTCCAAGGTCGCACCCTTCCCGCCGGCTAAGCCGCGGAGCTGCTCAAGGGTCCCTTCGGCTAGGATTTTCCCTTGATATATGATTCCAATCTTCGTGCAGATGCGCTCCGCCACCTCCATTATATGAGTTGAGAAGAGCACGGCTCCCTCGCCCTGAGTGTGAAAGGAAATCATGTCTTTCAGGATGCGACTGCTCTTCGCATCCAGGCCGTTCATGGGCTCGTCGAGGAGGAGAAGAGGTGGCTTGTGTAGCAGAGAGGCGATGATTGCTACCTTTTGTTTGGTGCCCATGGACAACGTAGCAATGGGAGAGTCGAAATACTGGGCCAAGTCAAAGGCCTCGGCCAACTGTGTCACCATCCTGTTAGCTGCTACTTGATTTATCTTACGGACAGAAGCGACAAACTCGAAAAAATCCCTTGGAGAGAGGGATTCATACATAGTTGGATTCTCTGCAACATATCCGATCCTCGACTTGACTTCGACAGGGCTACTGACAGGATCAAAGCCCGCGACCCGGACGGCTCCAGAGGTGGGTTCGAGAAGGCCGCTGACTATCTTCATGGTGGTGCTCTTACCCGCTCCGTTGGGGCCCAAGAGGCCGTATATCTCGCCGGGAAGGATCTTCAGATTCAGCCCGTCGAGCGCTCTAACTGTCCCGAACACTTTTGTTAGGTTCGACGCCTCTAGAAGCGGGGCGGCCACAAGACGGCTATCCGAAGTTGGGGATTTAACGTTTTAACCCATCGCAGGAACAGCTGATAAACAGAGCTCTTCAACGACGAGCCCCGTCTCAGCGGCACAAGCAGTTAAGAGCGCGTTCGCAGTCTACACCTAGCACTCGATGGATCCCTTCGCGCTCATCACATGGGACACCCTAGTCAGAGGACACTTTATCGCCAAGGTCAACAGGTTCGCCGCCCGGGTCGAAGTCTTCGGCTCAGAATGCTACACATACGTCCAGAACCCCACTCCCGCCGCCGAACTGCTCAAGCCTGGCGCGGACGTGCTCCTAGTCGAGATGTCTCCAAACCACAAGACCGGGTTCAGGCTGATCGCAGCCAGAGCCGGTGAGCTCTGGGCCACACTTGATACGTCCATCCCCAACATTGTGTTCAGGGAGGGCATCAGGCGTTCTCTCTTCGAGGCGTTCGCCGGAATGACAGTGAAGGATGAGAACGTCCGCCTCGGGAGGAGCATAATCGACTTCCAACTCTCAGGCGAGAAGACCACCTATGTAGAGGTCAAGAGCTGCTCGCTCGTCAGAAAAGGGACGGCCCTCTTCCCTGACGCCGTAACCGAACGTGGCCGCCGGCACCTGAAGGAACTGGAGGAAGCCGTTGCCGGTGGCGCGGAGGCCTTCATGGTATGGATCATCCAACGGCCTGATGCCAGAGAACTGGAACCATATCGACAAAAGGATCCGAGATTCGCTTCCGAGTTAGTCAGGGCGCGTAGGGCAGGGGTCCAACTCCTCGCCTACCGATGTTCTTTCGACGGCCGAACGCTTCGACTGGTAGGACAGGTCCCCGTCAAAATCGAATGACTGCGACTTCCCCTGGGCATCATTCGTCACAACAGACTGGTGAAGAATAGTAAACCTCTGGACTATTATAACATCGACGCAGACTTCTGGATGCTAATTGCCTACTGAACGGGAAGAAGCGGTCCTACTATTCTTTCGCGACGGCGGCGAGTTGCAGGTCGGCGAAAACGAAGAATACGCACGAGTCTACTTGGAGATGCGTGGGCCTGACAGATGGTTCGCGTCGACGCCTTCAAGACGGCTAGAGGGCATCAAACGGGGATTGTATCCCATGTATCTGGTTCCTGTCCCCAACAGGAACGGGTACTGGATGGTGGACGCCACTAGACCCGTTTCAATTACTTCCTTCGACGATTACAACCCTGCGGTGCTCTCGGCGCAGCTGAGTTACCTAGTCAACCAGGAGAGGACGGCCTTGGATTTCACCGAGGAATCAGGTCAGGCTGTCTTCGATCACATTTCTGGCGCGCTGCTGGACTACGCCAGGCTACAAGAGGATTACAATCAGGACCTCGCCTCCGCCATCAGCAAGGAGTTCCTGACCAAGGACTACTTGAGCTTCGTCAGCGCCGTTAAACCCATTATTGGAGGGAACAGCTTCAGGCCCTCTCCTTACAAAATCGCGGTCTCGGAAAGAATCAATCCGGCGTATTCATGGGATGAAGCCTTCAAGCTTATCGAAGCCATAGAGAAACGCACCAGCTTCATGATCGAATATTTTCACAGGTGCAACGGTTCGATGGGGGAGCTGGACGGGCGTGTCCAGGAATTCGGGAATCATGTCACAGTCGCCAAAGGCAAGCTGTCGAAGGAGTTCGATGACTTCAAGGCCCTCAAGGGCCGGGAAGAGGTGGACATCGTGGAGCAGTGCGATTCAGACAAGCAAGATGTAGAGAAGACGTACAAGCCACAACTGAGCAAGGCGGAAAAACAGCTCAAGGGCGCCAGGGAGAGCAGCGAGGCAGCCCAGATTGAGCTTATGCCAGTGCAGAGCGTCTACGACGAAATGCTCTCAACCGCGAAGAAGCTCCAAGAGTCCATCGACCAATCTGTCGCCGCCCGCAACGAAGCATCTGGCAAGGCCGAGGAGTTCAGGGCCAAATACAACAAGCTACAGGAGGACCAGTCTAATATCCAAGCTCGCTCCACCAAGGCTTCTGAAGAGGAATCCGTTCCAGAAGATACTCCTCTCGATGCAGAGATGGCTTACCTTGAGAGGCAGGCCCTAGGCTACGAGAGCAAGAAACAGCAGCTTGACGAGGAGCTGAAGAAGCTCAACGACGATCAGGCCAAGGGGAAGGCCGAGCTGGAGAAGTTTGAGAAGAGTTACCGTCCAATCAAGGAGAAGGCTGACGAGGCGAAACATTTCTTCGAGAATAAGGAGGCGGAGCTGGAGGAGCTAAGGCGGAGAAGGAGCGACGAGATTGACGCAATCGAGAAGAAGCGCCAAGGCGGCATGGATCGCATACGGTCTGAGGTCGCAGGTGCGGAGGTCGTCCTTGGCCACAGGCTTCCTTCGGTAGACAAGTCCTTCGAAGTGTTGAAGTCGTCGACGGAGAAACTGAAGGTCACCATGGCTTCGGCTCTGAAATATGCTGACGAGAACATCCAGCAGGGTATTGAAGCAATTACGCTGTCGGGGGGCGATCTACCTCGTGTGGTTCACTACGCCGTCTATGTGGGAGAGGGACCCGGCGTGCTCGCGTCCGCGTTCGTCACAGGACGGGTCGTCGCCTCTCAGAACGAATCGGCCTCTCCAAATTCACAGACCATGGGCCACACTTACTCACCGGGCGCCATAGACCTGTACGTTCAGAGCAGGCTGCCTTCGGTACGGTGGGACCCTGTGGCCGGCGATTTCAACCTGTTCAATGACATGGAGTTCAAGGGACGCCTCTTCGTCGGGTTCAAAGAGATGGCCATTAAGGGGTCCATCACCCAGAGCAAGATGCTCAAGCTGGCCAAAGAAGTGGCCGGCGTCGGCCTGACCTTCACCTAGTCGGCACCAGCGACGCGTCAAGATTGGCCCTTGTGCTCTGACAGCCCAACTTCACCACGCAAGGGCATCCTCACGGCTCCACGTCTGGCTTCATCGCCTACACGCCAGGGAAACGGTGAAATGAGCAAAATGTTTTAGCACCACCTTATACAAGCTCAAAGTCGTGAGCGAAGAGCAATTCCGGAGCTGGGCCAGCGGTCGTGGTCCCCACATGCCCTTGGCGGTGAGGGGCCATACATTCATGCTCGAAAAAGAGAACATCATCAAGGTGGATGGAGGCACTTTTGTCTATGAAGAAGCCTTGGAGCTGGTTAAGATGCTCAATTCACGCAACCCAATGGACTCGATTAACGCCAACGTCGTAATCTGGGAAAGGAACGGAGTCCTTAGACTTATGGTATTGGCCCTGGTGGCTATCCTGGTGGTGGCCGTCATAGCTTTGGCCCGTCATTGAAACTGTCTTCTACGGCGTGATTGTTAAGTAGAACAGCTGGGCCACTCCAAGGCCTCCGGATTCGAACACCCCTATGTAGTAGTTCTGGGAACTATCCTCCCATATGTAAACCGTTGTCCCAATGCTACCAGGACCGTAGGTGGTGAGGAAGTTGCTCACCTGGCTGAGAGTTGCGTTCAGGCCCAGTCCGGAGAATGAGAGGACTCCCCGATTTATCCAGACAGTTGGGTTCACCGTGGTTGCATTCACAAATGAGTAATTCTCAGACGTCGCCAAGAGGACCACGTCGGACAGAAACACGTGTATGTCGCTGACCGGCGGAGCCGTAACGATTCCTGCCAAGTTGTAATATGCGGTGCCGGCATTAGAGCCAAGGCTGACGTTGCCAGTGGTGGGATTGATGGCTGTGATGAATGGAAGCTGTGTCACTACGCCGCTGGTCCCGGGGTTGGTGTACACGGCCACGAAATAGGTCAGCTGCCCTCCGATCGAATAAAGGAGGTAGGACCCGATCCTATAGTTGGGCAGGAGGGTGAGCTGAGTTCTCACTAGCCCGTTGGTCTGCAGGGCCTGCTCAGCCGCAGTGGGACCTATGAAAGTTGTCGATGGTGACGGGTTCACGTAGACCTCGATTTGGCCTAACCTTGTACCGCCGTAGGCGATATACATGGCCGCCAAATTCTGGCTCTCAGAGTTCTCGAAGTTGACCAACTGCATTCCTACGAAGTAGGTCGCGTCCCCGACGGCCCACGGAATGTACTGGACAGATGTACCCGGCCTCTCATAAAACTGCGTCCCGGACCGCCACACGAACGGGTCGGTCACATGAAAGTTGAAGTTGTAGTCGAGCTGACCAGCGCTGGTCGGAGAACCCAGGAGCTGCTCCGGGTACCTGAGCTGAGGGACGAGCCAGGACGGGGGCGCCCCCCACGTGGGGTAATACTTCTGGTAGAACTGGGTAAGGAAATCCGTGCTGTTGGTGCCGATGAGGTTGGATACGGTGTACCCCTGCATGGACCCATCTGCAACGTTGACGAGGACCACTCCGAAGAACCTGAGGTATGGACTTGCAGCGAAACCGGATTGCATGGGATAGTCGATGTAGAGCTGTACCGTGTAGTAAATATTTGTGCCATCGGTGGATAGATACGCCGCGGGGTCCTCCACAAGGCCCGGAATCAAGATGCTCTGGACCCGGTTGAAAACGTCTCTGTTGAAGAGCATGTCGATCGATTGGTACTGGCTTGAGAAGGCGAAGCCCAGCTGGCCCTCCCCGAAGGTCATCCAGAGGGCCTTCTGCCATCCGGTCAGGACATAGTCGGGCTGGCCCTGATAAGAGGAATTCTGCACTTCATCGTACCCAGGGATGTGGACGTACACATTCTGCGCAAACCCTCCAGCCACCCCGTTGAGCGGCTCTTCCCCATAGTAGATGGGGGGCTCCGTCGACACGTTGAAGGCGTTCTCGGTGGAGACCTGCTGGCCGGTGTAGGTGTTTATCACCATTACCTGCGAGGTATGCGTGTAGATCAGGTGCTCGCTGATCCAGTCGGTCGAAGGATAGAGCGTCGAGGTCGGGGCCACCCAATACTCCTCATGGTTCAGGAACACTATCTCGGAACTAGCTAGGGTCATCCAGTTGTACGCCCCAATCTCCTTGGTCATAGTCGTTGCAGCAGCGACCTGATCCCACTGCCGGATCAAGCCCAGCGTCGTGGTGGCGTTGCTGCCCGGCAGATTGAGAAGAGATTCTTGCTGTATGTTCCCCGTCCCTGATGCCCAATCAGTTACGGTTATCTCCTTCTGCGTCTGCGGATTCCACTCGTAACCGACGTAGTTGTTGTTCCAATTCAGGTATAGGAAGGCCACTGCACCAACATTGATTACGAGGCCTATGGCCACCACCACAGTCAGCCCCTTGAAGATGGTTCTCCTTGAGCTGGGCCCCTCGAATACTCTCTTGCCGGTGGCTTTGAGATACCCCCAGCCGACGGCCGAACCTGCCACCATAGTCCACAGCGCGCCATAGATGTATGGTGTAGCGGCGTTCATCAGCCAGTAGGGCGCGCCCAAGATGAAGGATAGGATGATGGCAGCGGCGAACACGAAGAAATTGCGCAGCCATACATCGCTGGTTCTGGTCCCCAGGTTGCCGAGGAGTCGCAGGATCATGCGAACGGCGACGATCGAAAGGACCGCCCAGGCAACGATATACAGAACCCGATACTGAATCTCCAGCGCAGGCATCAATGAGACTAGCTCAGTCCCAGAAGCAGGGAAGAGGGGCAAGATGAGGATGCGCGGCACCTTCGACCAATCTCCCATCCCCATGGACAACATCATAAGGGGGTTCATCACGTTCCCTAGGTACATGAGTCCGCTCGTGAGCACGAAATAAGCGAAGCCCGCGGACCACTTGATGACCTGCCATAGGAACCAGAGCCATTTTCCAGGCTTGGGGAGCCTTATGGGCTCATAGGCGGGGGCCTCTCCTTCTAATTCTCTCGGCCTTCGGACCATCAGAGAGCCTCTCAGGAATGTGCTCACTAATCTCCAAAGGTCGCTCTCTCCCACCTTTGGGTTGATCAATAGAAGCGAAAACAGGGCAGCAGCGATGAAGGTATAGTTATGATAGAATACGATCTGGAACCAGTTCAGTCCGGCCTTCAACGAATACATGTAGTCATAGATAGACCATTCCAGATACGTCCAAGCAGCAAACAGCGCCACCACTACAGCGATGACGCCTATGATCAGCCAAGCGAGCCAAGGGCCTCGGCCGAACCTGCTAGGTCTTGGCATCTCATCTTGCATTAAACCGGGACCGGTACTTGGTGATATAAATACCCTCTCTACATCTACTCCCTGTCTCGTAACGGATCGAGACGACATCACAGCAGTGCTTTGGAGGAACTCTCAGCTGACCTCTAGCTCTCCCTTGCAACGCGTCCAAACTTTTTATCGGTGTCACAACGGAGAGCCTGCAGCGATGCAAATAGCACAGAATATCGCCGACATCCCTCCTTCAGTCCATCGGAAGGTGGTCTCCATCGCTGAGCGGAAGAGAAGAGAAGGCAAGGTCATCTACAACTTCTCGCAGGGACAACCCGGCCTTCCGCCGGACGCGGAAGCCTTGAGAGCTTTCTCTGACAAGCTTCTGAAACAGCCTTTCGAGATATCCAAGTATGTAGAGACCAAGGGGCTGTTTCCGCTTAGACAAGCCCTGAGTGACGATATCAAGAAGTACGGTTCGGTGGATGTGGCTCCGGACCAGTTCGTGGTCACGGATGGAGCGCTGGAAGGCCTCAACCTAAGCCTTTCCTGTCTTACCAAGCCTGGAGACCGGGTGCTTCTTCTGGAACCATGCTATAGCGTGTACTGGGACCTGCTGCAGTTCCACGAGCTGAAGGCATTCACCGTGAGCCAGCAGCTCGAAGATGGGTTCCAGCCCAACCCTGAGGAACTCAAGAAAGCCCTAGACGCTGACGTCGCGGCGATCATACTCTGCAGCCCAGACAACCCCACCAGCAGAATCATCTCGAAGGAAGCGGCAGGGACGATCATCGACGCGGTGGTCGAAAAGGGAATACCCCTGCTGTACGACGAGGCATACAAACACATCCTCTACGAAGGCGAGCATTTATGGATTCACAACCACACGGGCCTGGCCGAAAACCTCGTGAGCTTGAGCTCCTTCTCAAAGGACCTAGCCATCCCAGGATTCCGACTAGGCTACATGTTTGGCCCGAAGGCCTTCATCGAGCAGGTAACGAAGGTCAAAGCAATGACTTCGATATGCAGCCCTACTCCATCTCAGCATCTGGCTCTATGCTATTTCGAAAACGGCCGCAAAGAGCCTTATCTCCAGAAGGTGCTCCCCGTATACCGCAGGCGCAGAGACGCTCTCTTCCATGCGATTACATCTAATCTTCCACTGGTCCGAGTGATCAGGCCGGACGCAGGAATGTATCTGTTCCCAGACTTCTCTGCCTACCTCGACCGGCTACATTTGAGCGACATCGATTTCTCTTTGGGGTTAGCCGAGGAGGCGGAAGTGATCGCACTTCCTGGGTCAATATCAGGCC
>JBEKZX010000020.1:0-24067 GCA_049509455.1 Conexivisphaerales archaeon
CCAAGGTCGGGACCTACTCGTCTGACGAGCTGAAGAACAAGACGCTGGTGCTGGTGAAGCCAGACGCGTTCGCAAGGAAGCTCACGGGTGAAGTCATCAGCAGGTTCGAGGCCAAGGGCTTCAACCTCCTCGAAGTCAGGAAGCTTCGAATGACGAAAGGGCAGGCCGAGGAATTCTACTCCGTCCACAAGGGGAAACCCTTCTATGAGAAGCTTGTCTCCTCGATCTCGGCAGGGCCCATCGTAGCCCTCGTCCTGGAGATACCAACGTCGAGGGACACCAAAGGGAGGACCGCGGTCGAGGTGGTCCGCTTGATGGTGGGCGCCACCAACCCTTCGGAAGCAGCCCCAGGGACTCTGCGCGGGGACCTCGGGATGGACATCACGGACAACGTCGTCCATGCGTCCGATTCCGTCGAGAGCTTCGTAAGGGAATCCGGGGTCATTTTCAAGTAGTTTTCCCTCCTTCGTCGGGCACCAGTGGAGCTCCCAGCATCTCGAAGCGCCGAGTTTTCGATGGGAATAGGTTATATCCTCCAATTCGGTCCCTTTCCTCTGGATGCTGGTCCGCCATGGCTCCACTGATGCGTCAGCCCATAGTAGTCGTCCTAGGCCACGTGGATGCCGGCAAGACGAGCCTGCTTGACCGCCTTAGGGGCACGGGCGTCCAGGCTCGCGAAGCGGGAGGAATCACACAGCAGATAGGCGCCAGCTTTTTCCCTCCGGACACCCTGTCTTCCATCTGCGGACCCCTCCTCAAGAGCCTCGGTGGAGGTGTCAAGATACCCGGCCTCCTGGTCATAGACACCCCCGGACACGAGGCATTCAGCAACCTCCGCATGAGGGGAGGCTCGGCCGCCGACATCGCAGTGCTCGTGGTGGACATTACGAAAGGACTGGAACCGCAGACGCTGGAGAGCATCGAGATCCTCAGGGCAAGAAAGGTCCCATTTGTCGTCGCACTTAACAAGATAGACCTACTGGCGGGTTGGAGATCGAAGCCCAACAGACTGGTTATCGCAGCCCAGAAAGAGCTGGAGCCGGCTACGGTAGAGCTGCTGGACCAGGGGATTTACAACGTCATCGGACAGCTTTCGAGGTTGGGTTTCACCAGCGAAGTCTACTACAGGGTCCAGAGCTTCACCAAAGAGGTCTCGATCGTGCCAGTTTCCGCTCACACAGGGGAAGGCACAGCGGAGCTGATGGCGGTCATCGTGGGGCTGACCCAGCAGTTCATGGGCGACCGTCTGAAAACGAGCCTCGGGCAACCTCGAGGCATCGTCCTCGAGGTGAAAGACGAGCCCGGCCTAGGCGAGACGGCCAACGTCATCCTCGTTGACGGCGTGCTGAGGGTGGGCTCGACGGTCGTCGTCGGCAAGAAGGAGGGAGCACAGGGAGTCAAGATTAGGGCCCTGCTGGAACCCAAACCTCTCGATGAAATGAGGGACCCCCGAGACCGGTTCACGCCCGTGCAGGAGGTCCATGCGGCCGCCGGCGTGAAGCTCTCCGCGCCGGACCTAGAAGGCGTGCTTGCCGGATCTCCCGTGGTCGGTGTGACGCCGGAGCAGGACCTAGAAGGGGCCAAAAGAATAGTCGATTCGGCCGTCAGGGAGGCCCTAGTACAGACGAACATGTTGGGCGTCATAGTCAAGGCGGACACTCTGGGGGCGCTCGAGGCTATGACCACCCTGCTGAGGAAGAAGGAAATCCCGGTCCGGATCGCCGACATAGGCCAGCTCAACAAGAGGGACGTCGTGCAGGCGGAATCGGTCCTAAACTCCGATAGATACCTGGGGGTTATACTAGCCTTCAACGTGAAGGTGCTAGAGGAGGCCGAGGAGGAGGCGAAAGAGAGGGGCGTAAGAGTGTTCGTCGGCGACGTCATTTACAACCTCATCGATGAATATACGACGTGGGCTGCGACGGAGAAAGAGAACGAAAAGCGCGCCACGCTTTCGACGATGACCTCGCCGTGCAAATTCCGCCTTCTAAGGGGCCTGGTCTTCCGCAGGAGCGGCCCGGCCGTCTTCGGCGTTGAAGTGGCGGAAGGGACGCTCCGCAGCAAGGTTAAAGTCATGAACGCTTCCGGCGAAGAGGTAGGAATCGTGCAACAGCTGCAGAACGAAGGGACCGAAGTCGAGATGGCCAGGAAGGGGGAGCAGGTGGCCATCTCTGTGAAAGGGCCCGTTATCGGCCGCCAAGTCAAAGAGGAGGAAGTCCTGTACTCGCTGCCCTCTAGCGACGATGCAAGGCTCTACAAGACGAAGTTCGCCGACCGCCTGTCGCCGGAGGAGCTGAAGCTGCTAGATAACATCATATCGTTGAGAAGGAAGGTCCAGTACATGTACGCGTTCTAACTGAAAAGCTATATAAGATTCGTAACGGAGGCTCTTGGGAGAGGAACGGAAGATGCCCACGTTTCAGGTCGTCCTGTCGGAGCCGAAGACAAGGAAGGCCTTAAAGCTGGAGCTCAAGGATCCGAAGTCCTCCTTCATGATCGGCCTGAAGCTCGGCCAGGTCGTGGACGCCAACCAGATCGGCATAAAGGGCAAAATCAAGATCACCGGAGGAAGCGACAGGGCGGGGTTCCCCATGCGAGCCGGCATACAGGGGACCGGGAAGAAGTACGTGAACCTGGCGGACGGGCCAGGATTCAAGTCGACATCGTCGGGCCTGAGGAAGAGGAAGCTTATCAGAGGAGAGACCATCTCCGACGACATCTATCAGATTAACGCGGTGCTCACTGAAGGCGAGATGCCCGAGGTTCCCGCAGAGGCAAAGGCGGAGGGCGACGCTTCAGCCAAAGCCGGAAACAAGGCGTAGGCTCCTTCATACTGAACCTTTATCAATGCACCTTCGGGATACCCTAACCATACATGTCTAGCGGCATCAGCAAGCCCATCCCCAAGCAGCCAGAGGTTAACATAGGCACGAGTGGCCACGTTGACCATGGGAAGACAACCCTCGTAGAAGCGCTAACCGGGAAGTGGACGAGCGCCCACAGCGAAGAGCTGCGCAGGGGCATCACCATACGCGTGGGATACGCCGATGCGGCTATCTACCGCTGCGAAGGGGTCGCCGCGCCTGGATGCTATAACACCTTGGGGGAATGCATCGGAACGGAAGCCCAGCTCCTCAGGGTAGTCTCCTTCGTTGACAGCCCGGGGCACGAAAGCCTGATGGCCAACATGCTCAGCGGGGCCGCCATAATGGACGGCGCCATCATCGTGATCGCCGCCAACGAGCCGGTGCCGCAGCCCCAGACCAAGGAACACGTGCAAGCACTGAAGATGATCGGCGTCGACAAGGTCGTCGTCGCCCAGAACAAGGTGGATCTGGTAGCATACGAGGCGGCGCTCGAGAATGAGGCGAAGATTAGGGCCTTCTTGGAGTCCATCGGCTACGGCAACGCGCCGCTAATCCCCATCTCAGCCCAGAGGCATCTGAACATCGACGCCCTCCTGGAGGCCATCGAGACGACGATACCTACTCCTCAGCGGGACGTCCAGGCCAAGCCCTTCATGTACGTGCTTCGTTCGTTCGACGTCAACAAGCCCGGGACCTCCATCGAGAAGATCAAGGGAGGCGTCGTCGGCGGAAGCCTCACACAGGGTTCCCTTAAGGTCGGCGAAGAAGTCGAGATAAAGCCGGGCCTGTACGACCATATCAAGACGAAGTACGTACCGGTCGTGACCAAGATCGTGAGCCTGAGCACGAGCGCGGGGCTTGTCGACTCCGTGAAACCGGGTGGGCTCGTGGCCGTGGGGACGACCCTAGATCCATTCTACGCTAAGAGCGACGCGCTGGTGGGCAGCGTCGCGGGGAGCCCCGGGAGCCTTCCCGAGGAGATTAGCGAGCTGGTAATGAAAGCGAGCCTCTTCGATACCGTCGTTGGGGTGAACGAAGCAATCAAGGTGGACCCCATCAAGATGAACGAAATCCTGAGGCTCAACGTCGGGACTGCGACCACGGCCGGCAGCGTCGTGCAGATGAAGGGCGGAAACACATACGTCAAGCTGAGGAAGCCCGTTTGCCCGGTGCCGGGAGCTAGGGTGGCTATAAGTAGAAGGATTGGCGACCGTTGGCGCCTCATCGGTTCGGCCATCCTGGTGTAGCCCTTGCTCGTCCTGCTGGACACGAGCATACTCATTTTCTTGGCTGAGAAGCCCTCCTCTTTTCTAGACGATTTGGGAGCGTGCCTGGGGAAGGCGGATCTTTGCGTCCCTGACTCCGTCCTAGGAGAGCTTACGAGCTTAAGCCAGTCACGGGGACCGAAGGGAAGGAAGGCCAAGCTCGCCCTGTCCTACGCGGCTCGACTTACTTCCGTTGAGCAAGGAGGGGAGGCTGATGACGCACTGGTGATCCTCGCCCAGGAGAAGAGGGCGGTAGTGGCGACCCTAGACGGAAAGCTGACGTCTTCGCTTAGGAGGAGAGGTGTGCCTGTGGCTACGGTGAAGAGCGACCGCCTCCTGCTTCTGGGGATTAGGTAGGCGGACCTCGCGTCACGACCGAGATGGCGAGGAGTTCAGGGCACACAGGGCCGTGTGACATACTGAAAACTTTAAAATACGTGCGCCTGAGACCTCTTCGTGGAGCAGGGCCGTCAGGTCTTTGTGAGAGGGTAAGGCTTGTTTCAGTTAGTCAAGCTGAGGGACGTGATAAGGGTTCCTCCTGACAAGTTCAGGGAGCCACTGAAGGAGGTGGCCCAGTCGGTGCTTAAGATGAGATATGAGAGCACTCTGACGCCTGAGCACGGCTATATAATCCTGGTCACGGGTGTCCAAGTCGAGCCCGTCGGCAAGATGGTACACGGAGACGGCGGCATCTACCACCACGTTGAATTCAGCGTCTTGGCCTACGAACCGAGGCTGCAAGAGATAGTCGAAGGGGAGGTCGTCGAGATAACCGAGTTCGGCGCGTTCGTGAGAATCGGACCCGCCGATGCGCTCCTCCACGTCTCGCAAATCATGGACGATTATATTTCATCCGACCTCAAGCAAGGGATAATCTTAGGGAGCAGCACCAACAGGAGGCTCAAGGTGGGCTCTAAGGTGCGTGTGAGGATCACAGCCGTGAGCCTCAGCCGCGGCATCAGCCTCGGGAAGATAGGGGTCACGTGCCGGCAACCCTTCCTGGGAGCCCTTGAATGGATCGAAGAGGACTTAGCCAAGGCCGCACCCAGGCCGGCCCGTGAGCCCAAGGTAACGGGCGGTAAGTAGAGATGGCCAAGGAGCTGGCATGCCGTAAGTGCATGTTCATCACTCAGGGGAAGGTCTGTCCAGCCTGCGGCTCCGTAGACCTCACAGAGAACTGGAAGGGCCTGGTTGTCATCTTCAACGTCGAGAAGTCCGAGGTCGCCAAGACCTTGGGCGTGTCCAAGCCAGGGAAGTATGCCCTCCAGGCGAGCTAGGTGCCTTGCCATATTACAGCCTCGGAATCTACTTGCGGGAAGAGTTCAGCCGACCGCTGGGAGCGGTCATAAGGAACGACAGAATCGAATCCTATCTCAAGAGCGTCGAGATAAAGGACGCCTCTCTAATCACTGTGGGCGACAGGACCACCGAGTACTTCGTGTCGCACGGCCACCGCCCCAAGCTACAAATCGTCGACGCCATGGAGAAGAGGGCGAAGCGTCCGGCTCCGATGGGAGGTTTCGACCACCAGACCAGCGTGAGGAACCCGGCGGGGGGCATAGCGTCTGAAGCGGCCGACATCATTCGCGCTGAGCTCCACCGCGAAGGTGCCGCTAGGTTGCTCGTCGACGGGGAGGAGGACCTTCTGGTGCTCCCTGCGGTCTTCTACGCCAAGGAGGGCACCGACATCTTCTACGGGCAGCCCAACGAAGGTTTGGTGCACCTGAGGGTCACGCCTCAGTTGAAGAAGCTGGCTGCAGACATGCTCGGCCGCATCGGGTTCATGGCATCAGTATAGCGGTCTTCCCTGGCGCTTCGAAGCATATCCCACTAGGCTCTGACCGGCCATCCTTTGGGCTCGCCGAGGACTCGTAGGTTTCATCGCGGCTCGGAGTGGTTGACATAGAATTGCCCTAGGCAGTCTTTCAGGGTTTGCAGCTCTACGGCTGCATGCACCGTGTCCTAGGCTACCTGGCCCAGCACGGCCTTTGATGACGCTATCTGGGCCACGTCTGGCGTTTTGGTTGCGTTGGTTCGGACAACTGCCTTCTTTCTCAACCATCGGCCTTCGACTTGAACCAATAGGCATTCGTCAAATTCTCTCCTGATCTTGGGTAAAGGGCACAGAAGCCGACGAGTCGCCCCAGCCTTCCCGGACCTGGCTGGGTGCCCCTCGCTAGAGTGAAGCGATCTGGGGCTCTGCATCCCTAGGGACCTTGCGTCAGCCCGTTCTCGACCAGAGCTTCCCACCATAAGCTTCTTAAATGCTAACGCTGGTAGGCGTTGGATGACTATGTCCCTGCAGCGCACGAAACTGTTCGAAAACACGCTGCTCGGCCGGAAGGAGGCGACCTACCTCTTCAAGGAATCGGCCGGGATGCTATCTAGACCCCAGGCCATCAAAATGGTGGCGACAGATTTGGGCGTCAAGGAGGAGAGCGTCATGACGATAGCCATCAGGGGCAAGCACGGAACCCGCGACGTGGTCGGGACCTTCTACATCTTCGAAGACATGAAGGCCGCTAGGGACCAATTGCCTAAGTACTACTTCTTGAGGAGTATGCCTAAGGACGAGAGGAAGAAGTACTTCGAGGAACTCAGAAAGAGCAAGGCGAAGAAGGTGGCGCCTGCGCAGAAGAAGTGAATGGAAGGGAATTGAGTTTTGAGCACTGAAGTAGCACCGCCGGTGGAGGAGAAGAAGCCGAAGGCCGTCCGGAAGCCTAAGAAGCCAAAGGTCAGCCCCTCTGTTTACAAGTTCTACACGGTCAGCGGTTCGGTTCTGTCCAAGACGAAGCGTGAGTGCCCGAGATGCGGCAGGGGTACTTTCATGGCCCAGCACAAGGACAGGTACTACTGCGGCAAGTGCGGATTCACCGAGTGGTTCGAAAGGAAGCGCTAGGGAAGCTCCAGCTCATTGCGGATGGCGATGGCCACCGGGGGCTGAACGAGTATCTGAAAAGGCAGTACGTACTTCGTAGCGGAAGCCGAGACCAGGTTCTCCTTGGGCCCGGTCATCTTATAGCTGGACTTGAACAGGCGCACCAGCCGGACGACGGCCTCGGGGGAGTCCGCCGTTATGGCAGAGTAATAGAGGTACTCCACTATGTCCCAGGGCTGCTCCCCTCCCTCCTCCGCCTGCTCCAGGTCCACGATGTTGACTCCTTCTTCGTTTATCAGCACGTTGCTGGGCTTGGTGTCGCCTAGGCAGTAGCCGATGGAGTGGATCCTGCCCAGCACCTCGGCGAACTTCTGCACCTTAGCCAAGGCCGAGGGTTCCCCTCGCATCGCGGCCCTGGTCAGGGGCTCCAAGTTCTCCCCCTCGACGAACTCCTTAACGATCACCTTGTCGTCAGGCTCGACCAGGACCACCCTAGGCGTGAGGGCCCCGGCCCTCTTGATGGAGATGGTTCCTTTGTACTCCCGGGCCATTCTGAGGAGGGGCTTCGACTCGAACTGCTTCGC
Organism: Conexivisphaerales archaeon; assembly: GCA_049509455.1. GTDB lineage: Archaea > Thermoproteota > Nitrososphaeria > Conexivisphaerales > DTJL01 > DATKKG01. The sequence continues at coordinate 7,595 of JBEKZX010000020.1, forward strand.
GGTGACGGTCATCATGTTGGCCACCACCCATTTGAAGCTCCAGAAGTCTTGGTACTTCTTGGCCACGAGCTTGGTCTCCCCGCCGGGGTGCTGGATGGTGTAGAGGGTGGCGGAGGAGAAGAAGTCTCCCATGCCCTCGGTCTTATACTGATAGGGCGAGCCTATGTTAAGCTCCGCGATGGCCTCCTTAATCCAGTCGGAGGAGAAGACGAGGCGGCCATGGGGAAGGCGGATGACGCTCTTGGGCTCCTCCAGTTCTGGAGGGAGCTTCTCGATCGCCCGGCTGCGGCTGATTTTCGAAGTGAGCTCTTTGAACGCTGTGTTGGCGCCCACCATGCCGGCGAAGCCGTGGGCGATATACTGCTTGACGCCTCGTTCGGCCACCCTGAGCGGCTCCGCGAAGAGGGGAGCCTTGATCTTCCTGCCAGCTTCCCTAGTGATGACGCAGTATTCGCCCTCTCGTCTGATGAACCCCTGTCTCACCAGTTCAGCGATGACACGCTCGAAGCCCGCGAGTGAGCTGGCGACGTTCGACTCCTGCTGGGGGCCGCTGTAGGTCTTCGCATAGGAGTAAATGACGGGCGGGTAGATGAAGGCGCGTTTCTTCAGCTTCTCGAACAGGAAGTAAGAAGGAGGGATGAGCATCTGCTCCGCGAAGACGTCGTATCTGTCGAAAAGCTCCTCGATAGCCTCGAGAACGACGCGGCGCTTAAGGCTGTCCTCTGCCCTCCGCAGGAATTCTCCCCCCTCCAGGTCCTCATGGACGTTCAGGAACCTCCCAGAGACGAACTCCCCCAGCGACGCCTCCTCGGCGTCCTTGATGAGGGCCTTTTCGTCCACCAGCAACGCAGAGTACTCCTTCCCTTCTATGCCGCCGTAGGCGTACTTCGAGTGGGGGCGGAGCTTGTCGACCACAACTATCAGGTCGTAGTCGCTGTCTGGCCTCGAATAGCCGGCGACCTTGGAGCCATAGGCTGCGATGGCCACTATCTTCCGGCCTTCGGCCGCACGCAGGGCCGCTCTCCGGACTGTCTCCTTCTCGTCTTCGCTCAGCATCAGTCCTCCAACTCCCTGATTCTAGCGAGGGCGGCGTTGTCAAAGTCGGCGTTGAGCACGGCTTCAAGAGGTATCCTAGCCGAGTTGTCATCAGGGCGGACCACTGTAACCGGGAGCTTATTCTCATACCAATTCTTTATGGTCTTCTGGTTAAGGGCCTCGTCAGCGAAGCCCTCTTCGAACTTGACATCGATGAGCGTGGAGAGGCTCTTGAAACGCCCGAATATCTTCTGCGGCGGCATGGCCTCCTCCATGTCCCTATACGTCGCCTCGAACATGGTGGAGGCGGAGGGGGCCGAAATGGGTTGCTCCGTAAAGCGCCTGATGAGCTCGAGGTAATGGGTGAATTCGTGGGCCGCGACGGCAAGCATCGTCTTCTTGGACGCATAAAGGACCAGGGGGGCAGTGAACTCGATGAGGAGGTGTAGCCTATCGTTGAAGGCCACGGGGACGTTCCTCGCGTAGTAGATGCCCGTCGCACCCACTTCCACGGAGGACCTGACCAATATCAGGAGGGGCTGTACGTAGTAAGGTGGATAGGACAGCCGGGCAGCCTTCTCCACCTTTTCAATGGATTCAATGAGAACCGACGACCTCTCTACCAACTTGCCATAAACCTCAGGTGGAAGCCTTCCAGATTGAAGCGCCTCTTTCGCCTTCGCCAGTGGATCCACCCGTAGGGACATGTTCAGAAAAGCCACGGATGGAGAACGTTAAAGGTTTTGCTCCTGGAGCCTAGCTCTCGTTCGACGGGAGCTCGTCCTTCCGTAAGGTATGGTTCTTGACTCAATATCTATATCAAGTGGCTCGGTGAGCTCAGCTTCGCTGGGCCCTTCATTGAAATGTGAAGCCTGTGGAGTTGAAGAACCCTTCCCGTTCAAATGCGCCTACTGCGGAAGGTATTTCTGCGGAGAGCACAGGCTTCCAGAGAATCACGCCTGTGTGAAATACGCCTACGCGCTGCCTCCCAAGCAGTACACCACCACCAACCAGGGAGACACCACGTTCATCCCAGGCCTCGGCGGCCAGATTTCGTCTCAGAGGGAGGCCGTGTCCTTCGCCATCGGGGCCGCGCTGGTCTGGCTCGTGGGCATATCTCTACTGGGGTTCGTCCTTGACAACACCGCCATACTCATCAACAGCGTCCTCTTCGTATTTGCCTTCCTGGGCCACGAATACTCTCACAGGCTGGCCGCCCATCACTTCGGCCTCTGGGCCGAGTTCAGGCTCAACCTTCTTGGCGCGGTGCTGACGGGTATCTCGATCATCCTACCCATAAAGTTCGTTGCGCCGGGGGCGGCCATGTTGGGAGGCTACAGCGACGACAGGACTTTGGGCTTGGTGGCCGTGTCAGGCCCGCTGGTCAATATTCTGATGTCGGTTGTATTGCTGCCCTTCGTCTTCACGTCGTCGGGGAGCTACCTCTGGCCGGCCTTCTACGTAAGCTCGTTCATCGCCGTCTTCAACCTGATCCCCGTAGCCATCCTCGACGGCAAGAAGGTGTTCGACTGGAGCAAGGGCGTGTGGGCGCTGATGTTCGCCATATCGGTCGTCTTCTTGGCGGTCGCCTGGTTCACCTGGCTCGCCTAGGCCCCGTTCATGGGATGCCTATCTCTTCCACGATCAGCCTGCCGGCTACGTCCGGCCTGCTGAGCAGGCCTGGCTTCGGAGCGTGCAGGGTTACGGTGACGTCGGCCTTCACGACCATGCCATGATCCTCCCCGGTGTCGGAGTCGAGGCCGGAGGGGACATCGACGGCGATCCTCAGGGCCTTTGCGTCGTTCGTCATCCTGATGGCCGAAGCCTGAGGCTCCCCCACGTTTCCTTTCACGCCCGTCCCGAATATCGCGTCTATTAGAACCTGACTCGAGTCGAAGAGGGGGCTCAGCGCGTGAAGCTCTTCAGCGGTGGCCGCCTCTACGACCTTGATGTCCTCCATCCTCGAAAGGACCCGCCATTGGAGCATTGCCTCTTCGGTCTTGACCCTGTCACGACTTCCCAGCAGTATGACGGTGACGGAGGCTCGTCCGTGGAGGTGGCGCGCTGCCGCGGCCCCGTCTCCACCGTTGTTGCCCGTGCCGGCGACAACCAGCACGACAGGCTTCAGCCTCAGGTCGTAGAAGAGGCCCACGGTCCCTGCTAGGGCCTTCCCGGCGCTTTCCATCAACAGAAGCTTGGAAATACCCTTGGCGGAGGCGGCGTCCTCCGCCCTTTTCATAGAAGATGCGTCGACAGTCTTCACTTTCCGGCACCAAGGATGCCGACGGTGCAGGCGGAGACCCCCCTATCCCTCAGCGCCTTGACAAAGGGGTTTATGCCGACGGAGTCACCCGACTCATGGCCCAAGAGGACCAGGTTCTTGCTGGTCGGATCGTCCTTGAGCTTCTTCAACTCTTCCCCGTCGATGTGCATGTAGATGAGGGTGTCGACGCCATGAGTGAAGTAGGCCTTGCCGATGGCGTATCCGCCGTTGGTGCCCGCGGCGACGGCCAGCTTAGTCCTGCCTCGCTTGGCCGCTGGGTCCCCGAGGACGATTTCGGGCTTGATTTCAGATATCCTGTATTCGGGGAGGGTGAAGAGCGCTCCCACCACGTCCTGCACATTCGGCCCTGCGTTCATTAGAGCGGCATCCATGATGTGCCGCCCTATCTCGTCGCAGGGAAGGTGGACATTCATAAGAGGCATCTTCATCTTCTCCGCTGCCTCGACAACCTGATTGTAGATGGAAGGATGCGCCTTCAGCCTGACCTTCTTCATGAGCTGTTCGACGGCCGCCTCGGCCTCCTTCTTGGGGACTCCTTCTTCCCTGAGAAACTCGACATGCCTGGAGAGGACCTTGTAGAAGTTAACGCTGGTCTTTCCCAGCGGATGATGAGAGATTACGCTATCGCAGCCCATCTCCCTAGCCATGAGCAGCTCTCCTAAGCCAACGTCAATGGAGATCCACGGCCTTGAGATCTCTCCTCCAGGAACCTGGATACCGGTGTCAGCCGGGACCTCCTTGAATCCCGACAGCTTCAGCGACATTTCGATGATCTCCCTCTGGTTCAAGAAAGCGCGCCTTTCTGCCTCGGTAAGCCTCCTACGCCTTTTAAGCGTGGTGCTTCTTGTGCCAGGTGAATGAAGCTGATTGCTCTGCTGACGGACTATGGTCTGTCTGACCACTACGTCGGAGTCATCAAGGGCGTAATCAAGGGGATTTCACCAAAGACGGAGATCATCGATATCACACATGAGGTGAAGGCGTATGACGTCAGGGACGGGGCCTTCCTCCTACTGCAGGCTTCCAAGTTCCTCCCAAGGGACTGCGTCGTAGTGGCAGTGGTGGATCCTGGAGTCAACACCCGGAGGAGGGCGATCGCTGTCGAGACCAAGGAGAGGGTATACTTAGGGCCTGACAATGGCCTCCTTTATCCTGCAGCCTCGCGTGAAGGCATAGTCTCCGTATACGACATTGGGAAGGGGCCACATGTGCTTTCAGATTCAACGACTTTTGCGGGACGTGACATCTTCGCCCCCGCCGCGGCACATGTTAGCTCGGGGACGGCCCTGAGCAGTCTAGGGAGGAAGGTCAGTGGGATGGCGGTAATGGAGCTCACTGGCGCCATGTTCACGGAAGATGCCGTCGAGGGGATGATCCTTCACATTGATCGGTTTGGAAACGCGGTTTCAAACATCGAAGGCGACAGTTTTCACAGATGGAGCCGTGGGGCATCCCTCTTCAGGCTGCGCTCGGGCTACAAGGTGGCGAAGGTTCGACTTGTGTCTTCATATCAAGAGATAAGGGGGGTCGGGCTGGTGGTAGGGAGTGGTGGAACGCTCGAGGTGTCGGGCAGAGAAGAGAGACCGGACGTCGTGCTGTCGCCAACTGGCCGGTTCTCGATAGAGCGCGACGGAAAGCGAACCCATTAGTGCATCGCGGTTGTCGTCTTTGTGAAAAGTTGTTGGCGGGGTTACCTATTTAAGCCGAGCCGAGTTATTACTAGAGCTGCTGGGTCTTTGGTGTCTGTTAACAACACTGTGACCGACATCGTGTCCAGGACACTCACTGACCTTTTCGGGCAACAGACCGCTGGCACGGTCTTCGCCTTCTGTGAGAAGAACGGCCTCCCCGTCGCATTAATCCCCCAGCGTCTGGTTCCCTTCGGACAAATCCTGAACTCTCTCCTGGGCGAGGTGACGGCCGCATCGGTTTGTAACCTCATTGCCCGCAACATTCTGGCGGAGTTCCACATGACCATCACGGGAGACCAGCCGACCCTGGAGGAGGCTTCTCGCGTGGTCTGGAATCAGCGCAGGCTGAAAGTCTAGCGGCCTGGCGAAAGCCTAGAATTCGGTCCCGCCTTCTATCCGCTTCAGCCATGCCCTGTGGTTGCGGAAGTCCGGGCATTCCTGCTCCACCAGGCTCCAGAATCGTTTTGAGTGGTTGGGCTCCTTCAAATGCATGAGCTCATGAAGCACGACGTAGTCGATGACCTCCTGCGGCGCCGTGGCCAGCTTGAAGTTGAAGCTCAGGTTCCCTCGACTCGAGCAACTCCCCCACCGCGTCCGCTGCTCACGTATCATTATCGTATTGACCTTGAGGCCGAGCCGACGGCTTATGCGCCAGACGCTCTGTCTTATGACGATGTTCGCCTCGGCCCGGTACCACCTCTTGATGGCGCGCTTGATCTCGGCGGCTGTCGCCTTGGGGACGAAGATAACGGCTCGGCCGTCTTCAAGGCGGACCTTCGACCGGGGGTTGTCGTCAGCGACGACCAAGACGGGGTATTCCTTGCCTCTGAAGAGGACTCTGTCGATCACCGACGACCTTGCCTTTATCGGGAAAGGACACCAGAGCTCATAACGCTTGTGGTGGCCAATTGGATGCAGGGCGTCTGGAGCCTTAGCGGTGGCATTAAATGCTGGGGAGAGGGATGGCCGCCTCCTCCTTGTTGCGAAGAAGACGACCCTCCGAGCGACGGCGGCTCGCGTTGCCCGTGTCAAAGCATGAGTAAACTATAGTGCTTACTTCTCATAAACGATGTGATAGGAAAGGGCCATCAATTCAAAGGCGGAATTCTGCCATGGCCTCCGTTGGCGATCAGTCCATCAAGGAAGGAGAGGACCTACTGCCTCTCGGCGCTCTTAGGGACTTCGGTGGTTACGCCGGCAGTCTCGGGCATGACCTCTGCGCTGACCTTGTGTTTTAGGGGATGCGTGGGCTCGGCCTTGTCGAGGAGCTTCGTCAGCCTGAGATGCTCGTTTGTGCCACCACGTCGAACCTTGACTATCTCCGCAATGATCGAGATGGCTATCTCTTCGGGCGTTTCGGCGCCGATGTCCAGCCCCACGGGGGCGTATATCTGGAAGAGCTTCTCCGCCGGAATCCCTTCCTTGAGGAGGTCCTTGTACGCCGTGCTGACGCGGTTCTTGCTGCCGACCATGCCGATATACCGGGCTTTGGTGTCGAGGACGGAGCGCAACGCCTCCACGTCGTACCGATGCTCGGTGATGACGAGGACGCTATCGTACGAAGTGACCTTGACCTCCTTGATCTTCTGCAGGACGTCCTGCGTGTATATCTCGGCATTGGGGAAGGCCGACTCAGTAGCGAAGGGATCTAACACCATCATCCGGTGCCCAAGTATTTCGCCGATCTTATAACAGGCCCTCGCGATGTTGCCCGACCCAAAAATGATCAGGCGCTCGGTGGGCTCAACAAGCTCCATGGCGACCTTGACGGTGCCGCCGCAGGCCATGCCGAGGCCACTCCAGCTCTCGTCGCCAAGATTGAAGGTCTTGACGTGGGTCTGGCCATCTTCGAAGACGAAGCGCGCTTCGCGGACGACATATTTTTCGACGCAGCCGCCGCCGATGGTGCCGATGGTGGGCCCCGTCTCAGGGATGACCATCTTCGTGCTGACGCCCCTCGGAACGGAGCCGTCAGCTTCAATCACTGTGGCGACCACCACACGAGTGCCGTCCGCCACCATTCTAGATACGATGGTGAAGATGTCTTCCATGTCCCTACACTGATTTCGCCTGTCAGTCCCACCTTTGTCCGCAGGGGCCGATAGCCGGGAGGGGCTTCTCGGCCAGCTTTTCGGGCGACTTCCTCAGGACCAGGTGGAAGTCCGCTCCCTCCTCTCTCGAGGAGATGATCTCCTGGCCGTGATTCCAACAGTACTTCAGGACGTTCTCCTTCGACGTGTGGTCGTTGACCACGATTTCGACGACCTCGCCCAGCTGGGCTTTCTCGATGGCACGCTTGGTCATAAGAATGGGTCTCGGGCAGGGTTCATTCCTGGCATCGACGACCGACTGGGCAACTAGTTCGTCCATTAGTAACCTTCTCCGTTTACGTACCAGTAGCTTAAAATGTTATCCATGAGCGTGATATATGAAATAAATACAATATGAACTGCCGGCGCAGGTTCTTGCAAGCGGGGGACAGGCAGACGGCGCGCCCGTCGGGGAGGGAATGCCAGCATCAGGGTACCGAAACGGAAGTCACGGCCAATACTGATGCTTTCTACACTCCGTTTACAATATTAATATAGCTCGAAAGCTACTTATTACCTCTAGTGCACCATGTCAAGGAAGCTAATCCCATCTAGTTCCGGGGCCCTCGACGTGCTCGTAGTCGTCTTGGTCGTCGTCGCCGTCAGCTTCGTCGTGTATTCGGCCTCTGGGATGTTCATCGGCGTACTGGTGGCCGCGCTGTTCGGGCTAGCGACCTGGGCCCTCATGGTGTCCTCCAAGCCCTACAGGCTGAGGAGCATCTTCGTGTTCGGCCTCACCGTGGCCATGTGGACGGCCTTCTTGGCTTTCATCGCCCAGCTGGGCCCCACCTACCTGATTAAATGGCTAAGCACACATCAGAGGGTCCCGCTGACGCCGAACCCCGTATCGGAAACAGGCTTCGTGTCGATTCTCTGCCCGTATCTGCTGCCGACTGCCATTGGTAAGTCCATTCACGTGACCATGCCCGTCTACATCACCTTCCTAACCACGTTCCCGCCCAACATCGGCCTGTTTTCCCTGATATTCCTCGCATATGCCGGCACCGCCTTCATTCTAGGGAAGGGATGGTGTGGCTGGCTTTGCCCATTCGGAGGGCTGGGAGAGGTGGTCCGCCAGCGGCACAGGCCTCTCAAAGCTTACAAGAAGTCGGTAAACTGGATTATGAAGTCTTCATGGGGGAAGGGCTTCGATGTCGAGGGCCGCGAGCCAGGCCAGATGCTCCGCGACGTGAAATATGCCTTCCTGGTCGTCACCGTCCTGCTGGCCCTCTTCTATTCGGTGCAGTGGTTCTGCGTGTTCTGCTGGGCCGGGATCTTGGGGTGGTTCAGGTCGTCTCTCAACATAGGCATCTTCGTGGGGATACTGGCTGTCCTGTTCCTCGGCCTCCCTCTCCTCAGCACCAAGAAGTGGTGCCATTCCATCTGCCCCGTGGGCGCCGGGCTGAGCCTGATGGACAGGGCTACGCCCTTCAGGATAACTATTGACGATGAAAAGTGCAACGAATGCTATGCCTGCCTCAACGTCTGCCCGACATTCGGGTTCGCGCGCCGCGCGAACGGCGGGGTGAGCGTCACCGACACCTGCGACAAATGCCTCGTCTGCGTCTATAAGTGCCCGACCAAAGCCATAGACCTACGTCTTTACAACATCAAGACTGACGCCAAGAAGTTCCTCTTCCCGGCCGCGGTGGTGCTGGGCGCCTTCTGGTTCTACTGGTTCATCGTGGTGGCCTACAACCTGGTCGCGTTGGGGGCGCTTTTCTGATGGGGCTGGATACTCTTGCCGCCGCGCTCCTCCTTGGTCTGAGCAGCGGAGTCCAGTGCACCGTGACATGCCTACCGCTCCTTCTCACTCAGCTCACGGCTGCAAAGAGGACCGTCAGGGACAACCTGCGGATCTCCCTTCTGTTTTCGCTGGGCAGACTGATGGTGTACTTTGCCATGGCCTACCTTCTGTACATCTCGTTCAGGGCGTTCAGTGGGACCCTCGGAAACCCGCTGTCGGAATCCCTTACGTCTGTCCTGATGGGCACGATCCTTATTTACTATTGCGTCAAGGCGATCAGGAAGAAGGCCGCCACGAACTGCGGCGTTCGGACTCAGGGCAAACTCGCACACCTGCCGTTCACGAACTTCGCATTCAGGGCGAATCCCGGGAGGAACTCGACCTCGCTCTTGCTGGGAATAGTTTCAAGCATGAGCGTCTGCCTCCCTCTCGTGGCGCTCATCTCCCTCTCGGCAAACGCTGATCTGGCCACAGCCTTCTCGTCGGTCTCGCTGTTCTGGATCGGTTCTTCCGTCTACTCTGTGGGACTCGCCCTGACGCTGGCAGGGGTCTCGCGGATAAGGATAGGAGCGTCCCTAAGCAGAAGGGTGGGCTTCATCGGAAGCCTCTCCGGCGTCATGCTTGGAGCGATCATGCTCTTGGCAGGTCTGAGCGCGCTGACAATTCTTTAGAACAGCCGGGAGAAGACGTTGACATAATTCACCATGACGATCTGGAAGAAGAGGATCCCAACGTAGAAGCCGACGATGTAGATTATGGCGGCCCCGTTTCCCGTCGTGGCGTTCACATGCTGCCTCAGAGGGCATCCTTCCGCCAAGACTGAGAAGAAAGCGTAACCCAGCCCGCCGATCACCGCGAGGGTCAGGGTCGCGAGGGACCCCGCCCCCGGCTCGTTGTGCAACATCAGGGGAAAGTCGGCCATATAGGGCGAGAACCTGAAGAAGAGGAGGTAGCCTACCAGTGCTCCCAGGGCCATGCCGACGATGGTCCTCATGAAGAGCGTGTCCCTGAATAGGTAGAAGTCCCGGTAGCCCGAGATGGAGCAGGACTTCGACCGCTGCCAGAGGTAGCCTATCACGAAGCCGGCGGCGAGAGTGGCGAGGCCGATTTCAATAGTCACCGGCGGACCCTCCATTTGATGTAGTTAGACGACAGCACGACGCCGGAGAGCATGCCGGCCAGCCCCACCAACGCGACGAAGCTCCCGTACGTCAAGGCCATTATGATATGCACCGAGCAGTAGCCGAGCGTCAGCCCGAACATTGCTACAAAGAACCCATTGATGAAATGGTCGAGGGGATGCCTGGGCATCCTGAAGTTGAACTCCTTGTTGCGCAAGGTCGACAGCGAAGCCCCCAGCACGACGCCCACCACCGTCAGTATGGGGATGTCCAACGACGGGTCGTGGACGTAGAGCGTCGTCCCGACCAGATGGTTCACAATCCAGTCAATGAGATCACTGGGGTGGCTGATAAAACAGATGCCGAACGCCGACGGTGGGGCGATGAAAAACACGGCTTGGGCCACGGCGGCCCATAGGCCTGTAACGAAACCTGCGAGGAGCTTATCTACTTTCATACGCATCCAACCTATGACGTGTCGGCCACCTTTCTGACGGCCTCCCCGATGTGCTTCACGATCTCAAAGACCTGAGTGGCCGGCGTGGGGTTTGACATCTGCCCCGCCAGGCGATTGGCCCTGCCAGCTATGACGCAGGCGCGAATCGGCTCATACCCTCCTGAGATGAGAGCAGAGACCATCCCGGTGATCGTGTCCCCGGTCCCACCGATGGGCTCCAGGGCAGGGATGTTGGGCTCAGAGATGGTGTACATAATCTTGCCGTCGTCGACGATGAAGTCCGTGGGCCCCTTGATGAGGAGATATCTAGGGGCATTGCCGGCGGCGTAGGCCTTCTCTATGAGCTTGGGCACTTCTGTCGTGTCGATTTCGAAGAGCATAGACTTTACGTAGGCCGGGTGGCCAGCTTGCGGATCGGCTAGGAAGCATATTTCGCCGGCGTCGGGCGTGAAGAGGTCGAACTTCCTGCATGCACCTGTGGCCTTCGCTATGAGCATCGAGCCGGCGTCGGCTATCATGAAGGGCCTCTTCTTCCAGTAGTCTAGCATTTCAGTGAACTCCATGAAGGGCTTCCTGATCGGAAGTATGTAATGCATGGTCACGGCGGTGGCGCCCAGCGCCCCGGCCTGCTCAGTGAGATATGCGTAGAGGGCGGCCGAACCGGCGCCCTGTCCCATATCACCGGCCACCACCCCCATGGGTGCCTCTATGCCCAAAGCCTCGGCTGCCGTGGCGGAGGCGGCCATCATGGCCATTGCGCCTATGGAGCCCAGCTCCTTGGGGATGTATTTGTCTCCCAACGAGATGGACTTGCCGTCGTATTTTATCGTGCCGAAGATGAGGGAACTGTCCTCGACGGGGAGCGTCCCTGAAAGGAGGAGCACCTATTTCATCTTCCTCCAGGCTTGCAGGGCGGCTTCGTACGCCTTCTGAAGAGTGTAGGCGCAGAGCGTGAAGCCCAGCTCATTGGGGGAAACGGCCTTGTCCAGCGGCTGGCCTATCATCCGCAGGGCAAGGAGGGGTATGTCCGGGCAGCCCCCTCCGGAGATGTTGACGATGACGCCCGAAGCCTTCTCGAAGGTAAGCTTCATGTTGCCGATGCGTATCATCAGGTATGGCCCGAAGTCGACCTTCTTAACGAGCTTGCTGACCTGCAGCGGAGGGAGGTCGCCTTCGGAGGCGAACACGACATCAAGTATGGGAATGCCGTCCGCGAGCAGCACCTTCTCAGCGGAATTGACCTGGTTGCTGGGGACGGACATGGCTATGTCGCATCCCGTCCGAACCTCTGGAGGGGGGGCGCCGGCTTTGGTGTCAAACCCGGCCCGCTTGAGGACGTGCTCGGCCCTCATGGCGTCCCTAAAGAGCTCGAAGAGGAAGAGAGACCTAGAAAGGCCGTATTGGTCGGTCCGCTTATGCGGGGAGGACAACTAATCGCTCACTACATCATCGAATCCGGCAGATATAATCCTTTGAGCCGCACACTACATTCAGCATGCTTATTCTAACTATCAGTCTTGGTTTGGACTAGCAGGGGTCCGATCCGACTTTGGCCGCTTCGGGGTCCAGCCCCCTCAATGTCTCGGCCAGCCCCACGACGGCTGCCACCACGCTGGGCGTCGGCCTCCCCCTCATCTTCCTAACCTGAACGCCCAGGAGCATGACCCTGACGCCTTTCAGCTCCGACTCGATGACATGGGCGAGCACAGCCAGAGGGAACTTGTGCACCAAGAAGAACTTGACCTCCTGCGTAAGGAGGTCCTCGAGGACGACGGAGCCCGGATCCAGACCCCTGTCGACGGCGTTCACCATCAGGATGACCTCGGGCCTAGCCTCGAGCACCTCGGGAAGGAACTTCTCAGGGGCCGTTTCACAGAGGAGGATCTTCATGTTCGATACATTCCTGTGAAGCTTTTTAAAAAGAAGGGGGCCGGCGATGTCGTCACCCCAGTCGCTGCCCACACACATCACTATGGTCCGCCGGCCCTTGATGAGGCGGCGAATCTCTGCTGGATCCATCGGAGAGCTACGGTCAGGCAGTCTGAGTGCTCGGGGCTATTTGCTTTGCGTCCTCCAGCATCGCTCTGTACATGGCCATGTAGTTGAAGGAGAATGGGCAGACCCCGGCGCATAGGTTGCATTCTGTGCAGGTCGCCATCTGTTCGGAAACGTACCTGATCTCGGGTTCCGTCAGCTTCCTCGTCCTGCGAATCTGGTAATACTTCCTCAGCTTCAGAACGGGGGCCTCCATCGGGTCCTTGTTGAACGCTTCGTAGGCGGGGCAGACCTCCACGCACCTTCCGCACTTTCCGCACGCAGAGGCGAAGGCCAGCATTCCAGTTCGCGAGTCCGGCTTGGTGAACCTCCAGTACAACGTGGCGACGCCGTGTCTCACGGCCCCTCCTGCAAAGAAGGAGACCACGAGCCACACGTAGATCAGCATAAGGTGGAGTGTGCCAAGGTACGCGTAGCCTTGACCCGTGAAGCTGGAGATGGTTACGAACCCGAAGACCTCTAGTGCCTGCACAATGCCCACTACGGCTATCGGAAACAGGAACACAAGGTCCACGAAGAAGACCTTGCCATAGGCCAGCCTGAATGCCGGGTTCCGGGCATAGCGCCACAGGAGCCCTATCCCTCCCGCCAGGATCAGCAGGCCGGTGATGCCATGAATCCATGAAATCACCCATCCGTATCCTCCGAACACCTCCGCCGTGCCGGCGACGAGGAACGGAACCTCCATGCACAAGCCGGTGATGATGTTGCCCCAGAGGCCCAGGTGAAACGCAAAATCGCTCAGCCCGACCTTGAGACTTCTCGAGAAGAGCAGATCCAGAAGTCCCGGCTTCTTAGCATGAAGTGAAGATAGCTTGTATCTTTCAGCCTTGCTCTTTGCCATCTTAGTTCACCTTTTTCTCCTCTTTCTTGGCGACCAACGGCTTCTCTTCCCCCTTGTTGTCACGCCACCTCAGCGCGAAGAAGGCCACTCCGGCAAGCAGGGGAATCCAGGCGAGCCGTATCCAGTGCTCGGCCGTCGAGTAAAGCTTGTTCTGGTTGGGGTATGCGGACTTGATGACCGTGACCTCGGGTGAAGTGGAGAATGCCTTGAACTCGGCGGCGGTGACTACGTAGAAGGTGGAGGTATCGTTCTGATAGAGGAGCGTCGCGTCAGTGCCAGTGGTTTGGTTCAGCGTCTGGACGACCTTCTGACCCAGCGTGACCATGTCCGAGTACGAGCCCCAATTCTTCGAGACCATCTTGGGGAAGGCGGTCGCGAGCGCAGGCGACATCTGCCCGGGGCATACCTGGACGCAGAAGGGCGCGGTGTCGCTGGTCTCCGTGAACTTGGCGCAATGGTCGCACTTCAAAATCTTCCTATTTGCGTTGTCTGTCGTTATCGACCCGAAGGGGCATACTGTGGTGCACAAATAGCAACCGATGCACATGTCGGCATCGTAGGTGACGGTGCCTGTAGCCTGCTGCGTCAAGGCGTGCGTCTGGCAGACTGTGGCGCACGGGGCGTTGATGCAGTGGAGGCAGTTCTGAGCTATGGGCATTGTCCCGTAGGGGGGTTGAGTAACTACCTTGGTGTAGGCGTTGGCCGTCGGCCATGTTGTTCCGGTGTGCAGGCTGAGGTTCGGCGCGCTCAAGCCGCTGTGATACTGCTCGTCGGCGAAAACGCAATGGTCGCAGCCGATGCAGTTCGGCACAACGATGAGCATGGCGTTCTTGGGTGTGCTGGCCTGTAGCAGCTTGGGTGCCGTCGCGGCCGTGACTACCAGAAGGCTGCCACCAGCGGCGACCGTCTTCAGGAAACTCCTTCTGTCCATGTTCATCTTCTAATTACCTCCTATCACTCTTTTCACTTTGCCATCCGCGCCCAACAGCTCGACCTTCAGCGCCCTTTCGAGGTGCGTGGCGCAAGAGATGCATGGGTCGTAGGCCCTTATGACCAAGCCCACTTCATGCCACAGGTTGTCTTCGTTGACCTTGCCTGGGCTGACGTTCCTGTTTGCCGCGCTCCAGAGCGATGCTTCGAAGCCGTTAGCGTTGATTACCGTGGGAGTTATGATGTTGGCCTTGGTGATGTAACCTTCGTCGTTCCACTTGTAGTGGTGGATGACCGTGCCCCTTGCGGCTTCACAGGAGCCGGCCCCTTCACCCGCCTTCATCTTGAAGGGTGTCTTGAGCTCTCCCTGCGTAATCGAGGAGTCCGAAAGCAGCTGCTCCAGCCTCTCCGCGGCGAAGACGAGACAGACGTACCTGGCGAGGTCGTACTGCAGCGTGCCGTGCACCGGGGAGCCATATTTCCCTTTCAGTTCCTTCAAGAGCTTGTCGGCCACTTCGGTACCGGTCTTCTTGGAGATGTTGACACGCGCTAGGGGTCCCGTGCGAACGAAGGACTTGTCCTTGGGCTGTCCTTTCACCGTAACGCTCTTTCCGAAGGAGTAGGGCAGGGGCTCCTCTGATATCTGGTTCATGTAGTCGCCTACCTTGAATTCGGAGATCTTGGCGCCCGTCTTGTCAATGATGGAGATGTCTCCCCTGTAAAAGCTCATGGTCCCGGAGTCGCTCATGCCGAGGTAGCTCGACTCGACCTTGCCCAGCTCAATGTTGTCGTCTACGAACTTTTCGTAGATAGGGGCGATGACCGCGTCGTACCAGCCGATGACGTTCTTCTTCGCCTCGAGGAGGTAGCCGAGAAGCTTCTTTCTGGTGTCCTCGTCGAATCCCCTGTTAATCCCGCCTGGGACTGCGGTCATGGGGTGGACGGCCTGGACGCCGATGGTCTCTATGATCTTCTGTCCCACGGCCCGTGTGTAAACGACCTGCTTGACCACCTCAGGGAACTTCCTGTAAACTCCTATGATATCGCGCTGCTTGAATGGAAGCTCCGGAAGGAGGAAGTCGGGTCCAGCGAGGATGAAGGTATGAAGAGTGTGGTCCCCCAAGATCTCGCCCATCAGCATCAGCTCCCTGAGCTTCTCTGCCCGCTCGGGTAGCTCGAGGCCCAGCCCGTCGTCGATGGCCTTCGCACTGGCCAAGTGGTGGGGAATCGGGCAGACCCCACAAATCCTGGTTACGATTATGGGGGCCCTGTGCACCAGCCTGCCTTCCAAGAACTTCTCAAAGCCCCTGAACTCGGCAAAGTCTGCGAGCGTCTTCGTTACCTTCCCCTTCTGATCTAGCTGCACCCTTACGTTGAGGTGCCCTTCTATTCGTGTGACCGGATCGATTTCAATTTGACTCATTTCTTGTTCACCCTAAGATATCGCTCAACAGTTCCCTGATCACCGGACCCGGTGGGGGGCAACCCGGTATCACGTAGTCGACCTTGACGTACTTGGAGAGTGGCTCCACCTTGTCAAGAAGCTCGGGAATGCCGTCGGTGGGCGTCCTGTCGCCATATGCCCTGGCCAGCAACTCCTCGGGCGTGAAGAGGTTCCCCAAGCCGGGCATTGCGCCGGTGCTTGGGCAACTGCCGAACGAGACGAGGATCTTCGACTTCTTCCTAGCAGCCTCAACCCTTTCGAGGTCATGCTTAGTCCTTACCACGCCTATCACGAATGTAACGTCGGCTTGGTCGAAATCAGTGGTACTGGCCAACACGGGTGCATAGACGAGATCGACGCTCTTGTCCAACAACTTTAGCAGGCCGATGCCAAGATCAGCCAAAGCGATTTCACATCCGCCGCAGATGGCGCAATCTTCGATCGCGAGTTTTGCTTTAGCCGCCATAACCTTTGACTTCCTTTGTGAATCGTCGTTGCTCTAATAAGTCTAACCTACTGGTAATATTTACAGACTTTGCGAGCAAGGAGACAATGATAGAGTAATTATAGAATATCGATAACGATTTTATAGGCAGCATGATGACATCAAGAGCGCGTTCAGTTAGGCTCGTCCAAACGCTTAAAGCCGATGGAGAAGCTTTGTCAGATTGATGCCCTCCGTAAGGTCCGTCCTTCTTTCGATGGCCGGAGTGGCCTTGGCGCTCGTTCTTGCCCGGTACACGGCCAAGTACCAGTACGGCATCTTGTGGGGGCT
>JBEKZX010000021.1:0-24058 GCA_049509455.1 Conexivisphaerales archaeon
CATCCGGAACATGGGGACCATCGCAGGGAACATCTGCGATGACACATGGTGCTGGTACTACAGGGGCACCGACAACGTATACAACTGCATCAGGAAGGGAGGGGCCATCTGCTTCGCCGTGGCCGGCGACAACAGGTTCTACCACTCGATCTTCGGCGGGCCGAAGGGCTGCAACTGCGTGGCGCCGTCGGACACGGCCATCGCGCTCTCCGCGCTCAACGCGTCGGTGGTGACGACCTCGCGGACGCTGCCCATGGACGCCTTCTTCTACAACCTGGCTCCGGGCAACAACCTCGCGCAGGGCGAGCTCATCACGGAGATAGACGTCCCCACCCCCCCGGAGGGGTCGAAGTCTGCCTTCGTGAAGGTAGCCATCCGGAACGCCATCGACTTCTCCCTGGCCAGCGCTGGAGTGTGGTATACCCCCAGCAGCCAGGCGGTGACGAGCTGCAGGATCTACCTGGGCGGCGTCTTCCAGACGCCCATCCGCGCGACGGCGGCGGAGACCGCCCTCACGGGGCAGACCATCAGCGCTGCAACCGCCGCGACAGTGGGACAGGCCGCAGTGTCGACAGCGACGCCCATGACCCTGAACGCATACAAGAAGAACATGACCGCAGCGGCCGTATCAAGAGCCTTACTAGCTTAGTTAGAACTCACGAAGGGGGAGGCGCATCAGCGCCTCCCTCGAAACCTTTTTTCTTTTCAATCCGTCTCCCGACAGCGAGAGCCACGCAGGCCCTCAGATTGATTTCGATGGCCAGACGGACATGAGCCTGGGCCGTGACAATTTCCTGCGCCGACCAGCACCGCGAGGCCTCCCGCTAGGTTAAAATCCGATAGACAAAGCACGAGAGGTCCTAATCAGGCAACTTCATTTTTGAAGAAGCAGGAGTCTGCGCGAGGATGATGCCGGCCTCAGAACCGTGGATCACCCTTCGAAGTGACCATCTCGACTTCGACGTCCTCAAAGTGAAACGCGACCTCGGCCCTCTAGATACCGCAGCCGACCAGCCTAAACCCCAGCCCATTTAACGCACCGTGGGCGCGCGTGTGACTGGCCACGCATGGTCAGACGCGATCGGCCGCCTGGACGCGCGTTCCTAGCTTGACTACGGTCAAAGCACAAAATTGGCATGTCCTAGGCACAGCTTGAGCAAGATCGACCGACTAGCAGAAGAAGAGACGCTTCCCGGGAGCCAACTTCCCTTCACTGACGGCACGAACCAGCTCAAGAGGGTGCTGTTGCGACGGACGAGGGCTCCATCTAACGGTCGATCAGGGAGCGCACGACGATGCGTTTGCCCGCTGGAGCCCGGGGGATCCTATCCACGTCCTCCCATATTATCAAACAGTCGGAGCCCATCAGACGATGGAACTCGCCCTCCACGTGGGCTCTCCAACTCTCCTCGACCTGCTTCGCCGCCAGCAGGATTCGGATGCGTCTCTAGTCCTCCTGGATTATCTGGAAGCCTTCAATCGATTCGACCGAGAACAGAGGCGTGAAGTAGGATCCCAGGACCAGGGTTCCGTCTTCCCTGCGAAGGTAGTCGATGGTCCGGCCCATCACCTTCCCTATCGTGGGAAGAACGGAGCCGCACGAGCACCCGGACCCTCTGGAGGCCGCTGTGTCTCCGATGGCGTACCTGATGAGGGGCATGGCATAGTTGTGAAGGGGCGTGATGACCACTTCTCTCGCGTCACCCAAGCCACCCCTCTCCAGCAGTTCAACGTGTGTTTCGAAGGAGAAGAGGTGCATTGACCCTGAGCCGCACTCGCCCGCGATGGCACCAGCTTCGACGGCGCCGTAGAAGTCATAGACCCTGCAGCCGAAGACCGCCTCTATCTTCTCCCTGAAGTCTTCGTCAAGGACGCTCCCCGCAGTGATTATGGCTTTGGGGGAACGGACCTCTAAGCCCTTCCTTTCTACGAGCTTGGCGAGTTCGTAGAGGGCCTCAGAGAACGCGTGTACAATATCAGGGCGGAAGGAGTTCCACCTGTTCAGGTGGCCCATCATCGCCGATTCCGTGAGGATCATCTGGCTGAGGAAGACGGAGTTCGTGAACATCTCGCTTGACCTGCGCTTTGCACCTCTAGGCGAGATCCGCCGGGGATTCCCAAAGAAGAGCTTCCTCGACTTGAAGTAGTCCAAGCCGACCATCTCTTCGCAATGGTAGATGGAGGTGGCGATCCTCCAGCCGTCGTAGAACCTGTCCTTCAGGACCTCCAAGGGTTCCCCCGACGAGCCCCCCGTCGAATCAACGTAGGACCTTCTCCCCCTGATGTCCGCGGACGTCATCCTCGTGGAATTGGCCCGGATCGCGCCCTTTGTGAGAATGGGCAGGGAAGGGTACCTGGAAGGGTCGACCTCCCCATCACCGACCACTCCCATCTCCAAGAAGAGGTCATGGTAGTAAGGGACGTTTAGAAAGGCGTGAGACAGGAGGCGCCTCAGGGAGTCCGCGTTGGCGGCGACCAGGAGACTTTCTGCCTGGGTCACGCTCCTGATGGCGTCGAGAGGCGCCTTGTAGTTCACTCCCGCGGCCCTCTGAGCCATTCCATAGAGGGAGGCTCTGAAATCCGAGCCCACTTCACTCTCGATGCACGAGGGACTTCACGATGGAGCGCTTCCCGTACTTGGTCCTGGGAACATCGTCCACCACCTCCCAGATGATTCTGCAATCGGTCCCCATGGCCAGCCTCACTTGGCTCTCCACCTGCTTCCGCCAACCCTCGTCCACCGAAGCCGTCTTGACCATGATCCTTATCGTGCCGAAATCCTCCTGGATCACCTGAAAGGCCTCCAGGGCCGTGTTGGACCTCAGTATCGCCACGAAGTACAACCCGTTGACCAGCCCTCCGTCTCCTCTCACGAAGTAGTCCAGAGTCCTTCCACTCACCCTGCCGAGCGTCGGCAGGGGGGAGCCGCAACTGCAGGAGTACGGCGCGGGATGCACGACGTCCCCTAGCTTGTATCTGATAAGGGGCATGGTCAGATTGTGCAGTGGGGTTACGACGACCTCTCCCTCTTCAACGAGGCCGTTGTCCTTCAGTATCTCGACGTGATTGTGGAATGTGAACGTGTGCAGGCGGCCCGAGCTGCACTCCCCCGCGATGGCCGGAGCCTCGACGGCGCCGTAGAGGTCGTACGCCTTGGCCCCGAAGGCGGACTCGATCTCCTTCCGCATGTAACCCTCCAGCGCCTCGCCGGAGCTGACTATGGCCCTCGGCCTGTGGACCCTCTTCCCCCTCCTTTCGATGAACCTGCTCACCTCGTAAAGCACTGAAGGGAAGCTTATCACGAGGTCCGGCCGGTAGCTGTTCAAGGCCCCCACATGGGCCTCGAGGGTGGACTCGGAGAGCCTCAGCCCGTCGGCATGAACGCCGTTGGTGAGCCAGTCCGCGAGCGCCCGCTTGGGTCCCCTGGGGAAGTACCTGAAGGGGTTGCCGAGGAAGAACTTCCTGGCCCTGAGATAGTCGATGCCCAGCATCTCCGTGTAGTAGTACCTCAGGGTGGCTATGGTCCAGCTGTCGTGGACGCTGTCCTTGAGGATGTGAACAGGTTCTCCTGTGGAGCCTCCGGTGACATCCCAGAAGGTCCTCCTCGAACGGAAGTCCTTGGAGATGAGCTGGTCCAAGATGCTCCTGATGGTCTTTCTCGTCAAGGGGGGCAGGGCCCCGAAGTTCGACATGTGCAGGCTTTCACCGGTTACCAGGCCGCATTCCCTGAACGGCTCCCCGTAGTAGGGGACGTATCTGTACGCGTGCTGCAGAAGTTCTCGTAGGAACCTCTCCTCCCCTGCCTTAAGCGCACTCCCATCCTCGGTTAGGCCCTTGATCACGCCACTGGGTGCAGAGTAATTCCTACCACTGGCTCTCTGGACGAGAAGGTACGCAGCTTCCCTCAACGCCAAGTCAGCCCCTCACCGCGCATTCCGTGGCAGTCAGGCGTGCGGGTGGTAGCATTGGTCCCTGCATTTCAAGGGGAAGGGGTCCGGCTATAAGCCTGTCTCCCTGTCGGTTCTGTGTCGTCTGCGGTGAGGATTACCGGAGTAATTGCCTTCGGCTTCCTCACCGCTACAAGCGCCGCCAGCGCGAGTGCCGTGATCGGCAGCAGACCCCAGACATATGAAGTTTCGTCTTTCACGACCATCGTCTCCTTGAATCCTTCTTCATAGCCCCCTCTGGTCCAGACCGACACAGGTAGGGCGCCTGCGACTTCCTGGACCTCGGTGAACCCGTTGGCGATCAGGTACGGCTCATACACGTTGTCCCCCAGCACCACCCATCGGATGCCATAGTTCCCCTTGAGGACTTCGCCCACGAGCTCGAAGCCACCGGGAAAGAACTTGGCGGAGTCGATCGTCTCAACTCCGCTTTCTGCCAGCAAGGGTATCCGCCGGGCAGTGTTGTAGCCCCCGTCCAGGGTCGGCTTCGAAGTCATGACGGAGAGGGTTCGAGACCATGTGCCCAGGCCGAGGGTGATGTAGAAGCCATCCCCGGTCTGGGCGTTAAGGTATGAGGATATCCCCTGCAGGTTGGGAGGAGGCGGCTGGGAGGACACCGTGGCTGTCAAGACCAACACCAGGAGACTTGCAACGACGAATGAAAGGAGAACGGAATGTTTCAAAATCTTGGCCCGACGACCGAAATCCCGCAACAGGCCGTGTTCCAAGTAATACGCGAGAGGGATGGTCAGGAGAAGACAGGCCCAAAGGGAGAATTTCTCAAACGTAAGGATGTCGTAGACGTAGCTGCCCAGCAGCAGCCTGGGGATGGGCGTGGTGCCACCCAATCCAAACACCAAGTAGGCTGCGGTCAAGGCTGCCATCGTCCGCTTCCTCTCCTGCAGGAGCACCATGAAAGATATCGGCGCCAGAACAATGACAGGTCCGTAAATACTCCAGAAGAAGGCGCCAGATGAAGGGCCGACCAGGACGTCGCCCCGTGTGGGATGAGGGATCGTGGCTTGGGACGGCGTAGTCATTACGAAGTTGATGATCTGAATCAATATGGGCGCTGATATGGCGGCGACGATGACCCCCCAGGTCACGATCCTACGGAGGGAGCGAAGACCATGTGCCCTCGAGAGCGCCACCACCAGTATGAGCGGCACGAGCAACGCACAGACCAGGAAATGCGTGAAGAAGGAAAGGGAGGCCAACAGAGCTGAAAGAGCCAGTAGTCTCCAACCACCCTTCTCCACGTACAAGGAAAGATAGGCAGCCGCCGCCACTCCGAAGGCAGTAGCGAGAAGAGCAGGCAGCTGTCCGAAGCTGTACATGAACAGGTAGAGGCCAGGAACGAAGGCCAGGAGCCATGGCAGGACCGCCGAGCGCAGGCCCAGGGTGGAAGCAAGCTTCTGGAACGACCAGATCAGGAAGACGAGGGCCACGATCAAGAGGATGCCAAAGGACAGGTCAAGGCCCGAGATGTAGCTCAGCAGCGCCATGAGCTGTTGGGAGAGGGGGCTGTAGCCGGCGACGGAGAAGCCTCCGTACCACCTGGTGTCCCAGAGGCTGAACCATTCTGTCCTGTAGTGACTGGCGAAGAAGATGTGCGTCGAAGCATCGTAGCTGAAATCGTAGAGCCGATCGGCCACCAAGACGCCGTTGAAGGCTGTGGCCACTGCGTACGGTGCGAGGCTACTGAACTTCAAGGCACTTTATCAGGCCATAGAAGACGGATGATACGGCGCTCCAGCTCCTGCTCGAACTGAAGCCCATGTTCTTCTCGGACATCTCGGTCCAGAATTGGCCGTCCTCCTTGAGGCGATCCAGCGCCTGCGCCATTCCCTCCGCATCCCTAACCAGTAGGAGGCCGGCTCCTTCAGCTACGTTCTGACGCATCTCCGGCAAGTCTGTTCCAACGGCGGGGATTCCCGCCGAGCTGACCAGGTGCAGGACACCGCTTGTCCCTGTCGCGGTCGCATAGGGAAGCGCCACGGCATAGCATTCCTCGAAGACCTTCGGCAGCTCCTCTTCGGACAGGTAACCCAGATACTCAACCCCATCCATATTGTCAAACACCTTGAGCTGGTCCAACGCCTTGGGGAAATTGGGATGAGGGGATGTGACGAGTTTCAGTTTCAGGTCTGGGTGCCTTTGCTTGACGGTGGCATATGCACGCGCTAACATATTCATGTCTTTGCTAGGCGACATGTACCCAAGGAAGAGTATGGAATCGCGATCATGGCCAGCCGCTCTGGGGTCCCCCATGTTCTCCCATGCTCCATGTGGAACGTAGTGTGTCTCTTTGCCAAAACGCGCTTCGATCATCTTCTTGTACATGGGTAGCAACACCACCACGGTATCGCAGCCAACTATGAACTTCTCAGCCAAGAGAAGGCCCAAGCGATTCAGAAGACTGGGCTTCAGGCCGAAGATGTTCGTGTCCACGACCTCAGGGAGATTATGAAGAATCACCATGGACTTGAAATGGAACAGCTTCTCAATCTTGGTGACTAGGAAGACGAGAAGGAAACCAAAGAAATTGGTCACCTTCCCTCTGCCGAAAAGTGCGAAAGTGAGGTTCATCAGGACCACTCTCGGCCTGCTTGATGTAATCTGTCGAAGCGCCCCAAGAAAGGACAAGGGATTGTTGGGAGTCCACGCCTTCGATATCTCAAGACGAGCAGCTTTCGGCGCTCGATCGGGGGGCATATCAGAGAGTACCTTAACCCTGAGTCCCTTGCTCGCAAGACCTTCGGCGAGCATGTGACCGTATTCACTAAGCCTACCCTTGTTCGGTGGATAGGCGGAGACGGCTAGGACGTCCGTGCGGTCCCCTGTCATCGCCTTCCCCTCAGAACCTCGGAAAACTGCAAATATAAGCTTCCGCGTGATACAATACTCCGCCGTCTTATCTACTTAATGCAACCACGAAGATGCTAGGCGACTGGATTCTTACAACGAGAAGGCTACAGACCGTCGTCCTTGGTTCATGCGAACGGGCTCCAGCGGGCGAATTTCCCTGCGGAATCAATAGTCTCAAGGGCGGAGCCATGGGTAGACGAGGGCGACGTTCATGAGGTCCAAGGGGTTGGGGGAGTTGAGCATCCTAGCTAGATCCAGGGCCTCTTCCTACACGACCGTTCCGCCGTCCACCTTGACCATGCTCTCCTTCTCAATAGTGAAGGTGTGCCCCTTGACTGCCAGGGGAGCGCGAGGTCCCCTCCCCCTGCAAGCCCGGAACTGCCCTTCACTCACAGGCCTTAGGGGGATAATGGCACTAGGGGTTAGGAAGGTGTTAGGACGGCGTTAGGAGGGGTGTTCGGGTCGTGTTAGAGGAGCGTTCGGTCGCCGTTAGGGGGGTGCGTTTTGCACCACTTTTCCCCACTATGGGCGCTGATGTGAGCTTCTGGAAGGCTCAAATCAGGCTAAGTTCGGAGTGCAGAACCGTGCTCTTGGTAACCTCTGGGCGGCCTGGCAGGCTATTTCTGGGCTAAAACGCTCCCCCCTTAACACCCCCCTAACAGGCCATCCTGGGGCCAGAAGGATCATGGGGGCAGACGGCTAGATAATCGCCGCGACGGCAAGGAGTAACGAGAGGTCGTCCACTTGGCCTTGGTGCCAGCCATCTCGCTGGCGGTGCAGCCTTCTGCAGGGGGTGTTCGCCTGTTCACCCTCCGGGGAGGGGTCGCCTTCCTCCTCCTTGGAATCCCTCTGATGGCATTGAGCGGGGCGGTGAGGAGACAGGATATGATTGCACTCGACGGCTACTTGAGGAGCGTGGGGGCCGTCTCTCCCCTGTTCTGGATAGTGCTGTGATACCATGAAGTCTTCAACAAGGATCAGAGTTGATGGGAATTACCTTGGCCCTGTGAGAGGGACCTGCGTGCGTATCTGGTGGGGTGTTCAGGCGTATCTTCTCCTTCCCGACTAGTCGACGACGGAAGAAGGAAACCTGGCAGGGTGAGTCTCCGGCGCGCCCCGTCTCCCTGAACGCCGACGGCACCACGACCGATTGACCTCTCCTCTGTTATGATGGGTTCGCTCCTGGAGGCACGGTGGCAAAGGCTAATGAGGGCCTTCGAGTGAATTGTCAGGACTGATGAGGATAGGAGTTCCCTAGGAACGCACTCCGAGATCATCAGAGTGGTCCCCATCGTCGACGGGTTGGTAACGAGGAGGGCCTCCGGAAACCCGTTGACGACTATGAGGGTAAAGGGTGTGATGTTACTGGAGCTCAAGGGTCTTGATGAGGCCATAGAACTTCGAGGAGACGATTTCCCAACTTCTGCTCTCGCTAAACGCCTTGCTCCTCTTTGAAACCGCATTCCACAGAGATCCGTCCTCGACTAGCTGGTTCAGTGTCCGTGCCATCTCATCAGCATCCTTCACGAGGAGCAGACCAGCGCCTTCAGCGAGGTTCTCCCTGAGTTCCGGAAGGTCGGTGGCGACTACGGGCAATCCGGCCGCGCTGACCAGGTGTAGGACCCCGCTGGTGCCAGTTGCAGTGAGGTAGGGGAGCACAAGAGCGACGCACCTGTTGAAGAGGGATGGCAGTTCCTCCTTAGGAAGGTATCCGATGAATTCCACTCCATCTATACCCTCCAAAGCCTTGAGCTGGTTCACGGCCAAGGGGAAACTAGGATGAGGAGACGTTACAAGCTTCAACTTCAAGTCAGGGTGTTTCGCCCTTACGGCACCAAAAGCAGTCGCCAGCAACCTCATGTCCTTTCCAGGAGACATATACCCGAGGAACAGCAAAGAATCTCTACGATCGCCAGGTGGGTCATCGGACTTGAGGTCGTTCCACGCGCCGTGAGGAATATAAGAGGACGAGCGGCCAAAGCGGCGTTGGATCATCTTCCTGTACATCTCGACTGTTACCACCACAGAATCACAGCCTAAGGCGAACTTCTCAGCGAGGAGTAGTCCCAGCCTATTCAAGAAGCTTGGTTTCACTCCGAAAAGCTCAGTGTCTACTGTCTCTGGTAAATTGTGAAGGATCACCATCGTCCTGAATCCGAACATCCGTTCCAGCTTGGTAACCAACCAGATCATAAGAAAGCCCACGAAGTTCGTAACCTTTCTAGCGCCGAAGACGGCGAAATGCGCGTTAAACATGACGACCCTAGGCCGATGCCTCAGTATTGAGGAAGGCAATTTGAGCAGTGATAGAGGGTCGTCAGGCGTCCAAGCCTTCATCACTCTCAGGTTGTCGACCGGTGGGGAGGGAGTTGGCTCGACGTCCGCGAGCACGTCGGTTACTAGGCCCTTCGAGGCAAGCCTTTCGATGAGCATGTGGGCGTACTCGCTCAACCTGCCCTTGTTGGGGGGGTATGCCGATACAACCAATAGGCTGGCATGTCTATCACCCACGAGAAACTTCCCCCGCATGCCAGTATGGACGTTTACCTATAAATATTAAACAGATGTACGCTGTTATGGGACTGTCAAGTCAGCTCCCTATCCTTCCTCTCGGCTAGCTAGACGAACGGATACCGGCTAGCGAACGAGACAGCATCCATCATCATCAAGAGGCTTGCCAGGATAAGGGCTTCATCGAACGAGGTGAAGGGCGTTCTAGGTTGTTAACAGCTCTTTGCGCATACGTTCAACTCATCCGCATTGATGATACAACATAATCGGTCGAAGTGGATGTTCTCCTCCAAACCCACCCCCTATCGAAAGCACGGCTCGTGAGAACCTGATTCTCGCCATGATTTACTCGAGGTGTCTAGGTCAGGAGCTTCTTTGCTCCTGATAGAGCGCCCCCAGCCTGCTCCTCCAGTATTCGACTGTTCTCTGCAGCCCCTCCTCCAACTTGAAGCGGGGTGTCCAACCGAGCTTGTCCCTAGCTCGCCCGCTATCGCCGACAAGCACCTTGATGTCCAACGGTCTTGCAGGAATGGTATTCCAAACCACATCTCCTTGAAAACCAGTTAATCCTCTCAGTAATTCGATGAGTTGTGCTATGGAAACACCACGTCCGGTGCAAAAATTGAAGACTTCGCCCAAGGCCCTTGGGTTCCCTAGGCATTTGAGATATGCGTCGACGTGGTCATCCACGTAGAGGAAGTCCCTCATGGCGGTGGGGTCCCCTAGCCTAACCCCCCCGTCCGTCAACATTTGAACGATGGCCTTCTCGACCACAAAATGCGTATTGTTCTTGCGACCATAGGTGTTGAATGGCCGCAGGATTGTGATCGGGAACTGATACGCATCCCGCAGGTACAGCAGGAACTTCTCACAGGCCACCTTGCTGACTGAATACGGACTATTCGGATGTTGGGGAGTGTCCTCCGTTTTCGGGGCCGCCCCGTTCCCGTAGGTCTCAGAGGTGGAGGCGAACAGGAACTGCTCAAAGTGAGGGACCTCATCCAAGCAAGCCTGAGCAAGGTTAATTGTTCCAACCAAGTTGGTCTCCATGACCTCGTTCGGATGATCATAGCTGTAAGCCACCGGGGAGATAGCTGCGAGATGAATAACCACGTCCGGTTGGATTTCGCGTAGCGCGCGCTTCACGGTTCCGTTCTCCCTCAAGTCACCGAATATCGTCTTGATGTTCCTAGTCTGACCCAGCACGAAACGACCTGTAACATATCTTTCCCAGGCGTAGACGTCGTATCCTTTTTCGACCAGCACCGGAAGGATAGCGGACCCTATGAAACCCGTACAACCTGTGACCAGCACCTTAGCTCCTCCATCGGATGTCATTGTTTTTTTCAGTTCCTGACCTATCCCTTACAAGAATCCTCTAATATGCTTAACGTCTGGCTGGCAGCTCTATCCCAATCGAACTGACTGGCAAAGGACAGAGCTCCCCGGGTGAGCCTTTCTCTCAGTTGGCTTTCGGTCAGCATCCGATACATGATGTTCGCCAATCCTTCAATGTCACCGTAGGTAGTCAACAAACCTGTCTCATTATCGATGATTGCCTCCTTCGTAGCTCCAGAGTCGTAGCCCAACGCGGGGGTTCCGCAGGCCGCCGCTTCAAGTATGCCCAGGCCCCAGCCTTCCATTACAGAGGTATATGCAATAGCCCACGATCTCTTGAGAAGCTCAAGCTTCTCCTGTGGGCTGACTCTGCCTAGGAAACTCACGTTTCTGAGCCCGAGTGACTTGGCAAGACCTATGGCATAGGGCTCGTAGTCACCAGACCCTGCTATCATCAGCCTGGCATCGGGCACCTTCGCTTCAATCATGCCAAACGCCCTGACCAGGTGGTCTAGGTTCTTGTACTTCTTGATCCTCCCGAGCCAGAGAACCGTGGGTTCATAGAACTTGCCATCACCGGGCTTGTAGATGGCGTGATCGACCCCATAATGAACTATCCCTATCCTGTTCGCAGCCACGCCTAGCTGTTCCTGCAGATCCCTGCTTGTGCTGTATGATGCAGTGATTATGCTCGAATAGGCGAACCTGATGGACTTCTCAGCGAGCATTGTCAGCACACTGAGGGGAGGTCGGAGCTCCAAGGGAAGGACAGATTGGTGCACATGATGTACGATGCCCACCACTGGCCTGTTGCTCACCCAGCTTGAGAACCAAGGAACCGCGTGCGCTATGTCGTCCACAACTACGTCATATTCATCCGCCATTCTATTCACGAATGCTGGAGCCAGGAGATGTATCTGGTAGCGATTGCCGACCCTCAAGACATCCATTCCTTCGATGGTATCCCTGCTTTTGTACCCTCTGGGCTTCTCACAAATCAGAGTCACTCTGTGACCCATCTTGACCAACCGACTGCCGACTTCTTCGATGTGAACTTCGGCCCCTCCGGCTTGAGGGTGTTTCGGATCACGATGGTTCAGCCAAAGTATCTTCATAGGCTAACCGCCCAAGCGGTGTAGGTCGCCGCCAGAATCGAAAGTCGCGCAATTCCCAATCGTCTGACAAATCGTATTCAACGCCCAAGATGCGATTCCACTTGTCCCTGGCCATGGACCACTGCAGACCAGTTTGACGTGGAAGCTTGTCGGTTAATGGCTTTAAAAGGGTTATGTGACAGAGACAAGCAGTGAGAACGTAGGATTCGCCAAGAATGGCGAGAAGGTGCAGGCCTGTTCCAAGAAACCCACCTGCAGATGACTGGCGCTCGAGAGATGCCCTGCGGACCAGGCCATCTCCGTTGACCCATCTTAGACCGTTTATGCCATCCCCAGACGTCTGGAGAGCATCCCTAGACCGGCTGCCATGTATCTGACCGTTTCATATGCTACGAACCCAAAGAAGACCCTAGGGCTTGGCAGGAGAGAGGGCAGAACCTTCAGGTAACTCGCTCTTAATGGATTTAGCTGCTTCACTGCCATATATCTGTCCTTTTCAATGAACCTTCCGATGCTCTTGCCGTAGACATAGTGCTTCTGGATTATCTCCCTCATGCTCTTGGGCTCGCCGATATGCATATCTTCGGCATCGATTCGGCCCAGCTTGAAGCCAGCCTCCCTGAGCCTGTTTGTAATGTCGTAGTCTTCTCCGGCTATCAGAGACTCGTCGTACCCGCCCAAGGTCATGAATGCTCTGCGCCTGAAGAAGCGGGCGACAGGGACGAGCTCGTCGCCAATGTAAGTATCCCGTTCGAGCTTCCTTATCCTCGACCAGAAGCTCACCGAGGGATCCGAAGTGTTGTGGATGATGACGGAATCATAACCTCCCGACTCGCAAGCTTCGACGGCCTTTCGGATGACACCGCCGCTGAGCACGAAATCGGAATCGACCCTGTAGATATATTGGCCAAGAGCATTCTTGGCGCCAAAGTTTACCTGCGCACATCGTTCTGGCCCGAACTCGTACACCCGAGCACCGAACTCCTCTGCTATCCTCCTGGTTGCGTCCTTTGAGAAATTGTCGACGACGATTATTTCGATGTTACCATAGTCTTGACTGCGAACGGAATCCAAACACTTCGAAATTGTCTCCTCAGATTCCCTACAGGGGACTATCACTGACACGAGTGGGAGCTGAAGTGGCATTTCGACTAGAGAAGACCCTGTTTCCTTCTTCATTAAGCTTTGTGGCGTTGGGCACTCGACTCCAACTCCTCCTCAACGGAGTGACAAAGTCGTCGCCATGGTCCTTCGATTTGCAGCGAACACTGGGCATTCACACCCAAGACGAGCTATTGGGAACGATCAATCCAGTTGGGGCCTTGAGAGGAATTCGCCTTTGCATCGAGGTTCTGGGACGTCTTCGGTTGCTGTCCATACTGACACCATCGCAGAACAACTGACAGCAACACAGAACCTGCGTCGACAACAGCTATATACAACAGTCAGGAGTCCAACGTCAGCCTGGATTTGGCCTTTAATGACAGTCTTGGTTGTAAGTGATGGGCACTGAAACTAAGAATCCGGGGACCCAACAAGTCGAATGAGCTCGAAGTAATGCTCGTTCTCGCAGGGGCATTCTTGGTCTGGTATGCGGTGGCACGGCAGTTTCTCTTTTCCACTTTGGTATACGGAGACACACCTCTGGTAACCGTGAATTCGACAGGCGTGCTTCAAGAGTACGTGTTCAGTGCCTGGCATAACGCGGCCTATGGAGAGAACTTCCCCCAGCCGATGGGCTACATCTTCTACCTGATCGTCGACAAACTTGCAGCTTTCGTGGGGACGGTCACCGTCTTTGACTTCCTCTACAGGATCAGCATTCCAGCCGGCTTCATCACTTGCTATTGGTTTCTTGGTAGGTTTAGCAAGAACCTCTGGGTTAGGATGGTGGGATCGGCTCTCTATATCATTAACCCTAACACAATGTCTATTTTCGGAGCGGGCACAGATTACTGGCCTTTCGTCTTCCTCCCGCTGGCTCTGGGTTGCTTTTTGGATTTGCTGGAGTCACAGGACAGGAAGAACGTGGCTAAGTTGGCACTATCCACGAGTATGGTTATATGGACCTTCCCGAGTATGACCGTTCCTCTCTTCTCTGTTTTCTTGGTCGTGTTCCTGTCGTACCTTGCGTTGGGGAAGGCTAGATTGAGAAGAGTAGGTCCCTATGTGGCGCTGAGTGGCGTTTTCGTTGCAGTAGCCTTCCTGCCCTATCTCTATGTGACTTATATCTTCGGCCAGTCGTCCGCAGGAGGAGGATATACGTCGGTGCTGGCCGATTTTGTGTATACCTATTTCGACGTCTCGATCCCCAATCTCCTCAGGCTGGCCGGGAACGCTGGTTCACCCATGGTGCCCTTGGGCTACGAAAGCTTGCAGAATCCCCTCAATGAGTTCGGCTACATAATTCCAGCCATCGCCTTCTCTAGCATTCTCTGGCTGAAAGATTCCGATTCAAGACATAGGGTCATCTCGATGTTAGGGTCCGTGTTGTTCCTGACTGTGCTGGCGATTCTCTTGAAGTATACAAGTTCCTCGGGATTCAGTTGGGTGATTCAGCAGTTGTCATTGATTTGGCAGTTCCGGAATCCGTCTAAGATTCTCACCTTGCTCGTATTGACTACTGTACCGCTATTCACGTTTGCCCTAGATCGGGTGGTTTCCGCTGCTCGGGGATCAATGTTGGCAAGGAACTACAAGATCGCGATCCTCTGTCTTCTGGTGATCTTCGCCGGAGTTGGCCAGCTGTTCGTCTACAATCCGCATGCGTTCTCGGGAGATATGGGCACCGGAATAGAATATGCAAGTGTGTCACCAGACCACACGTTGGAATCAATTGTCGAGGATTCCCTAACCTGGTCTTCGAGTTCTACATATAGAGGAATCATCTTGCCGTACGACCATCTCACCGAACTGCATGTCCAATTCGTCGACCCATTCCTATATCCGGCGCGACTTGGTCTGAATTCCAGCGTCCTGCAGGAAATTGGCTCCGCGCTGAATTCGGGCTTGCCGATATCGAATCTCCTGAGCGTGTTGAGTACGAAGTACGTATACCTCAATTATCAGTGGAAGGGCACCGTCTTCCAAATGCTGGTACCCAGCAATCTTAGCCAAATTGCAGACGAACTAACACAAAGCGGAGCCCTCGAGGACTTGGGAGATGGTTATGTCCGATTCACCCTCAACAACACGTTGCCCCGCGTCTATCTGAGCGATGTTCCTGTCTTCTACTCCAATGTGGGGGCACTGGCAGACATGCCGTCCTCGATTTTCAACCTTCAGCCCGTTTTCCTTCCAATGGGCTATGCAATCGAGACAAACGGAACCTCCGCGCTTCAGTCTTCCATAGTGCGCACCTACTCCTGGCAGACGCCGATTGGCGGGGAGAATTATACTGCTTACGCACTGACATACGGAAGCACATCGACTGCTTCTCTAGACTATGAATTGGATGGCACACAGATCGGAAGCGCGCCTGCCAGCGGAGCCTCAGGAGGCCTGCTTCCCGTCGCGAACTTCGAAATGAGCGCAGGGTCCCATAGTTTGGTGCTGTGGACCAACGGGAATTCAAGCTCCTCCGAGCTGGGAAAGACCTTCATAGGCAGCGGCAGCTGGAATACAGACGGCGGCATCACGACAGTCTCGAACGGCACTTTGCTGACCGCGGACAACTACTCCGACTTCGAGCTGAGCGTTGACGTCAAGCCGGTGCAGTTTGGAGGTGAGAACTGGCAGGGGCCGAACATCTACTTCTCCTTTTCAAACGGGTCGTACGTTAGGCTGATTATCCATGATACCGGCGTTATGGAGATTGCGACCAGCCAAGCGCCCAACTTGGCCTTCGCCGCGGCACTAGCACCCGCCGGCTCTTGGAGCAACATCGAGGTCCTTAAGCATGGTAGCGTCATAGATGTCTACTTCAACGGTGAGCAGGTGTTGACCTACAGTAACCCACTCCTAGGGCAACCGGGACAGATAGGCATTGGCTCTGACACTTCAGTGACTCAGTTCGAGCATCTGGTAATCAGCGGCGTCGCCATAGCCGGAGTGTTGCTGCTCCCTGCGGCAAATCCTGCGGATAACTCGGCAGAGGTGGTAGATCAGGGGCCCGATTACGTGCACCTAGAGGCGAACAGCTCGTCCAGTTCGTGGGCCGTGCTGTTTCTGGGTGAGAACTATGACGGAGGATGGGAGGCCAAGCTGGATGGCGTCCAAGTGGGCAACCACCAGCTAGCAAACACCTACGGAAATGCGTGGATATTGCAGATACCCAACGGCACCCACTCCATAGATGTAGACTACGCCCCGAGCGGCGTGTATAAGGTCCTGTTCTACATAAGCTTGAGCGCGATGATTGGGGTGGTTGTCTATCTTGTGGCAGGTGAGCTCAAAGGGCGCGGCGTGGCGAGGATTCTAGGGCGGCGTGACCCTAGGTTGCGGTAGCCAGAGAATCGCGCCTTTGGATACTCGAAAGAGTGGCGAGATGTGAATCTCTAGACAGGGTGACGCTCTTCCTCGCTTCTACGTGCAACTTGAACTTCTAGAGGAATGGCGGTGAAATTCAATAGGCCATTATGCGAGACCGGGTTAGGAAGAACTCGAGCCATCATGTCCCGGTTAGGGCATCTGGCCCACATCATCCAGGACGCGAATACGTTGGGGCATAAGCGCGCAACGAAGAGGAGATTCCCATCGGGGTTCCTACTCACGGTCCAAACTTCTCACATCATGCAGCAACGAAGGGCTGCCCTAGCGATTCTTCAGTTTCTCTGTACCCATGTAGCGCCTCAGTTCATCTTGACGAATCTGACTATGCAGCCTCTTCCCAAGAAGCCAAGTCGACGCTTGGACAGAGCTTCCATTTTCAACCCAAGTCTGCGGCTGAGAAGAGGGAAGATTTCGTTAAGTGGGAAAGGGAAGGGGGAGAAGTGAAAATACGCACGTCCGGTCTCCACCAGACCGACTCTAGCGGCGATGTCGGACAGGGCAGCGGGAACGTGGAGTCTAGCCCTTGGAAAGGCGGCCCCGCCAGATACCAGAGAAACGATTCTGCCGTGGACGCCGAGAGCTTTTGCCATGGTCTCAAGAAACCACATCGGGGCGAGAGCATTCGTTATGGAGACAAAGGCAACACCTCGCGTCTTGAGAATCCTTGAAATCTCTCTGAGAGCCAAGTCATCTCTTGCGAGGTATTCTACCACGCCATTACACACGACCACGTCAAAAGACTTATCGATGAAAGGCATGTGCTCAAGGTCAGTGACACCAAGCAATGGTTCCTCAGAACTCGAATGGGAGCTAGCATGAATTCGCCTGACCATCGACGTCGAAATGTCCACGCCCACCACCTCGAAACCCTTCTTCCAGAGGTCAATCAACATGGCTCCTGAGCCGCAACCTATGTCGATTGCTCTTCCCTCCTCCGAACCTTGCAACATTTCCAAGACATACTTATGTCGCAAATAGAGCACGGGGTATCTGGAAGGATCTCTGAAGACCTTTCCATAATGCTTCTCATAATAGGTGGCCGACTGCTCGTCGAAGTAATCCGTGGTGGTCCTTTTGTTGACAGCCATGTCAGTCCCTTCTAAGATGTCTGAGGGGTAAGACCCACCATCGCACACTTGAATTTGAGCATCTGACCGTCCAAAGCCACAATCCGCTTCAGTTCCATGGGGTCGCTATTCTCTGAAATGCGCCCGGGAACCGTTGTAACCGCCAGCCGATAGCCGTGCGCATCCAACAAATCCTTCACCCTCTCGCTGATGTGACGACGTTTCCCATACGGATAGCTGAAGAGCGTGCAGGAAGAGTTCAACTTGGCCTCAATCTCTTCTCGTGGTTGCTCGACCTCACGTTCAATGTCGTGTTCGGACATCACGCACATGTCCACGTGATCATGGGTGTGCGAACCAAAGGACACCAACCCATCATCATGCAATTCCTTCACTTCCTTCCACGACAGGTACAAAGGTTCGGCTGGAGGAGGTGGCGTTCCCAACTGGAATTCGAGTTCGCTGAGAATGCGAATCCTTCTTTGCGGGTCGATGTCAAGAAAGAGATCATTGAGGCTTCTCAAGCAGCAGAGCCTTGCTGTGGCGGTGGACAGGTCATAGGTCCTATCTGTTCCGTCAAGTTTGAAAGACAATGCAGGTCCTATAGTGTTACTTACGATTCTAGCCAACCGGTCCTCCCATTTGATAATGTTTTCGTCGAGCAGTCCAGTGATTAGGAAAACGGTACAAGGGATATTGTATTTCTTCAGTATCGGATAGGCGTTCGTAAAGAAGTCGTGATAGCCGTCGTCGAAAGTGACAGCTACCTGATTCGGAGAAGCTTTCGACGACCCCTCGAGG
Organism: Conexivisphaerales archaeon; assembly: GCA_049509455.1. GTDB lineage: Archaea > Thermoproteota > Nitrososphaeria > Conexivisphaerales > DTJL01 > DATKKG01. The sequence continues at coordinate 18,139 of JBEKZX010000021.1, forward strand.
TAGCTGACCAGGTAATCAAGAGTCACACAATTCTTCTTACTAGATAGGAAGGACATCTGTTTGTCAAAATCTCGGACATCGACTATGTTGTCCGGGTAGACATCGCGGCAATTCTTACGGTTCACGCTGTGGTAGAGGAGTACCACAGGCTTCTTCCGCTGCAGGAAAGAAGACAGGGAATATATTCCTGAGTAATATGCTAGGAAGCAGGTCGCCACGTAGAGAGCCTCGAGGACACCCCTAACGACTGGGCGATTCTTTGCCTTCAAGCGAACAACCTGCCACTCTATGATGACAATAGTCTTGGATATCAGGGTTTATTGCTTGCGTGAGAACCCGCATTGATTTGGTCCTCCCAGCTGATTCGCTCCTGACCCATTATTCTCTTGGCTGGTGTTTCCTGCATGGCCGAGAAATAGGCGTTCCGATCGTCGTCTCGGCTTGCCAAACGTTCAGGTGTCCTTGCATTCCTCGACGGGCTAGCAAGGCACGTGTTGATCTACAGCGACCCACTGTCCGCGCGGCCCGGTTGGATTGGCCTTGGGTCAAACAACTCGGTGACCCGGCATGAGAACCTTTCGATCAGCAGAGGGGTCATGGGGGGGTGTGGCTCCTTCTTGCTCAATCCTCTGGCGTCGCCTCCGTGAAGGTTTTGGAAGAAGGACCAGACTACATTCGACTGGAGGCCAACGCTTCGTCTGATTTTGCGAGTGTGCTCTACCTGGGTGAGAACTACGACCCGGGCTGGGCCACCAAGATGGATGGAGTCCAAGTAGCGAACCACGTTTTGGCGAACACATATGCAAACGCATGGATACTGCAGGTCCCCAAGGGAACTTATACGTTTGAAATCTACTATGGTCCGAGCAGTGCTTACAGGGCGATGTTCTACATCAGTATAGGTGCGATGATCCTCTTGGGTTGCTAAGTCACGTGGGTGGAACTCAGCCGGCCTGGTCTCTCTAAGAAGCTGCGGACTTGATTCCAACGTGACAGGTTACTGATCGTCTCAGGTTCGGCCTTCGGAAACGCGAGGTGGTGGGCGGTCGTATCGCTCAGGCATCGACCTTGCTCCCCAGAGAGGCCAGGCCCCCTGAAGCATAGCCGAGGAAATAGGGGAGGCCCTTGAGGGCGGTTAGAAGGTCGCTCTGCAACCCTAGCATCAGGCTCCGCGGTGCTCTCGCTCTGAACCTGGTCTTCCCCCAGACGAGCTCCCGGTAGTGGCCACTGCTCGCCAGCCCGTAGGCGGACCTCCCATACCGGAAGTTCTTACGCCAGAGCTCGGCGAGGCTGGCTGGCTCCATGTGCCAGACGGCATTGTGCAGCAGGCCAACTCTTTGCGAAATCTTGAACGACTCATAGTAGATTATCGAGTGGTCATGGAAGACGACCGAAGCTAGGAGTTCCGCGGGTATCCTCCTGAATGCCTCCTCCAGGATAGACCTTCGGAAGAAACGGGCCAATAGAACACCCGTCGTCGGGTCCATGTTAGTCTCGGAGAGCTTGTGAACAAGGTCGCGATCGGCTTCGAAAAGCTTCTGGACCCAAGTCGCGGGGCGAAAGGCGCTCTCTTCCAAAACGAGCATGTCGGGCCCTTCCGAAACCAATCGAATAGCCCTTTCGACGGCCGTCCTTTCAAGTATCTGATCCGAGTCTAGCACCAAGACGAATTCGCCCTTGCTACGCATCGTGCCTAAGTACCTTGCGCCGAGCAGCCTAGCTCTCGTCAGAATCACCGACGCTCCGTTCGTCTTCGCAATCTCTCTCGTGGAGTCCCTCGAGTACGAGTCCACCACTATCGTTTCGATATCGCCGTAGGACTGATTCCTGACAGACTGAAGCGCCAGGCCTATGGTAGCTTCCGAGTTGAGTGTTGGAATGACGACGGAAACCGAAATCCGACGGGTGAGCCCCAAATCAGGCATCCTTCAAGTTACTCCTTGGAACCGACGCCTAAGACTCCATATAAGAGATTGGCGTGTTCGCACCGGGATGGGCAGAACCCAGATGGCCTTGACAGAGCAATTCCAGCTTCCCGCAATAGCGTCTCAACGCCACGTCTCGATCAGGTCCTCCGGGGCCATTCCGGCGAGGTTCTTCTGATACCACCGTGTGATCCGCAGGCGATATGAGATGCCACAGAGGTCGACGAACATCCTCAGGGCATCGCCAGCCCGAAAACCCATCCGCTGCACGACGACTACGGGTGCTTCGGCGACCCTCAACTTCAGCAGCTTCGCCAAAACGAGCAGCTCCGTGTCGAAGGCGTACCTCTTGACCAAAACGAGCCTGATGATGTTGTTCAGTGGTTTCCTTCTGAACGCCTTCAGCCCCGTCTGGGTATCTGACATCCGGAGCCCCGTCATAATCCACACCAGCTTGTTGAATCCTGCACTCAGAAACTTCCTAGTGAAAGGTGCATCATAAGAAGACAATGGGTCCCTCTTCGAGGAGATCACCATGTCACAGTCCCTCAACTGCCATAGGTATCTCTCCAGCTCCCGCGACCCTATTTCTGCGTCAGCGTCGCACATGATTACGTAATCTCCAGTAGCGTGTCCGACACCCTTGATGACCGAGAAGCCTTTTCCGTGGTTCACACTATTCCTTATCAGTTTGACCCTGTCGTCCTTCATGGATGCTATGATGGCGGCCGTGTGGTCCCGGGACCCATCGTCAACCACGACGATTTCATAGTCGGGGGTGAACCTCTGCAACGACTCCTTTGCCTGCAGGATGCTCTGAAAGATGTTATCGCTCACGTTGAAGGCCGGCATGACCATCGAAACACTGACATGACCATACCTCTCCTCAAAGCTGGAGCGCTGTAGATGATGGTGTGTAACCACCAGAGTCTCATCGCCTCTAGGTTTGATACGCCACACCAATGCGACCTTGCCCAGCCGGTTGATGACACACTTGAGGTTCATATAAACTCTGCCCGCAGAATATCCCGTTTTCGCCGCCGGCTGGTGCCTTTGGTCATCCGACGACGCCACCAGTTTGGCAACAGGGTTAGGCAGGTCACCAATGACCGCAATAATGCATTTGACATCGATGATGTGGCGGGGAGACTTGCCTTCCTACCAAGGCCGACAGGGAGGACGTGCAATGTAGGCAGGGGCCCTCCCATGTCCTGACCCCGGCCCAACACTGGCTGGCTCGGAAGGAACGAAGCGGCAGGGCGGGAGGCTTGAGGCGAGGGCTAGCCCGTCGTCGGCGGCTCCCCTTCTTCGGGGACCAATTCGACTCTAACGTTGGCCCAGGCCAGGCTCGCAAGGATGACGGCGCCCCCTAACACGGCGGCCTGAAGTCCGTAGGACGGGGTCCAACCTGACTGCAAGAACGCCCAGGCGGATGCGAAGGCGAGGACGGCGGAGGCTGCGGAGGCCAGCTGAGGGAGGAGCCTCCTGCCTGCGTAGACGTACCCGGCGACCCCAACCCAGGCCAGCAGGGCCGCGGAATAGGCCAGCGCAGCGGCGAGGTAGAAGGTTCCGAGCGACAGCTGACCTGTCCCGGAGAAAGGAGCCAGAAGGCTGTACGGGAGGTAGGCGGGGAAGGGCCCTATCGAGCTCCATGGAGCGAAGGCCGAGAGGAGGCTCAGGAGCGCCCCCGCAACCCCCACGTAGAAGGGCCTCCTGGGGAAGCCGCTCTTCAACCCCGGAGCCACCGTCGCTGGCGGGCCCGCAGGCCCGCGCCGGACACGCCTGCCGGCCTGGCCCAGGGTGGTGACAACCGGCGTCGCCAGAAGGACCGCTGGTATCGCTATGCTGAGGATCGAGAGGGAAGGGAGGGCGGGCGAAGATACGGTCTCCAGCAGGAGGCCCTGCATGTCCCCGTCGGCGGGCACCCACTGCTCGAACAGGAGGATCCCCGACGCGATGTCATAGATGAGCGTCAGGTTCCCGAAATCCATGCCCTGCAAGGCCAGGTCGATCTCCACGCTCCTGAATGTGCCCGCCTTCACCGTGTAGTTGATGACCTCCGCCGACAGGGGCGTCACCGTGGCTAGGGTCTTCGACGTGACCAGGGACGCCCAGCTGGCGTTCCCGTCGACGCTCTCCTGAATGGCTCCTGGCGGCAGGTAGATGATGGACGTGATGTAGTCGGCGTCCACCGGGAAGCCGTTGCGGTAATCTATGGTTACGTTGGAGCCGCCGCTGGTTCCGTTGACGTCGAAGCTGGTCTGGAAGACCATGGTCGACGCGTCCAGCCTTAGCACATTAGTCTGGACGTCCCAAGTCTCCGAGGCCCGGGCGCCCTCGTAGTAAAGGACCGAGCCCTGGGCTATGGAGAGCTGCTCGGCGTAGGACGCCACCATGGCCTGAGAGGTCAGCAGCAGGGCCATGACGAGGAGGGAAGCGGCGCGAAGGGATAGGCGGCCGTTCAATACTCCACCGTAGGGAAGGGTGATTAAAAAAGAGTGTGTAGATTGAAAACTTCTATGGGTCGAACTGAACTGACGCTGTTGTCGTCGTCGGGAGCTTCTCGTACCACCAGACGGGTGCCTGCCCTGGGGTATTGAACGTGGGCGTGCCGAGGACTCCGTTCCATGATAGGGTCGGGAAGCGGTCGAATGGGAATGGTCCGAAGGATGTCGCGTAGAGGTTCGAGCCGAATTGGGTGATCGTGCCGAGTGCCTGCACTACGTTGAAGTTCAGTGGTTCCGTTCCGGAGGTCGACTCAGTTGTTCCAGGTCCGTATGTGATGTGCAGTATCAACGCCACCGTGCCAGGCGGCAGCCAGGAGCTTGTGTCCGCATTGTTGAGGTAGACAGAGGCCCATGCGCCGGCCCAGTAGGTGTCCCTACCGTTCCAGCCGTATATGGAGAGGCCTCTGGTTCCGTTGATGTCCTGAACGATGGAGATGACCGCGTAGCCAGCCGTGTAGCCGAATCCACCAGTGCCTGTACTAGACGCCCAGCTCGAGACAGGGAAGAAGTCGAAGGTCGGAATCCCTGGGTTGCTCGTCGGTGCGGTGCCTGTTACGTTGCCGCCATTGACGTAGGCGAAGGAGTCCGTGCCCTCCCTAGTTATGGCGAAGGAGAAGTCGTTGAAGTACCTGGTAAGGCCATTAGCCTTCTCGCCTCCGATCGTCACGATCCCGTTCATGTCGCGCCTGTAGAGCGGATAGTACTCTCCTGTGAATCCTTCGTACCCAAAGTAGTACGTGTACCACGTTTCACCGAGTGGCGACTTGGAAGGCATCCACCAGTATCCATAGCCCGAGAATCCGCCAGCTATTGGTTGCGCAGGACCTGTGATGTCATCGTCGTAGATCCCGAACGCGTAGCCCTTCAGCGCCGTGAAGTAGTAGGTCGTCGCATCCCTGCCGACTCCGCCGGTTACGTTGACCTCGCCGATGCCTTGGGCGTTATTCTCTGCTTGGATGTAGCTCCCGTTGAACTCATTCAGGCCGTAAGGTATGGATCCTTGCATCCCGGCAATGGGAGCTTCCCATGGGAAGAGGGTGTCGTTCCTGTCGAACAGGACGAGCGGCGTCGTGCCGCTGCCCCATGCGTCGACCAGGCCAGCAGAGACCATTGCCGAAGCTCCACTGTCCGTAGTGGCTGCGCTCTGGCCTAGGCCTATCCACTGGAACCCGGTGCCGGCAAGATCGCCGAAGACTGAGTTAGCGAAGTCAAGTGGGTTGAAGACCGTGCTGAGCAGGTATTGTTCCTCCATTCCGATCGTGTCATTGTGTGTTGCGCCCATAGCAGCGCTATCAGCAGGCACTGGCTCCGTAAGGCCGGGCGCTGGATTCGCACCGAAATCATCTGGAAGATTCGTTGGTACCGTCTGAGTTGGGCCGTCGGTCATTCCGACGACTTCGACGAACCTGATCTCACGGTCGCTCGCTCCTCCCTTGGCTAGGAAGCCGAGGAGGTTGGTCATGTTCACGTCGCCGAACATCCCTTGGT
>JBEKZX010000022.1:0-23473 GCA_049509455.1 Conexivisphaerales archaeon
GATTGCAGAGCCATCCGAGTCGGCCCAAGCTAGGCCTCGCAAGCGCTGAGACCGTGAACCCCGACGGTAGCCTAGTCTGCGCCAGGGACACTGACCCGAGTGTAAACTTTCACACAGGCGAGACATAGGTCCTCCCTAGGAGGGATTCTAGTTGCAAGCTTCCCGACGACATCCTGGCCGCATAATGCCTCCCCATTAGGCCGAATCAAATGCCACTTGGAGCTTGATTTCGCCCTCCCATAGACCAAAGGGAACATTGGCAGTGAAAGCATCATCCAGTTGCCTTGGTGCGCTTATAAGGATTGATTCAAGCTACCTGACTCAAAACCTGCAGCGACGGCATAGATCGATTGCAAACCCCAACCGCTTCGTCGTTATCCTGCAGTAAGAAAGCGTCGTTTGGTCGCCCTTAGGCTGGTTGGCAGGAATCCTATTTCTGGTGGTTTCAAGTGCGCAGCCGACCGCGAATCCCCAACGGTACGGACTCTCGCAGGTCCAAGCCCACGTTCCCTCGAATTCACGCGTGCGATTATTGCGAGCGAGCGTCACCACTTTTGGTCATTTCCACTTTGTGAGTATCTCTTCCCTGCGGAAAGTGGCCGTGCTGATGCGGAACAGAACCAAATCAACCAATGCGAGAGCGACGGCGATGATGAGAAGATTGTTGGTGCCGAGCGATATCAGGCAGCAGAGCATCCTGACCGTAGTTGTTTTTCCCGCGCCATTGGGCCCAAGCAAGCCGAAGACCTCCCTTCTTCAACGCGAAGGGTCAGCCCTTCGACTGCAGTCAGGTCACCGAACTTCCTCGTGAGGTTCTCCGTTTCGATGAAGGTGCATTCCCCGCAAACTAGCCTATCGTAATGTGCTAATATGGATTTATCGAGCCTGCGTTCAGTCGTTCCTAGACGAATCGAAGAACACCCGCTATCTCCATAAGAATTGTACCCACCCTTTAAGGAGGAAGAAGGTCCCACCGCTCCCAGCGAATCATGTTCTTCAGCAGGATGCACCGAAACGGAATGGCCCTTCGAAACGAGCCCGAGTCCCACACTCGAAAATGATATATTTTCCCATGTAGCCGGAGCGACGGGGAAAATCCGTATGGCTGTCGACGATAGAGGCGCCAAGTTGCTGGAAGCGTTGAGTCAGGTACTACAACAGAAAGGTGTCGCAGAGACGCCCAAGAGCTTCGTGGAATCCCTGTTGAACGATATCAAGACGGTAGACGAGGCTCTATCGGAATACCAGAAGAAGAATGGGGGAGAGTTGGTAAGCAGGCAGATACAGCTCTCCTACGGCAAGGGCGCTCTGGAATACCTCCTGCTGTTCCTCTGACCTGACGACGGCCTGAGGGCCCAATGTTCATATCACGGCGGAGAGGATACCATCCAAGGCTCGACAGGGCATGGATGCGAGGAGGGCCTCCTTGAAATGCAGTTCTGAAACCGTCCCGACCGCCCGTAGCGGAGGGACATCTCAGTGAAGCTGAGCGAAGCATGGCGCCTGAGCCGAATCCCCTACGGAGAAGTGGCCTACAGGTCGATAGCGCAGACGCGCAATGGGATGTGGTGGGGCTCCTTCGGCAGGGGTGACCCCGAGAAGGCAGCCCGGAGCGATGCCGACTTTACGCTCAGGGCCCTGAGGATCGCCCGTTTCGACAAAGTCATCGTGGGGGCAGTGAGCGTCTTCGCTTCACTATTGCCCTTCTGGTCGGCGCTTTCCGGTCTGACGGCCGGCTCCGTAGCGAGCTCGGCCGCGCTTAGCCTTTCCGTCTCCTTCGCTTTCGTGATGTTATACGCCGTCCAGACGCTTTCCTCGTTCCTCGGAGCGGAGTCCTGGGTCTGCCTGTCCACGATGCCCCTGCAGACGTCTGACCTTTCCCTGATCACCCTGTTCTCCTTCGTGAGGACCGTTGACTATATGGTCCTAGGGGCTGTCGTAAGCCAGACCGTGGTCGTCGCTCTCCTGACGGGGTCCCCCTTGGCGGCCGCAATCATGCTCTTCGCTTCGGTCGTCAACATGCTCCTCTCCGTAACGGTCTCGCTCTGGTTCTCGAGGTTGTTCTATGGGAACATGGCGAAGGGCGGGAGGTCGAGACGAGGAACCTTGCTCCGGCTCGTCTTTCTAGGCCTCTGGGGGCTGCTCCTCGTCAGTTTAGGGTTCCTGTTCAACGCTGCCAGCTACCTGATGCCATACTTGAATGGGGCCCTGGTCCATGGCGGTCAGGGCTTCGCCTCCCTCCTACCTGCAGTGTATCCCTTTTCGCTGGCCATCCTTGTCGCTGGCGCTGCCTCTGCGCCAGTGGCGTTGACGCCGTTCGTTGTAGCGCTCTTCGCCACCATAATCTATGCAGGAGTGGCCGCATATCTCTTGGCGTGGAGCTTGAGGACCATCAGGGAGATGTCCGTGGCATCGGGGATGTCCCGTTCCTTCGTCAAGGCCAATGATTTCCTGCTCAAGGTGCGGAGTCCGCTGTTTGGGTATGTATGGAAGGACCTCAGGGCGTCGTCCCGGAACCCGGCGACCGCCTTCTTCTACGCCCTCCCCGCCTTCGAGACCGTCGTGGTGCTGCTTTCCACCCTCAACATGCCAGTCCTGCGAGCCTCCATCATCATCGTAGCGACGGCTCTGGGAGGGGCGTTCACACTGTTCATGCCGCTGGGGCTCCTGAATGCCGAGGGAGCGGGACTGTCCTACACCCAGGGCCTTCCGATTGAGGTATCTACGATCGTATCGGCGAAGGCACTGATAGCGACTTTGGCGTTCGTTCCGGTGCCAATCGTGGTGACGGCGCTGGCGCTGACAAAGCCCGTCACCTCTCCCCTGCTCCTGCTTTTGCCGGCCGAGGTAGTGGCCTCCGTCGCTGCAGGGAGCCTCATGGAGGTATGGCTCTTCATGGGGGTGGCGTCGGAGACGAGGACTTCGGCAGTGCTTCATGACATGATTAGGCTGTTCGCAGGGGTCTCCTTGATGCTGCTGCCCGAGCTGGCCTATGCGGGCGTGTTCGTCCTTTCGTTTGACCATGGGCTCTCCATATTGACGGGAGGCGCCGCCGCGTCGGCCGAGCTATTCCTGGTAGTGCTCCTGATCAGGCGTCCCCGAAACCCTCCTAATGCCTAGGAACCGGACACGTACTCAGAGGGCCGTCTGCCTCTCACACATAGCAGATATGAAGCCTTTTGGCTCGTTCGTCTCATGACAGTCCAGACGCCCTCACGACACATAAATATGAGGTGACGGTAGCAATGGCAGATATGCGCCTAGGGATGTTCCTCGCAGGAATGATACTGTTGCTGGTCGGAGGATTTGCAGGGATTACAGGTTACCTTTATCTTTCACAGGCCATTAGCTTCCAACAGCTAATCGCCTCTCTTCCGCCCGACATGAGCACGACCCAAGGCATGATGACCGTGGCGGGGGCCGTCGGCGCGGTCGTTGCTCTCATTGGATTGGGCCTCATTGTCGGGGGCGCGGCCAGCCGGATTACGATAAGGTCGGCCGACCCTCTGCTCCTGAAGTCGTTGACCGAAAGGGAGCCGGTTCCCACGCCCAACGAATATCCCGAGAACGTCGTCTTCTGCCAGAGTTGTGGCCGGCCTGTCAGCATGCAGGACGAGTACTGCTCCGTATGCGGGGCCAAGGTCCGCTAAGCGCCCTGACTTGATGCAAGGGGAAGGCTTGCGTAAAGACAGATGGTCCAGTTTGCCTCACAGGATCCCTAGACCGACCCTCCATCTTAAGACCTACAACGTCGTGCGCTGCCCGCATTGCAAGTTCGTCCAGGGAGTACGCAAGCAGGCCTCTTGCAAGTCCTGCGGGAAGAAGCTGGACGCTTCCAAGCTGCAGGTGCTAGGCTGCACCGACAAGGTCACCGAGCTCCCCTTGATCGTGAGGCGAGTAAAGGAATCCCTCGCCAAGTCGTGACCCGTCTCCCAGTTTCTATCTATAGGATGGCCATTCTCGTCCAATAGATTTATCATTCACCCTTTGGCCTCTGACTCATGCACGGCGTCACTTCGTTGCCCATCACGTTCAGACCGACGCAGGCTTCGAAGAAGGTCTCGTCGATCGCCGCCAAGTACGACATGGACTGCCGAAGCTATGACGCCCTCTATCGCAGCGAGCAGGATGCCAAACTAGATGCGGCCGAAGGGGTAGGATGGTCGCCCGGCGGACGCATGGTCGATGTGGGCTGCGGCACTGCCTTCCTTGCAGAACGCCTTGCGAAGCCTTGCGATCTGGTCGTGGGACTCGACATATCAGTAGGGATGCTGGTCAGGGCCAAGAGGCGGAGACGGGTGGAGCTGGTGCTGGGAGACTCCCTGTATCCCCCGTTCCGTCCGAAAAGCTTCAGCTCCTGCGTCTGCTTCACATCCTTTCATCATTTCAGGCGAAAGCCGCGAGTGGTGGCAATGATGGCTGACCTTGTTCGTGCCGGCGGCTCCGTCGTGTTTTCCCTGTTGACAAAGGGGGAGGCCTCTGGAGACGAGCGGTACATAATGCGCAGTCGAAGGCTGAAACTGCGGAACAGGCTGCGCGTCCGAGACGAATCCCTGCTGGTAATGAAACGGCTGTAGCTGACGCATGAAACCAACAACCTTAAATCAAGTGCAGGACCCGAATGGGTCAGTGTAACGCGCCTTGACCTTCTGCACCAAGTGTGGAGCCGAAATATCCCAGGGGGCGATGTACTGCGCGAAGTGCGGCAACCCTGTCCTTCAAGGAGGCACCCCACAGCAGCCTGTGCCACCTAGCTGGCAGAGCAGGAGGGATGAAAGGAGGGCGTACAGGCGTGGGGAGAAGGCCGAAAAGAACGAGAAGAATGAAAAGGGAGAGAAGCATGAGAAAGGAGAGAAGCATGAGAAAGGACCTATGGGCGGCGCCCTCATTGGCGGGCTCGTCCTGATTTTCTTGGGTTTGGCGTTCTATCTTTCCTACTATGGATACTTTAGGTCAGGCCGCTGGTGGGCCCTCATCTTGGTGGCCCTTGGAATCATCATCATCATCGACGACCTCTATTACTTCGCAAAGGGAGCACGAAGAGGAGCGGGAGTGATTGGCGGGTTGATACTTATGACCATCGGCTACGCATTGTACGCGGACATATCCCACTGGTGGCCGCTCATCCTCGTCGCCATCGGGATAGGCATCATAGCGTCCGCGATGCTGGCGCGCGCGAGGAGCCCCGCGCCCAAGTCCCCTTAGGTGGCCCAGGCAGTAACCGAACGGTACAGCATGTGCTCTAGAACGACCGTCGGCTTGGCCCGTCCAAATATGCGGAAGTAGTTGGGCCCGAGGCATTCGACCATGTCCCCGATGTCGTACCTGGGGAAGACCGGGGTGGAGACGACGAGGCGCCCCCACTGGCCTCGCCTCATCTCGTGGAGGAAAAGGGCCTTTCCCTTCATCACGACTTCTAGAACGTACGAGTCATAGTTGGGCACGATGTAGGGGAAAGCGTCGAGCTGCTGTCCAAATACGCCCTCCGTCGCCGAGTAGATTTCGCGCACGGGGGCCGGGCCGAAGAGGCGCTGGAGCTGGGGACCGTAGATGGAGTGTATCTTGGCTACGCTCGTGCAGAACAGGGCCTTCATCTTCCATAACTCTGCGGGAGTGCGGCCGTGGCGACGTCTGACGTGCCGGCCGAAGGACAGGATGACGGGAGACACGCCCATGACCGCCACTACGGGGAGGTCTTTGGTCTCGTTATAGACCAGCTCAAACCTTCGCTGCCAGTCCTCCTTTGTGATGCCTGGCCCCAGGGAGTCTATGGACTCCTGCGACGGCACGAGGCCCCCCATGCCAAGGGTAGGCTTGAGTCTGGCGTACGTGCCGGAGCTGTAGCCGTAGCGGACGATACCATCGGGGGTCGGCACTTCCTTGACGATGGAGGGGAAGTTGAGGTTCAAGACGTAGCCTTCGACCAGAGAGGTGTCGCCTGTATTGTACGCTTGGCAGATGAGCTCCCTGGCTCCGCACTCCAAGACCCTGTCAAGGTGAGGCTGCGTGCAGGGAACCACCTTCGGCCTCCCGCTGGTGCCCCTGGTCATGACGTATCCGATGGGCTTGCTGGAACAGAGGTAGGCGTGGTCGCCGTTGACGGCACTCTGGACCATCGGAGCGTATCTGTCGTATCCAAGGACAGGGAAGGCCTTCTTGAAGTCGGCCATGGAGGAGACGCCGGCTGCGCCTCTCTCTCGGCCGTACCCGGTCTTCCTGTATTCCTCGAGGAGGGCCCGCAACGCCCCGTCTTGGGCCGCCGCCGGGTCGCGGAGCGAATTGAACCAGCCATCCAGGAGCTGCTCGAGGATTTGCCTCTGGGAGGCCATTGTCACCGTAATGCCGCTCCTTATGGTCAGCTTGTGACCTTCAGTTCCTTTTCGAGTTGAGCGATCTTCCATTGAATGGAGGTGATGTCCTTGCCGTTGTCGTAGTCCTTGAGCTCGTTGCCGCATTCGGGGCACCTGAAAGCGAGGTCCATGGCGTCGTCGAACGTCCACTTCTTGCAGGTCTGCGTCCCACAGAAGAAGAATTTGTGGTTGGATTCGTAATCGAGACGCTGCCTGAGCCTGCCTAGTATCTTCCTCTTCTTGTTGTTGAGGAACGCGTCCACCTGGTCGGTCTGGGCCTTCCATTGATAGACGTACCAGCCCCTCTTGGGGTCCTTGACGCGGATGCCCGTGATGAGGGATTTCCCGAACAGGTCATAGAGGACGCGCCGAACGACGTTGATCTTGAGCCCGGTCGCACTGGCGATCTCCTCGTCGGTGGCGTTCTCGTTGTTCAGTAGCGCCCGTGCCACCTTGACGTATTCCTCCCCGCCCAGCAGACCGGATACCTTCACGAATGAGTCCTCGTATTGCAACTTCTTCAAGAAACAGTTCTCCTTTTATTGGTGCAGTATTTGAAGGGCCTCCATAGACTTTAAAACCTTACCCCTTCCCCCTTGCTCGCATCTTGCCCAGGATCTACGTGTTCAGGCTCTCTCACAGGCCCAGCAGGGACAAAAGGGTCACCACCCACTGCGCGCTCGTGGCTAGGGCCTTCGGCGCCTCTTCGATGGCCTTTTCTGGCGAGGCCGACGATGACCTCATCGCCAGGATAGGGAGGGTGGAGAAGAGCTGGGGAGGTAGCTTCTCTGTGTCATACGAGCCACGCTGGGAGGCCTACGTCAAGAAATGGAAGGAAGGGGGAGGGATCGTGGTCCACTGCACCATGTATGGCGAAAGGATACAAGACAGGATATCTTCGATCAGGCGAGCCGCCTTGACGCATGATGTCTTGGTTGTGGTCGGCGGAGAGAAGGTGCCGGGGACGATGTACAGGATGGCTGACTACAACATCGCCGTGACCAACCAGCCGCACTCCGAAGTGGCGGCCCTAGCCATCTTCCTGGACAGGCTGCATAGTGGACGCGAGCTGGAGCTTGAGCATGAGGGCGCGAAGCTCAGAATCGTGCCCCAGAAAGCTGGCAAGAAACTAGTCGTGTGCGTCTGATGGAGGAGCGGTCGAACCGTGGGGCCTGAGCTCTTCGATGGCCCACTCGGGTCCGACGAGCAAAAGGTGGACCTTCCCTCCTTCGGCTGCAGTCTCCTCGACCTTCACCATGTCACCAAAGAACTTCGCCTTCTTAGAGACTGATGAGGCCTTCTCCGGGGGAAGCACCAACTCCAGTTTCGCAGCTTCCTGGATGCCCTTCTTCATCAACCGTAGGAGCTCATCGGCGCCCTCGCCAGTCTTGGCCGAAACGAACACCACGGCCTGCACTGTGGGCTCGACCAGGTCGGCCTTCCGCTTCGCCTCCTCCATCCCTGCCTCGTCGACCTTGTTCAAGACGAGGATGACCTTGTGAGGGGAGACGTTCAGGTCGGCCAGGGTGTTCATGCAGGTGTCGTACTTCGTAAGGAACCTGTCTTCGGGGTCGCTGACGTCGACTAGCAGGAGGACGAGGTCGGCGTAGGTAAGCTCCTCGAGGGTTGACTTGAAGGCCTCTATCATATAGTGAGGAAGCCGGCTGATGAATCCGACGGTGTCGGAGAGTAGGAGGGGGACTTCGCCTATCTCCAGACGCCTCGTGGTCGTCGAAAGGGTGCTGAACATCTTGCCCAGGACGAGCTGGTTCTCGCCCACCAGCCTGTTGAACAAAGTGGTCTTGCCTGCAGAAGTGTATCCCGAGAGCGACGCTATGGAGAGGTGGTTCCTGGCCCGTTCGGACCTGAAAACCTCCCTGCGTTTCTTCAGGAGCGCCAGCTTCCGCCGCGTAGCGTCGAGGCGGCCCTTGATGTTCCGATAGTACTTCTCCACTTCATAACTGCCAAAGCCGAACATGCCGGGCTGCTCCCCCATCCTGACGAAACGCACGTAGTCGCGGACCCTCGGCAGCTCATAGGTGAGCTCGGCTACCTTGATCTGGAGGACGGCCTCCTGAGAAGTGGCCCTAGCCTTGAAGATCTCCAGGACCAGCTTCTCCCTGTCCACGACTTCGCAGGCGCAATGCTTGCTGAGATTGTAACTCTCCTGGGCGGAGAGCTTGTCGTCCACTATGACATGCGTGGCCTTGAAGTCGGCCACGGCCTTCTTCGCTTCGTCGGCCTTCCCTTCGCCAACGCCGAACTTCCCGTGCCTGAGCCCCCGCATTAGGATGAGATCGACCGGTTGATAGCCGCCGGCTACGCACAAGCCCTTCGCCTCCTCTATGCTGTCAGGGTACTTGTAGGAAATCAGAACCGCAGGCATTAGTTGCAAAATCGATGACCTTATCATGAAGTTTCCGTTTCGAAGAGTCGAATCCTCATTAGATGTTCGAGCTTCTTGGCCAGGGCGACGCTGGGCTTGAGTTTCCCGCTCTCCAGCTTCGCCATGACGGATGACTTCTCGTTTACCTTCATACCCAGCTGCTCCTGGGTCAGCCCGCTAGCCTCGCGTGCCTTGCGGAGGACGGCGGCGTAGTCTTCTCTTAGCACTAGCTCGTCATCAGGCACCGCTGCGTCAGGCCTCCTGTAGATGTGCATCGTCGCCTCGGAGGGCCCACGAGGGCCTGTGGAAACAGGCATGGCCTCCCTAACGGGCCTCCCCAGCCTGGCACACCTGCCGCAGACGACCATGATGGCGCCGTCGGTTTCGATACGGTGGCTCTCACCCATGATATTGCCACCGCAGATTTCACATCTGGCCATGACTCGTCATCGGTCAGTGCCCCCTCTTCTTTAATAAAGCTACTACTGTTAACTGGAGGCGCATGAAGGCCGACAGGCTGCAGCTGGAGGCTTCCTTCGAATACTTCTACGGGAAGGGCGTGGCCAGGCACCTTCCGTGGACCCGGATGGCTTACTTGAGGTCTCGCAGGAGCCAGAGGATGAAGAAGGTCCTGCTCGACGACCGGCTGCTCGCGACGATAAGGGAGGATGGGAGCATAGCCTACACGTTGGAATGCGCAAGGTATCTGATGAAGAGCGCAGCTTTCAAGGACAGCTGCATATTCGTAAACGACGACGCCGCACAATTCGTGGTCAATGGGAGGTCGCTGTTTTCCAAGCATGTGCTGAAGGTGGGAGCGAACGTCAAACCCGGCCTGGAGGTCTGTCTCCTAGACAAGGAAGGGAAGCTCTTGGCCGTCGGTAAGGCGATCCTCCCCAGGGGTTACATGGGGAGGATGAAGAGTGGAGCGGCCGTGCGAGTGCGCGAAGGGGTCGGCACCGAGGCCGGAGGAAAGGATTTAAGCGCCGAAACGGGAGAGGCTGCTCTGCCTTGATGGACAACAGGCAGGCCCGGAGGATGATGGAACGCATGGGCCTGAACATGAACGAGATTAAGGATGTGAAAGAGGTCGTCCACATTACGTCCGACAGGGCAATCCACCTGGAGAAGGCATCGGTCTTCGAGATCAAGGCCAAGGATACCCGCGTGTTTCAAGTCACCGCGGAGAGCGTCACCGAGAAGGCCATCGCCGCGCCCAAGTTCACCGAAGAGGATGTCTCCCTTGTGATGACGAGCGCCAACGTCAGCAGGGAGAAGGCCCTTTCCGCCCTGGAGGAGACCAGCGGCGACATCGCTCTCGCCATACTCCGCTTGAAGCCGTAGGCCCACTCCCTCGTCTTCCTCAGCTTGTCAAACTTTGTTGACTTCGTGCATTGAGGCGCTTTCCAGTGACAAAAGTGTTTCATTATTGAGGAAAAGGCCGTCTGTCAATATTGGTTAACCAAAAATGCTAATAAAGCCCCACCCCAATTGGTGGCGGCTTTTAAGAGGTCAGTGGTTACAGAACATGGCGGTGCTCTCGTCAAGGATCAAGTCGGTGCGCAAGCGCGACGGCAGGGTCGTCGCCTATGATAGCAACAAGGTGGCCGAAGCCATATGGAAGGCCATCAAGGCCACTGGCGGGAAAGACAGGTCTACCGCCGTCGAACTTTCGATCAAGGTCAACGCGATTCTAGAGGAGCGGTTCGGGACGAACGCCGAGCCCTCGGTCGAAGACGTTCAGGACGCAGTCGAGCGTGTGTTGATTGAAGGAGGGTACGCCAAGACCGCCAAGGCATACATCCTCTACCGGCAGAAGAGGGCCGAAATCCGTGAGGAGAAGATGAAGATCCTCGAGAAGACGGAGATCGACGAAGTTGACAAGAGCTTTGACAGCAACGCCCTCAAGGTCCTCAGGGCGAGGTATCTTCGGAAGGATGAGAACGGCCACGTCCTAGAGTCGCCCAAGGAGCTCTTCCTAAGGGTGGCACTTCACACCGCTCTTGCCAGCATCCTCTACGACCCCAAGGTCTTCGACGTCAAGGGCGGACAGCCCCCGAGGGAAGTCCTGGAGAACGCGGACCTGACGGCCTACAGAGACCTGGCGATAGGAAGGCACAAGCTCAACGAGTTTCACCTCGAGGCCCTCTATCGCGTCTACGGGCGGTTCGCTGCCTCGGGGAAGGCACGAGTCTCATGGCAGGAGTTGGTGGAGATGATCCGGAGGGGAGATTTCTCTTCGTATGAGAAGGAGGTGGATGACTACGTGGCTCTTATGGTCAACAAGAAATTTATGCCGAACACACCAGCCCTGGCCAACTTCGGCAACGTTCTAGGAATGGGCTCGGCTTGCTTCGTCCTAGACGTGGCCGACTCCATCGACGACATCATGGAGACGCTGAGGAGCGCGGCCATAATATTCAAGGCCGGCGGAGGGGTCGGTTACAACTTCTCCAAGCTGAGGCCTGAGGGTGATTTCGTAAAGAGCACTTCCGGCATCGCCTCCGGCCCCGTCAGCTTCATGCGGCTCTTCGACACGATGACCGAAGTGATCAAGCAGGGGGGAATCAGGCGCGGTGCCAACATGGGCATACTAAACGTCAACCACCCCGACATCGAGAACTTCATCAAGGCCAAGGAGGGGAACAAGGCTCTCAGGAACTTCAACATCTCTGTCCTCATACTTGATGACTTCTGGGAGTACTACAACCGGAACGAGCCGTATCCGCTGGTGAACCCCAGGACGCATGAGGTCATGCGCTTCGTCAGCCCCAGGCAGCTCCTGGACATGATCGCGTTCCAAGCCTGGGAGAGCGCCGAGCCCGGTGTGATCTTCTCCGACAAGGTCAACCAGTTTAACCCCTTCGTTAAGTCGCTGGGGCCCATCGTGACGACCAATCCCTGCGGAGAAGTGCTTCTATATCCGAACGAATCCTGCAACTTGGGCAGCATCAACGTGGCGGCGTTCGCCAAGGAGGACGACGATGGGAATTTCGTCATGGACTGGGAGGGCCTCAGGGCAACCATTGAGATGACGACGAGGTTCCTCGACAACGTCATCGACATCAACAAGTATCCGCTGCAGGCCATCGAAGACATGACGCTCAAGACCAGGAAGATTGGGCTCGGGGTGATGGGCACGGCCGACCTTTTCTTCGAGCTGGGCTTGGCCTACAACAGCGAAGAGGGGCTGAAGTTCATGGAGATGCTCATGGAGTTCGTCAACTACTATTCGAAGAAGGCCTCCATCAAGCTCGCTAGGGAGCGTGGAGTCCTTCCCTCTTTCGAAGAAAGTAGCTACAAGGAAGGTAAGCTGCCCTTTGGTGGCTTCGAAGACCAGGCCTCCTGGCACTTCGACTGGAAGGAGCTGGCCGAAGAGGTCAAACGCGATGGGTTGAGGAACGGCTACACCACCGTCATCGCCCCGACAGGGAGCATTTCCATGATAGCGGGTTGCAGCAGTGGTATAGAGCCAGTCTTCGCCTTGGTGTACGAGAAGAACGTCTCCATCGGGAGCTTCTACTATGTCGACGCGGCGTTCGAGAAGGCTATGAAGAAGGATGGCCTCTTCGACGACGACCTCATGAAGCAGATAGTCACCAGCCATGGCAGTCTAGGGGGCGTTTCCTACCTGCCCGAGAAGATGAAGCGCGTCTTCGTCACTGCCATGGACATCAACCCGGAGGACCATGTCAGGGCCATCGCGGCCTTCCAGAGGTGGGTCGACTCTAGCATCTCCAAGACGACTAACTTGCCCGTCGACGCCACCGTTGAGGACGTGAAGAGCATCTACATGCTGGCATACAAGCTGGGATGCAAGGACATCACGGTGTACAGGGACAAATCGATAACTAGCCAGGTTCTTCGCTCGCCGGCGACAGGGAAGGAGGAGAAGAGCCCGGCGCAGGCCATGCAGAGGACCGGGCCGGCCCCTCTGGCCGTGCAGGCTCCGGCTGTGTCGCCCCTCCAGACCTTCAACGCCCGCCTGAGCTTGGACGGCAAGAACGGCAGCTTGACTAACTGCCCTTCATGCAACACTAGGCTGGAGTTCAAGGAGGGCTGCGCTACGTGTCCTGGCTGCGGCTGGAGCCTGTGCGTCAGCGCCTAGGTCTACTGCAGTGGTGTAGTAGCCCCGCCGCAGACCCCGCAGCGCTCCGTCCCTGCGACCTCCTTGTTCCCGCATTTCTTGCATGTGACCAGGAGGGGCTGGACCGAGAAGAAGGGGAGCTTCGCGTTCGCCTTCTCGAGGAGCTTAGCGGCGTCGTTCAGGTCTGAGACCGGAAGCGACAGCCTTGCTAGCACGCCTCCGCCGATTTTCTCGTCCAGCTCGCTCAGCCGCGCTCCAGTGGAATCCGCGTCCAGCTCCTTGGCATCGATGGAGAAAGCCTGGCTGTAGCGCGACGAGTTAAGGTTCTTCATCTTGGCCCTTCCGAACCTTTCGACGTCCAGCTGGGGGAAGCGGGAGGCGCTGTCGTCGGTCGTGAGCACCAGAGAGAACTTCTCTTCGCCTTCCTTCCCAGCTGTCTCCAGGTACTGGTTGGCTGCGGCGATCGTCTTCTCCTGCAGATCCATCAACTCCTTGGTAGACAAATCGGGGCTAACGAGCTTGAGCGAATCCTCCAACCCTGTCAGGTTCACCCTCAGCAGAGGTGACTCGAAGTAAAGCAGGTTGCTCAAGATGTCCAAGCCCGGAAGGAGACCGTTCTTCACGTTGCTCTGGATTAGATGCCGCCGGACCCGCAAGGCGTTCACGGCATTCTCGAGCTGCATCGTCACCCGGGCGCGGAAATAGACCTCGTCGTTGTGGGTGTCCAGGGCGACGCGTGGGAGGTTGATGGATATCGAGTCCAAGACGACGGGCCCTCCCTTCTTGAAGTCGTCGACGCAGAGGCCCTGGAAGGTCCGCCGCTTGCCGCTTCCCTTGGCGAAGGATATCATGCCGTTGTTCCGGGCAATCTCGGCCAACGCCTTGTAGGCGGACTTCTCCAGTTTCTCGGAGTTCATGACGGCCAGGCCTATCGACGGTGATGGGGTCGCCTTGACGTAGTCCAAGTAACCCTTCAGAAGGGAGGCCAGCAGGCCGCCGGAAGCCTTGGTCGCGTCCACTTCCAACTCGACCTTTGGGCGCTCAGCTCCCTCGGGGAAGGCGTAGGCCATCATATAGAAGAGCGAGGAATAGCCCCTTGAGTCGAAATCGAGCTTCTGGGCCAGGTCAGTGAAGCCGGAGAGGAAGACCTCCCTCCCCGCCTCCCGAGTCAGCAGGTAGCTGAGGGAGAGGAGCTTCGTGAGCTTCTCCTCGTCAGTGTTTTCGAAGCCCTCCCTGGGCGTATGGGGGAACTTCGCGCCCAGACGTGATAGGGATAGCGATTGGTCGCTTATGTTGAGGAACAGGGCATCGGGGCGGAGACCCCAGTAGTTGACGTTGGCGATGTGTATGTCGCCCGAAAGGTGGGAGTCCACGACGTCCCTCGGAAGCTGAATCAGCATCAGGTACTCGGAGAGGACAGAGCCCGCCGTCTGGTTGAACACACCCTCCAGGCCGTAGGGGCCTTCGCCCAGCTTCTCGAGGTTCTCCGTGACGTCGTAGACGGGCATCCCGAGCCGGCTGAGGCGATGGCGGTACTCCTCCAATCCCTCCTCAATGAGGATCGAATTGACCAGCTCTCTGATCAGCGGCGCAGTGAGGTATGCCGTCTGGAACTTGTATATCCTAGATTCGGCTTCGCTGGAGACCCTCTGGGCCAACTCGACGGGCATCCCGGCTTCGGTCACCAGGGAGTGGACGATCTTGTCCGTGGTGAACTCCTCCATGCGGTGACGGGAGCTCCTGACGAAGAGCCTGCCGCTCTCCAAGAGGGCCTGCTCCTCAATCTGTTTGGCAGCGTTCAGGACCAGGCGGCCCAGCGTAGTGAGCATGTACTTGCGCTCGGCGCGGTTCTGAGCGATCAGGTTCTGCCTGAGGAGCTTCCTCAGATGGTAGGCAAACTTGCCCGATTCCTTCTTGGACTTGAACCCCGCCAATGTCTTCAGCTCTGAGTATGTCATCGGCCCCTTGGCGTTGAGGATCTTCAGTATCTCAAGGCGGCTGGGAGATGCGATGACGGAGAATATCGTCTTGACGCGGCGAACCGAACCCTGAGTGCTCATAGAACCACTATTGACATCACTTGCTACATCTAGGTCTAAAAAGGTTTACCACGCGGTGGATGGACATGAAAGTTGGTGGGGCCGGGCGGATTTGAACCGCCGATCACCAGCGCCCGAGGCTGGTAGCGTAACCAAGCTAGCCCACGGCCCCAAGAAAGGGAGGCAGCTGCTTCCCGTCTGTGGCAGTTTCAACCGGCACTTTTAAGCTTGTATGAAGCGGCCAGCTCGAGTCTCCTGACAACCTTTAAGGACGAAGGGTCCCGACCAGATTATTTGAATGAAGGTCGTAGCCACGGGAATCAGCGGCGCGGGTCGAGGCTCTTACCTTTCACAGGTGGAGGCCCTCGCGCGGAAGGATGGCAGGCGCGTCAGGATCTTCGAAACGGGCGACATGATGTTCGAGACCGGGAGGAAGCTGGGCATCGACATCCCTGAGGACAAGATACTGGACCTGTCGCCGTCCACACTGAACTTCCTCAGGACCACCGTGTTCGAGCAGATAATCCGCGAATCCAAGGAGGTAGACGATGCAATAATCAGCACTCACGCATGCTTCCGATGGAAGAAGCACATAATCCAGGCCTTCGATTTCCACTACCTCGATCAGATTCGCCCTGACATCTACGTCTCCATCATCGACTCCATTACCTCGGTCAGGGCGCGTCAAGAGGCTCAGCCGCAATGGAGAGGGCAGCTCTCCATGAAGGACATCTTGGTGTGGAGGGACGAGGAGGTCTTCGTGACGAAGTCCATCGCGGACTTTCAGAGGAGGCCGTTCTACGTTGTCCCCAGCGACGAGCCGCCGGAGACCCTCTTCAGGCTGCTCTACAGGCCGGGGACAGCGAAGGCGTACCTGAGTTACCCGATGACCCATACGGGGACCGAAGGAGATGACGTAAGGAAGAAGGACGCCTTCAGAGAGCGCTTGCGCAGGACGGGGATGATCGTGTTCGACCCCGTTGCCATAGGAGATGCTGAACTCCTTGCCTTCCTGGCCGATGCCAGGAAGAGGGGAGATGGTAAGGTCACCTATTCCAAGAGAGGGGTGGACGTGTCGTTCGACGTTAAGGAGGCCGAAGAAGTCGCCGATGACGTGAACGACCAAATCGTCGCTAGGGACTATCAGCTTATCGACCAGAGCGACATGATAGTAGTCTATTACTTCCTCCCGGTGATGTCGCCTGGGGTTCTCTCGGAGATGACCTATGGCTTCACGAACAAGAAGAACGTATACGCCATCTTCAAGGGGCCGGAGTCGCCATTCTTCAAGTACTATTCGACCAAGATATTCCAGGACGAGGATGCCCTGCTGGGCTATCTGAAGGAGAAGGCGGGAGGACCAGTGGGCGGCTCACAGAGGAAGGAGAGCTAGGTGAAGACGTCGATCTTCGTCGGAGGGCTGCTGATGCTTGACGGAAGAATGTTGCTCAAGTCGGAAGGGGAAGCTACCCAATTATGGTACCGCACGCCTGGCAAGTACCTTGAAGGGGACGAGACCCTAGAGATGGCGGTATCAAGAGGCTTCAAGGAGGACACGGGGTGGATGTGCGCGGTGAAAGACCTGTCCTATGTCATCGAATCGTTCAAGGGCGACGGGGAGAGGGACCTGGGGCTCTATTTCCTGGTCAGCGTGCCATCGGCTAAGGCACGAGAGGGCCTCAGAAGCCGGCTGTCCTTCGTCCCGATGGAGGAGATGATAGAGATGGACGTGCGACCCGCGGTCTTGGCCGGAAAGGTCTTCGCAGACGAGAAGAGAGGCGCGAGAGGGTCCGCCACCTACCTGGTCAACTACAGGGAGTTCTGAACGAAGGGCCTAAGCATAACAAGAAACCCGACGACAGCGCGATTTGCAGGGCTGACGACGAATGGTTCGAGGGGATGCTCTTCAGCAGGCTCCGCGGCGAGCCCGCCTAGCGCGCATGCGGCCTGTGTTTATGAGCGGGTTCCACCATGAACACGGGGTCGGTCCGGGATCTCAGAAGGCCGAGCAGCCCTATCAACCCAAGAATGACGTAGGGTACCTCCAACAGGTAGATTCCAACTAGAGTCGTGCTGGACGCTACCAAGCTCAGCGGCTGCGCCATCAGGTCCGCCAGGGACGCGTAGATGGCGGCGAGAAAGAAGAGCCCCCTTCCGACCCTCATGGCCATGAAGACCACGACTATCGCGAAACAGTAGATGAACATGTTCGAAATCCTGTCGATGATTGGCGGGCCGATGATGGCGGCCCCGAGAGCGTATTGTGCCGAAAGGGCCTGCTGCACCGACGGCGGAAGCGTCCCCATCACGGCCGGATTCATCAGGATTTCAAGGATCCCTAAGATGCTGTTGAGCCCCAGTGCCAGCGATCCCACGCAGGCGAAACCCAGGCCGAAGCTCACGGCGTCGTTGAAGGATGCGTCGATGAGCCGGAATCGCCTGGCCCAGATCAAAGTGAATCCGGTCTCGAAGAAGCCGGTCCTCAGGCCTACGTACAACCCGAGGGCCAAGGCCGACGTCAGCGCGCTGGCGCCCTGAAGAGATGAGGGAAGGGCAGGCGAAATGAGTGCATCCATGACCACTTCCAATATCGTGACCGACAGCCAGGCGATGGCCCCCAGCCCGAAAATCTTCCATGATGTGTTATGTTTTCGTCTCCAGTAGATGACCGGTGCCAGACCTATCAGAATCATCGCGAGCCCGCTCAGAAGAAGGATGGGGCTTGGCTGCACCAGGGTGGCCAATGCAAAGGCCTAGATGGTTGCGACTTTAAGCCTTGTTGGATAGGCTCTTTGCGTAGGCGACTACAGCCCTGCAGACGTCGGCCATGAACGTATAGTTCAGCCTTTCGGGGGTATCGGCCGGCGCATGATAGCTGGAGTATCTGGAGCCTCCCGTGTCAGTCAGCAGCAGGGCAGGGTAACCTTCCGCCCAGAAGGTCGCCTGGTCACCCTTGAGGCTCTCAGGGATGGACTCGCCTTTTCCTGGAATCATGACGGGATAAGTCGTCAAATTGGGGACGGCCGCCTGGCAGGAGGCCGAGAAAGCATCGACCTGAGCCTTCGACGTGTCGCATCCGACGGCGGCCAAGAAGTCCCCCTTCGGGGGAAGGGTTGCAGGAAGGCCCTCGGGGGTGGACTGCTTCATCGTTCCCGCCATGCCTACGGAGTCGAGGCAGACGGCCGCGCTTACAGGGATGCCTCTAGACCTGAGTTTCGTCACCAGCGTCTCACTACCCCTCAGGGAGGACCCTTCCCAAAACTCCTTCATGGAGACCGCTGCGAAGAAGACCCGGACCGGAATCCCCGAAGTCCCGATGAGCCGGCTAGCCTCCAGCATGACGGCCACGCCGCTGGCGTTGTCGCCTGCGCCCGGAGACTTATCCACGGTGTCATAGTGGGCCACTAGGACCAACGTAGGAGGGGTATGGAAACCTGCGGCCTTCTCGCCGAGGACGTTATGGAACACGAACTTCCCCGACCGCCAGCCCTCACCCACCATGTAGCAGCCGCTCTCTACCATCTGGTTCCAGATGTAGTCCCTTGCCTTCTCTAGGCCCTTAGGGTTGGAGTCGGGCTGTCGCACATAGCAGAGGTTGGCAACGTGAAACTTCAGGAGATCAAGGGAGACGTCCTCTGGCAAAATCGTTCAACAAAAACCTACAGAAGTGAAAAATAAAAACCTTGGCCAGAAACGCGACGCCAAGCGGCAAGGCCAATGCCCTATCTCTTGCTGGCGAGCTCGTCTTGGTGGACGGGGGTGTTCCTCAGGCGCTTACCGATGGCCTTCTCCAGCGCCCTGATGACCGCCGGCGGCAGGCCGGTCGTTGCTGCCTCCCCGACCCCTTTGATGTTGACGTTCTCCAAATCCAGATGTTTCGCTAACTTCACCACGACCGGAGGGATAGATGACGCCAGAGGGAGGCCCGTGTCGGCTATGGTTCCGGTGAGCAGCTGCCCGTCCTCGTCATACCAAGACTGTTCTGACAGCGCCTGTCCTATGCCCTGAGCCGAGGCTCCGATGACTTGGGCTATGGCGTTTTCCCTGTCGAGCACCCTGCCTATGTCGTAGTAGGCCAGGCATTCCTCCACCTTGGTCTCACCTGTCTCGTTCACGGAGACTCTGACGAAGTTGGCCCCCAGAGAGCTGACGGATTCGCGCATATAATGGAACACTCTGACGTCGAAGTCATGACAGAGAATTTCTTCGGGTGACGTGGCTCCCAGCTTCTTCGCTTCCTCCTTTATCTTCCCTGCAGCCTCGACCAGCGCGGCGCCGACCACTATCGCTGTCCGGCTACCCCACGTTCCCACTCCCTCGTCCAGCTCGTCCGTGTCGCCGGGCTGCAACTTCACCACCGATTCCGGGAATCCCAATTCGCGCTTCAATACGTTCCTTGCTATCCCTTCATGGCGCTGCCCACTTTGGCCCCCTCCAATCCAGACGCTGACGGCGCCATCCTTGATGGATATTCTGGCTGACTCGCCGGGCTGCACCGCCGACGGCATGATGAAACAGGAGAAGCCAGTCGCCTTCTCGTTCCTCCTGTTCCAGTACCCCAGCTGATCGGCAGCCGTCCTGAGGAACGGCTCGAATGGGTCGACCTTCAGGCCGAGAGGGGAGACGAATCGTTTCGGGCTAGCGTTCCTGAGCCTTATTTCGACAGGATCCTGCTTGAGCTCATCCGCCAGGAGATCCATCATCCTCTCTATGAAGAAGGCAGCCTCCGGCCTCCCGGCGCCCCTGTAGGGCCCCAATGGGACCTTGTTCGTGTAGACCGAAGCGGATGTGATGAACGCCTTCTTGATCGAGTAGGGGCCGGTGAGGAGAAACCCGATGAACATTGGCGCAGACGATCCGATGCCGACGGCGAACGCTCCGTTGTCGATGAGGAGGTCCGCCTTCAGGCCGCTGACGTGCCCTTCCCTGTCAGAGAATATCCGCATCCTTGCTCGCGCTCCCCTCCCCTGGCACGTCGCGAGAAGATGCTCTGACCTAGTCTCCACCCATTTTACGGGCTTCCGCGTCTTCATTGAAGCGTAGCAGGCTACGGCGTATTCTGGATATAGAGAGCTCTTGGCACCGAAGGCGCCTCCGGTGTCCATCTGGATGACCCTCACCTTCTCCTTGGGGAGTTGCATTATGTCGCTGATGGCCTCCTGCCATGTATGGACGGACTGGGTCGAAGCCCACACGGTTAGCTTGGAGCCGTCATAGTGCGCCACCAAGCCACGGGGTTCCATCGGGTTAGGGGATATTCTGGCGTTGGCCAATTCGTCCTCAAGGACGATGGGGGAATCGTCAGTGAAGTCTTCGCCCAGCTGGACGGCGTTTACGATGTTGGACTTGATGCCAGGATGGATGGGTTCGAATGCGCTGGCCTCCTCCGGGTTAATGAGGGGCTTCATCGGCTCATAGTCGACCTCCACCTGCTCTAGGAGGTCCTCTGCCTCGTACACGTCCTTCCCCAAGACGCCAGCCACCGGCTGGCCCGCATAGCTGACGTATTCCTTCGGGAGGGCGGGATATGCGACGGATACAGGCCCTCCCCAGGCGCCTTCGCCGACCGAAACCAAGTTGGCCTTGAACTCTGATGCCGTTATGCCCCCTTTCACCTTCAGGATTCGCGCCCTAGCATAGGGGCTCCGCACCATCTTGAGGTGCAGCATCTCCTCCATCTTCAGGTCGTCGACGAACCTCCCCCTCCCCGACAGGAACCTGTCAGAGTCTTTCATGTCAAATGTAGCTCTCCCTTGCATGAGGCTGCAGGCAAGGCCCCCGGCTCATCAAAGGATCGAACGGAGGGAATCGCTCTGCCAATGTCTTTCCGTGATTGTTCGCTAGGGTAGTTAAGCGTTAGCGAGGTCTTGAAGCTCGACCGACGTTCCCTGAAAGCTTCCGTTCGGAAAACCGTATTAGACAAGCTTCCGGAGAGCAGGAAGGTCGGCCTTGGAGTTCGAAGGGTCAGAGCTCATTCGTTCTCAGACAAGGAAGGTATTCGATTTCATCACCGACCCCCTGCACTTCTCCACGGGGATCCCCGACATCCAATCCGTGAGGGTCCTGAGCGCCGACAGGTTCAGCGTGACTGCCAAGCTAGGCGTTCCTGTAATCAAGTCGACCTTCACCATCGATTTCCGGGTTTCAGACAAGGTCGCCCCTTCGCATGTCCGGCTCACCGGCCACGGCATCAGCGCAGGCAGTGCCGTCGACCTCGAGATAAGCATCGACCTCAAGGACGAAGGCCCGAACACGGCTCTCCGTTGGAGGACCGTGGCTAGGGTCTCCGGCACGTTGGCCGCCCTTGGACAGAGGGTGCTGAGCGCCGTGGCGGACAGGTTTGTGAAGGAAGTTTTCGACAGCATTCATGCCATGTTAGAGGCGCCCGACGCCTAGACTTGAAGCGGAAAGTCCGGGTCAGGGAGCTTAGGGGACCGAAGGACCGCCGGAACGGTCTTCCCCGCCGGCCTTTGCTTTCGAGGCCATCAGTATCGCTTCCACTATGTAGGAATACCCGGTGCACCGGCATATGTTGCCGGAGATGGCCTCTCTCACGGTGGCCTCGTCCAGCTCGGACGACCTCGACAGAAGGTCATAGGACGTCATCAGAAGTCCGGGCGTGCAGTACCCGCATTGGACGGCGAGGCATTCGGAGAAGGCCTTCTGCAGCGGATGGAAGCCCTTCTGGCTTGCTAGGCCTTCCGACGTCAGGATGGATGAGCCGTCGGCCTGGACCCCCAGCACCAGACATGATTTCACGGCGTTACCGTCCAGTATCACGGTGCAGGCGCCGCATCTGCCCTCATCGCATCCCTGGTGCACGCTAAGATAACCGCTATCCCTAAGCAAGTCTACCAGCAGAATCCTCGGAGCCGCGTCCACTTCGCGGATCTTCCCGTTGACGGTGAGCTTAATTCGCATTCAGACGCCTCCGAATGCAGACAGCAGGGCTCGCTCGGCGGCGAGGGACGCCATGTCTCGCCTGTAGGGCGCTGGAATCCTCGGGTCCGCCAGCGGTCGTGGAAGATTTGAATGGACCGCCGCTGTGGCGTCAAGTAGGAGGGCCTCTGTCAGCGTCTTTCCATTCAGGACGTCCTCAGCCTCTGTCACCCGCACAGGGACCGGCGAGGTGGCACCGATGACGATTGAGGCAGATTCGCAGACGGAAGCGTGTATCTTAAGGAGCACTGCGGCGATCGCCGTCGCGAAGCCTCCTCCTTGGCCATGGATGACTTCATAGCCCCAGCGGTCTTCATGTGTGAAAGGGATCCTGATTTCGGTTAGTATCTCGTCGGGGCGCAGGGCCGTAGTGAACATATCCCTAAAGAAATCGGCGGCCCGGATGACCCTCTCCCCGTCCGCCCCTCGGGCGACCAGTTCGGCGTCGAGGGCGACGACGGCGGGGACATAGTGAGCTGCGGGATCGGCATGGCATAGGCTGCCACCAAGGGTGCCCCTGTTCCTGATTTGGTAGTCCCCGACGTCCTGCGCGGCCTTCGCCAGCATCGGGCATCTCGCTCTGACGATTCCAGACGAATGGAGCCCATAGTGGGTCATGAGCGCTCCTATCGAGATGCCACCCCGACCCTCCCTGACGTAGGACAGCTCTCCCCCTAGATGCTTGCCGATGTCCACAAGGACCGTGGAGCTCGCCAGCCTGAACCTCATCAGCGGGAGGAGGCTCTGGCCCCCGGCAATGACCTTCACCTCTCCCTGATTCTTGGCGATCAGGCGGAAGGCGTCGTCGATGGTCGAGGGTGCGTAGTACTCGAAGGGTCTTGGGACGGGCATTTTCTGTACGACGACATGATTCAGGACAGCCCTTTAGACTTTGTCACGGGAACAGCGCCCCCCTCCATTGCATGATTTGTGCCCATGCAGCCGAACTCGAGAAGGTACTGGTCTGCTTGGAGTATGGAGGGTATGTCTTCCTCTACTCGTCGTGCGGATTCCTTGAAAGGAGGGAGAAGGGGCTGCCTGTTGTCAGGGAGGGGGGAGATCTAAGGGACGTTCGGACGGGGACTCGTCGACCAGACAGGACGGGAGGGGTGACCAGTCTCCTTGCGCCAAGCGTTGCTAGCTGGTGAACAGGAATCCGATTTCGTTTGGGTTTCAGTACTCAGACGATTGCGAATCCCCAACGATGCGGACTCACTGCTGAGATGCCCCCAGAGAGGAGGCTTCGTGTTTGAATCCCGTCCTTTCGACATCGGCGAAACAGGACTCTAACTAGTCCACAATTCGGGACCACGGGGGCGAGGCGACATCGGGGCTGTCCATAAAGTAGGAGGCTTAATCCGTGAGGAGACAGATGGATGTGTTGCAAGGAATTGACCGTCCAAGCAGAGAAGCCAGCCTTCAAGGTGAGTCCAGTCTGGACCTTGCTTGCGATCGGCCTAGCGATTCTGGGCGTGACGGCCGCTATCGCATGGGCGGTCTTGCCCTATGTCTCCGCAGCGGAGATGGTTCTGATCGTCGGCGCCACGGCTCTCGCCGTCCTGGTCGGCGCCGCGCTCGTCTACAGAAGGTACCTCTTCTATGACGACCACCTGACCCAACGAAGGCTCTACGGTGGGAGGAGGGACCTGCCCTATGGCGGCCTGGTCCTCTC
>JBEKZX010000023.1:0-22657 GCA_049509455.1 Conexivisphaerales archaeon
ACGAGCTTCAGGCCGAACTCCGAAGCGAGAGACCCTGTCAATTTGAGGACGTCAAGGTAGCCCCTGCCGAGGAGGCGCTTGAGCTCCCAGCCCTTGAGGCCAGGCTGGAAGTGGCGCTGGTAGAGCAGTGTCGTAAGGCCCTTCAAGGCCTTCTCCCTGATCTCCTGCGTGTCCTTGTCCTGTTCCTGTGTCACCCATATCACCCTAGTGAAATCGCAACGGACCTGTCGACGTTGCCGTCCGCAGCCGTTATGAGATAATCCGAAGTCGACGGATCATAGCGGAGGGCGAACGCCCCCCTCATGCAGAGGTGGGCAAGAGAGTAGGTCTCCTTGAGCTTCTCGGCCCCCTGGAAGTCGCCCGCGAACTCCTTGAAGGGAAGGGGGCCTTCGGTAAGCCTCCGGCTGACCCTGAGGAATGTGGACTGGAGGCGCCCTTCAAGCTCCTGGGGGTCCATCCTGATGGTCTCATAGTCGGTCCCTTGGTCAGCTAGTGCCAGCGGCCCCAGCCGGGCGAGGGAGCCCCATCCGTAGAGCTGCACCCAGTAGTCGGCGGCTTCGAGCAGCCTCGAGGTGGGCATCAGCTTCGCGGCGGCCGGGGGATGGTGCGCCTCCCCCAGCGCCCCGGCGATGTCAGAGACGCTAAGGGACATCAGCTTGGAGGTCAGGAGCCCCGGGTCCACCTGGAAGGTCGTGAGCTGGAAGGTGAGCCATTCGTCCTGCAGGCCGACGACCTTGCTGACCGCGTTTATGGCCTGGGCGTCGGCGAGGAGGTCCTGCCTCCCAAGTTCCTTGAGGTCCTTCTTCAGCCTCCTCAGTATGGGCTTGACCTCCACAGCGAAGGGATCTCCTCCCTGGTCCTTGAGGTCATCAGGGAGCGAAGCCACCCTGAGCCTGTACTCCTTCGCGTCACTCGACCTGGCTGACACCCTTGGCCACCTTGACCTGCGAAGCCATAGCCACCTTCTGGACCATTATGTAGTGAGCGGATTCGTCGTAGAACGCCGGCGAGCCCGGCGTTATGACGAGGTACTGCACCGACCTGTCCGCCTTGAAGTAGTCGTGGAGGGCCCTGATGAATGTCTCGCGGCTGGAAGGGTCCATGTGCACGTCGAACTCGTCCACGGCCCTGAACGGGGAGATGATGTGCTCCTGGAGGGCGAGCAGGAAGGCGGTGACGGCCGAGCTCCGCTCGCCTCCGCTCTGAGTGTACGCGTCCAGCGGGACCAAGTCTTGTCCCCTGAAGGCCACTTGGATTTCGAGGCCAGCCTTGAGTGGGTCGTCCTCTCCGACAATCCTCACTCTTCCGCTGCCGCCGATCAGAGAGAGCATCTTGCCGTAGCTCTCGTTGACCCCGGAGACGAGTCCGTCCAGTTGCTTGCGCCACACCTTGAACCTCTCGTTGACCTCCTTGAGGGTGACCTCCTTGTTCTCCTTCAGCTTGTCCAGCTTCCCGGAGAGGTCCTGTATCCTAGCCTGGAAATCGCGGTAGATCTGCTCGGCCTCCTGAGGGATGTCACCCAGCTGGACCAGCTGCGCTTCGTCCACCTTGATGACAAGTTGGACGTCGCCCAGGCTCCTCGTAGAGGTCACCCGGGGGCCGAGGGCTTCGGCCGCAGACTTCGCCGCCACCAGCTCTTCCTGCGACGAGACCTGCTGCCCTTCGAGCGCCTTCAGCTCCCTTTTCTTCTCGTTGAGGCGGTAGTCCAATACGGCGACCTTCTCTCTCGACGCGGCGTATGCCTCGACCTTGTCGGGGAACTTGGAGTTCTCGACGCCCAGACCCCTTTCGACGGAGGAGATTTCGTCCTCCAGCGTCTTGACCCTCCCCTGTCCAGAGCCGAGCACCTTCTCGACCTCCTTGGCAAGGTCCTTCGGAGCGTCCTGCAGCGCGGCCTTCAGAGAGCCGTATGACGAAGAATCATGTTGAATCGTCAGCAGGTCACCGCGCAGCCTGGAAAGGCCCCTCTCTCCCTTGAGCAGCAACTCGAGGGCATCGGCGATGGCCTTGGACCGTTCCTGGACGTCTCCCTGCCCTTCGGCCAGCTTCGTCG
Source organism: Conexivisphaerales archaeon (assembly GCA_049509455.1). Taxonomy (GTDB): domain Archaea; phylum Thermoproteota; class Nitrososphaeria; order Conexivisphaerales; family DTJL01; genus DATKKG01. The sequence goes on from JBEKZX010000023.1 coordinate 2,054, forward strand.
TCATTTCAGCGATGGTCGATTCGGCCTCCTTGATGCGCTGTGCGATGGAGGCGAGCTTCTCCTCCTCTCTTGAGACCCTGCACCACACTTCTTCCAGCCTGAACCTTGTGAGCTCCTCGCGAAGACCCCGGATTTTCACGCTCTTTTCATAGTTCTCCTGCCAGCGCGCCAAGGTGGTCTTCGCGGTCTCCAGCTCCTTCTTCTTCTCCTCCTCCTCGGTCATGATGGAATCGAGCCTGCCCTTGGCCTCCAGCAGGCTCGCCCTGTACGACGCGAGCCCGGCAGCATCTTCCACCATGGCTAGCTTCTCTTCGGGCCTGACCACGCTGAATGTGTCTCCGAGGCCCTGTTGCATCATTATGAGCATGTTGTCGGGGTTGAGCCCCAGCTTCCCCAACGTCTCCACGACGGCCTGCTTGTCCACCTCCTTGAAGTCGATCTCGAACCAGTAGGTTCCGTCCTTTCGAATGTACCTGGAGAGATGTATCGTGTCGGCCCTGAAAGGGAGAGGCCTCTTCCCCTTGACGAGAGAGTTGTCCAAGAGGAGCGTCACGCGGGAGATGTCCCTACCTCGCTTGACAAGGTCGCTGAGCTTTCGCGACCTCTCTGTAGACGCCTGGCCGAGGGCCACCGAGATGCCCAGGAGGATGCTGGACTTCCCTGCACCGTTCGGGCCCATCACGACGTTGAGCCCCGGCTTGAGCAGGACGCGCCCGTAGTCGTAGCTCAGGAAGTTCTCAAGGATGACCTCCTTGATGAATGGTCGGCCCTCCTCCACCTTCTCCAACGTCCCCTATCCACTGATTCAGCTGGTAATAAACCGTTATGGATGACAGATATGACCAGTAGAAAGCCGAGTTTAGGTGTCGTGGACATAAGAGACAGGGAGAACGTCAGGAAGGCCGACGCGAAGGCAAGGGAACTGGGCGATGGAGACGCCATGAGGCGGTTCGTTTCCAAGTATGGGTCGGTCGGCACGAAGGCCATATACACGAACGCCATCGCCCTCTACTTCCGCTGGCTGCGAAAGCTAGGAATCACCATGACCCCTGACGAGATGGTCCTTGACAATCTGAAGTGTGTCTATGAAAGCAACGCCACCGAGGTCGCTACGAAACGAAAGCACACGGATTGGTTGGACAGGTACGTGAACGGCGAGCTGGTGAAAGAGGGAATCGCTGAGAACACCAGGCATGGGATGGCGGCGGCGATCAAGATGTTCTACAAGCGGAACGACTCCCCCCTCTTCGACGACGACCGCGACAAGCGTAGGAAATCCAAGCGAAGAACCCCCATGCTTCACGGCGGGTCTAGACAGAAGCAATACGGGACTTCTGGCCCTCGCAACAGGGCGAAGGCCAGGGTGTTGAATAGCCAGCGGCCTAGCAGAGCTTCGTTGACAACTGGCTAGATTCGGCTAACCCACACTAGGAAGCACACACCGAGACATCTCCAAGACTCCTCAACAATCACTAAATGATCATACGTCACCGCCGGATTCCAGCCATGTGCTGCGGCAACAGCGCGGAGCTGTATGAGAAGATGCGCGAATGGGAGCTGGAACAGGAAAGGTTGGCTAAACTCGCGCAACAAAAGAAGGAAGCGCAGGCCCCGGTCTTGACCGTAAAGGCCTCGGTCCCCAAGAACTAGGACAGCTGCCGTACCTGCTGGCTCTCTGTCAGCTTGAGGAGTTTTCAATCCTCTTCGCGAACGACGCCAGCTCATCTGCCGTGGGGCTTCCCCTCGTGTCTAGCCGCGTCGCCTTGAAGCTCCCAGCATAGTTGGCCAGCATCAGGGACTCCTCTGGCGAGCGGCCCAGGACGATATGGACGGCGAAGCAACCGATGAAGGCGTCGCCGCAGCCAACGGTGTTCACAGCCTTAAGGCCCAAGGCGGAGAGGTCCACCCCAGCCACCTCCTCTTCGATGCCGGGTCCCAGCATGATCGCTCCGTTCCTCCCTCTCGTGACCACCAGCTTCAGCTCCTCCTGAGACTTGCTGAGCTCCCGGTAAGCGGCCGCCAGCGTCGAAGCGCCGGCCAGGTTCATCACCTCTGGCTCATTGAGCACAAGGTAGTCGACATACTTCAGCAACTTGGTGACGGCTCCTGGGCCCTGGAGGGTGCGCACGCCGGGCGCCCACAGCCGAGGTATGGGGCGCTTCGACGCGGTCCATAGGAGTGCGTGAGTGAAGTCCAACGGGGTGTCCATCACGACCAGGAAGCGTATGGTGTTGAGGACCTGTTTCACGCCGGGACTCTCGAGGAGAGTGGGCTTTAGGGAGGCGTTCGCCCCGAAATAGGTGTTGATGGCGTTCTGGCCCCGATCGTCTATGAGGATGTACGCCTGACCCGACTCCACGTTCTTGAGCCTGACCAGGCCTCGCGCGTCCACCCCCTCTTTCTTGAATACGTCAAGCTGCCAGTCCCCCACGGCGTCGGCTCCGAGGGCCCCGATGATGCCGCTCGTGGCTGGCTTCAATAGCCGCGCCATCGCCACCGCGACGTTCGCAGCCTTGCCGCCAGGGACCCGGGTGATGCTCTTCACGGGCATCTCCTCTCCGCCCGCCGGGATCCTCTGTAGGAAGAGGTTGACGTCCGCGTTGATCGCCCCGGCCGCAGCGGCGAGTGGGCCGTAGTCCTTCAAATCGTCGTTCCTTAGACGATCGAAACGATTTAAACCATTCTGGCGTGTCGAGCCGTCCCATCGACGCGCAGAGCAGTATTGCGCCAGGGCGAGGTCCGGCGTCTGTAGCTCCTACACCGTCTCCTTGTACATCAGGTAGAAGTCCGTCGCCGCCTGAAGGAACTCTTCGAGAGTCTGTGCGTCCTGGGTGGCCGTCCCTATGTAGTTGTCTCGGACGTGCGTGCCGAGCCTCATCAGTTCCGCCTGTATCGCAACGGCCCTGGTTGCTGTTTCCGTCGTTACCGACCCTATGACAGCCGTCGCCGCCGCCGTCGCTGCACTCTCTCCAGCCTTCTCGGTATCGTGCTTCGCAACCTCTTCAGCCTTCTCCCAGCGCCCTTCATAGAGGACCACCTTCTTCTCCTTCAGCTCGTCTGCCATCTTGTTAATGGTCTCCGCGCGTCCGTCCCCGTAGGCTTCACGAATGAATCGCTGCGCCTTCCCTTGGTGGAGGAGGCTGTAGATGGTCTGCCTCTCTTCCTCGTTGAGAGGAGCTAACCTCTCTCCCTGCTGGGTCCCTTGCTCCGGCTGGCCTTCGGCTCTCTCTTGTGAAGCGTCAGGCCCCTTCGTTGCCTCGGCCTTCTCAACCCCACCCTTCGGAGTCTCCTCGGCCTTGCCTTGGTCGGTTCCCTCCTTTGCTGGTCGGTTGCTCGACCGACCACCTTTAGACGGTGGTCGGTTAGTGGTCGGTTGCTCACCGACCGCCGTCGCCTTGTCTGTCGGCTTATCAAGTGGCTCTGACATGACGGTCATGTGCTAATGAGATAACGGGTTAGATGAAGCATACCCTTGATGGTGGTCGGTCGGTCGGTCGTGGTCGGTCTGCAATTGGGCAGGCGGTCGGAAACGGTCGGGAATGGTCGGGTACTACCCCCCCTGTCAGGCTGGAGCCATAGGGGAGCCGGAGGGAAAACAAGCTTAGGTCCGGCAGAAGAATTGGCCCGCCCGACCTGTCAGGGAACCCAGGCCACCCCTGAACACCGACCAACTCCGACCAGCCACTCCGGCGGATGCGGTATAACTTCGTAACCCCCCGACCCCCTCTCTTCGCCTGCAAGTGGTCAAATTGTCAGAACCTAACTTAGCCGCAGCTACGGGAGACGCTTCATTCGGCTCTCAAGCCCTCCCGAAGTCTCCCCGAACACTGAACTACCTCAGGGCGTAAGATAGACCGCCGAAGACCAGGAACGCGCCCACTAGGACTCCGACCGTCGGCGTCTGATTGAAAATGAAGACGGAAAGGGTCCCCGCCATCACGGGCTCCCCGAGGGTCGCGACGCTCACCGTCGAAGCGTTGAGGTACTTCAGGGCGTAGTTGAAGGAGGTGTAGCCGAGCACGCTGGGCCCGAGGGCCAGGGCCAGGAATATCAGGTACTGGCCAGAGGAGTACCCAACGAGCGACTCGGATGTCGCCAAGCGGCCGACGAACAGGAAGAAGACGGCGATCAGGTAGACTGACGACGCATAGGTTGTGACGCTCAGGTCCCTGCGGAGGCGGCGCCCGATGAGAAAGTACACGGCGACGACGAAAGCCCCGATGAGCGCAAGGAGGTCGCCCATGCCCAGCGTCTGGGCTCCCTGAGTCCCCCTTCGGCAGTGATGAGAACCACGCCAGCGAGAGCTACCACGAACCCCAGCATCGTCCGCCTTGACGGCTTCTCTCCGAGGAATACGAACGCCAGGAGGGCCGCGATCAGAGGGTCCGAGTGCACAGGAACCACGCTAGCCGTAATCGAAGTGTAGAACAGGGAGGTTATCCAAGAAGCGAAATGGATGGAGAAGAAGAGGCCCGCGATGACGAGGAGGAGGACCTCCCTCCTGCTGAGGGCCCCGAACTCCCTCCAGCCGCGAGCGACCAGCGGAAGGAGGATGAGGCCGCCAATGAAGTTTCGGTAGAAGGCGATGGCCAGCGGCGAAGCTCCGCTGAGGAAGCTCGATATGCTGCTGAATGAGACCGCGCCGATCCCCAGCACCAGGGCGAGGCGAGCCCTTGAAGAGCCGGCCTCGGCGTCCCCTGAGGCTACTTCTTCAGCAGCGCTTCCGTGGACTCCTTCTTAATCCATCTGATGTTTCCACTGATGTTAATCTGGACCGGGCAGATCTCGTTGCAGGCGTCACACTCGAGGCAGAAGTAGGTCAGAGGCTCGGCGGCGTCCCTTCCTTCGGTTATCGCCGTCCAGAGCAGGCCCACGGCGGCCGTGTATGTGGAGCCTCCCCACGTGGGGCCGTCGACCGCAAACGTCGGGCACACCAGCTGGCATGCGCCACACCTTATGCAACGCAGGGCGTCCCACAGCGGCGTCTTCAGAGCTTCGAGCCTGCCGTTGTTCACGAGCACCACGTGCATCTCCTTCGAACCCTGAGCGGGCCTCACGAGCGTCTTCTCGATGTCCCGAGTGCCGCTGGGGCCCGCGGAAAGGTTGACGTAGGTGGGGACAGGCGAGCCTCCGTAGTACCCCTGCAAGAGGGCAGTCTTGACCGCGTCCAGCGTCGTGGGGACGACCTTCTCTATCCCGCCGACCACGATGTTCACCGGTGGAAGCGAGCTGGTCAGCCGGATGTTCGCCTCGTTCTCCACGGTCACCACGGTCCCGTCGGCCGCCGAGATGGCGTTGATCCCTGTTATGCCCACCTGCGCGGCGAGGAGCTTCGTGCGGAGGAACTCTCTCGCTGCCGCCACCATGGTGGGGAGGTCGTTGGGGTCGAACGTCTTCCCGAACTTCTCCTTGAATATCTCGGCGACCGCTTCGCGAGGGACGTGAAGGGCCGGCGAAATCATGTGGGCCGGCTTCTCTCCCCTAAACTGAATGATGAGCTCTCCCAGGTCCGTCTCCCATACCTCGTTGCCCCTCTCCTGGAGATAGTGGCGTATGCCGATCTCTTCGGTCACCATGCTCTTGGACTTGACGACGACCTTGCCCGTGCCCACGAGCTTGTATATGATGTCCAGGGCGTCCTGCTTCGTGTTGGCGTAGTAGGCGAGGACGCCGTTGGCCTGAAGTGCTTCCATCGCCTGCTTGTAGAGCTCCTCCATGCGCTTGACGTCGTAGTCCTTGACGGACTTAACCTCCGTGCGAAGCTGGACGACGTCGGCCCTATCTTTGACCTTGTCGTAGTTCTTGACGTAGCTGTCCATTCCTCTCGAGATGCCCGTCCGCATCGCCTTGTCTCCAAGGGCCTGGTACATCTCCTTCTTGACTTCGAGGAATGTCTTAGCCATCCTATATCACCTTAGGACCTCCAGCAGGTCGAGTGTCTGAAGCCCGGTCTTCGCCTCCACCCTCGTAAAGTTCGCCAGACAGATGGGGCAGGCCAGGATGGCCTTGTCGGCCATCTGCTTCAACTCGGCGGCCCTCTTGATGGTGATTTCGTTCGAGACTTTGGGGGCGATGTTCTCGATGGGCCCGCCGCAGCAGAACGTGAAGTTGCGCGTCCTGATGGGCTCGGCGACCTCGGCGCCCGCCTGCTCGAGCATGGCCCTGGAGTTCTTCCAGAGGCCCAGTTTCCTCGCCAAGAGGCAAGGATCATGGATAGTGAACTTCTGCCCCTTAAGGGAGTCCTTCGCGACGGCGACGGCAGGGTCGACCACTTCGAGATAGTGCCTTACGTCTACATCGTAGTCCTTTATGACCTCAGGGTAGAGCAGCTTGAGGGCCACGGTGGAATGTGGGTCCATCGTGATGACCTTCCTGACGCCGTGCTTCTTGAACCTCGCATACACCTCACGGGCCTGCTCTTCGAAGACCCAGTCGATGCCCATGTCGTGGAAGAGCACGCCCGAGTAGAGCTCGTCGGCTCCGAGGTAGCTCACCTCCACGCCGCTCCTCTTCAGGAGGGAAACGACGTTCACGATGATCTGGCTGAAGCGCTTCTTGTCGCCTGCGGTCATGGCGGCATATGCCGAGCTGACATCGAGGCCTATGCTGCTCAACGCCCGAAACACCCTGAAGCCAGCACCTCCTACGCTGGAGGACTCGAGCCTGTCGAGACCTGCCACGAAAGCGTTGATGAAGGGGACCATCTGGTAGAGACCTCCCGTGTAGATTATGGTCCCTGTGTCGGCTGGGAGGTTGAGCCCTTCCGACCAGGCCGTAAATTCGGATGTCTTGAGGCCTACGGGGTTGGTCGTCTTCTTCCAGTTATCTATGAGCGTGCTGAAAACGTCTTTCCTGTCCAGCAAGACGGGCACTGATGCCCCGAGCCGGATTTAAGAGTATTGGGAGGCTCTGTTCGAGGCCAAGCGCTACTGGTCTCTCTTCTGCCTCACTTCGTAGAGGAAGAGGTCCCTGAAGCTTTCGTCCAGCTTAGCGTGGTCCAACTTCTCGTATGTCTCGATGCTCCCAACGTCCAGCCAGTAGTCCTTGGTGAGGAAGACGTTCACTTTCTTCTTTGCCTCGATCATGCCGGGGATGAGCTGCCCCATGATGTCCAGCTCGTTCGTGCCCTTGGAGACCTCCTCAAGCGCGATGAGGGAGTCGCCCTTGAGGGCGAGTATCCCTATCCCGACATCGATGTCGATGACGGGCTTCTCCTCCATCTTGACAAGCCGGTTCCCTTTCACCTTGGCAACCCCCACCGGAAGCTTGTAACCCTGCGCCACCGCCAGCGTAGCATCAGAGCCTGAAGAGGTGTGCTGGCCCAGCAAGCGCTTCAGGTCCATCCGCGTGAGTATGTCCCCGTAGTAGATTAGGAGCTGGTCATCTTCGTTCAAGACGCCCTGCCGGTAGGCGTTGAGGACGGCGCCCCCATTGCCTTTCAAAGATGGGTCATCGGCGACGTAGGAAAGCTCCATGGAGACGGGAGCCCCAGATTTGAAGTAGTTCTGGATCTGCTCCGCCTTGTAGCCGGCAAGGAGGACAGCCCTGTCGATGCCGTTGTACTTCAGCGATCGCAGAATGTACTCCAAAATGGGCTTCTGTCTCTCGCCGACCGGGAGCATGGTCTTCTGGAAATAGTAGGTCAGCGGCCTGAGACGGCTTCCCAGTCCTCCGCAAAGGACCACTGCCTTGACGCTGCCCATGATGCTGCCCATAAAGGCGCAGACGATAAAAGAGTTACGTCAGCCCCAGGAGCTCCTGACAATTAATGCTTGCGCTGGGCACCCTTTGTTGAAGAAGGCGAAGGGGCTTGCGCGCCCTAGACGACGGGCGGGCCGACATTGAAGTGCTCAGCCTTCCGGATGAGATCGGCAGGCACCTTCTGGCTCCCCATGTAGCTTGCGAACTTCTTCTTGATGAAGTTCTCCCACAGGTCGCGGTCGAGGTAGAAGACCCTCGCCCCTCCGAGCTCTGTCTGGAACTCCGGGTACGGCCGGGCCTTGTGAGCCCACTGGAGCCCGATGATCCTGTACCCATTGTAGCTTTCGAAGCACGCCTCCCACGTCTCAGCTCCGAGGTAGTCGAAGGCATATTCGGCCTTCGCAAAGTAGAGGGCTGGGCCCGAATCCGTCCCTCTCATGAAGCTCATGGTGTGCAGAGAGTAGGCTACCTTTTCGTTGAACATCCTGGCGTTGGCAAGACCGGCGAGCTGCCCGTCGATGATGCCTATCAAAGAATATGCGTCCTTGATCCTGTGAACTTTCTGTGAGAGCACCTCCCCGTACGTCCGGACACCGACGATGTCGTAGAAGTCCTTTGGAATGAACATGTAGGGCTTTATGGCCTCGAGGACCTGGTCGTATTCGTCTTCCCTGAGAGACCTCACTACCATCTGCTCGCCACCCCTGAGCGAAACGACCTTGGGCTTCCAGGGCCTTTCGGTCATGATTTTCATCTCTGGGACGCCGCATCGTAGGACCGGCTCCATGTCCTCCACCTTCAGCTTGTGCTCCAGGTAGGAGACTGGCTCCGGAGGCTGGTAGAATGACGAACTCATTTCGGTTGCCCTCTTTGAGCGCCTATTGCGACTTCATATAAGCGTTTCCTTGCAGAAAATGCAACGGAACCGTCCGCCGCCCGAGCACGACCTAGATTTATTAAACAGAAAGGCGCTGCACTTTTGTAAATCAGTTGACGAAATATTCATCTGACTCCAAACATGGGCCTGGCAGAGTGAAGGTTCTGGTCACCAAGGTGGGGCTGGACGGCCACGACCGGGGGCTCAAGGTGGTGGCGAAGGGGCTCGCTGACGCTGGCCTCGAAGTCGTCTACTTGGGCGTCCATCAGACCGTGGCCAACGTAGTCGCGACCGCCCTGCAGGAAGACGTGGACGTAGTCGCCGTGAGCATCCTGTCGGGTTCCCACATGGAGCTAGCGGCGGACCTAGTCAAGGCGATGAAAGCCAAGGGACTGGACCGGCCGCTGGTCTTCGGGGGGGTCATCCCCAGGACCGACATAGAACCCTTGAAAAAGTTGGGTATCTCGGCTGTCTACGGACCAGGTGCTTCGCTGGCGGTCGTGGCCAAGGCCGTCCGCGACGCCGCAAAGGGGGGAAGCTAGTTGCCGATTACCCCTACAAAGGTGGACCACGTTGGCATCGCCGTGAGGAGCGTCGATGAAGCGTGCAAGTTCTACGAAGAAACGCTGGGGCTCAAGTTGGTCAAGAAGGAGACGGTGGAGGAGGAGAAGGTCCGGATCGCCATGTTCAAGGTCGGGGAGAGCTACGTTGAGCTGCTCGAGCCGCTTTCCGCCGATAGCACCATCGCTAGATTCATCGAGAAGCGGGGCGAAGGCATACACCATATGGCGCTCGGCTACGACGACGTCAAGGAGGCGCATGACTTCTGCAAGATGAAGGGCGCCTTCATGGTCTATCCGGAGCCGGAGGACCTGAAGGGGGACAGAATCGTCGACTTCGTCCACCCGAAGTCGACGCACGGCGTCCTGCTTGAGATAGTGAAGAGGTACGGCGAATAGGCATTTGAACAGGACCAAGCGCCCCTCAAAGAAGGAGAAGGCAGGAACGTCCCTGTCGGCCAGGTCGTCGGAATGGGAGTCGGAGGTGCTCAAGCCCTACCTGGCTACATCACCCGAGAGGGCCCTTCAGTTCCCATCGGAGGACGGAACACCTGTCCCCAGGCTGTCCACGCCAGCTACCTTAGATGAACACGGCTGGAGCTACGACAAAGACCTGGGCTTCCCGGGAAGCTTCCCTTTCACCAGAGGCGTCTACCCGACGATGTACCGGGGAAGACCCTGGACCATAAGGCAATACGCGGGATTCGGGTCGGCCGAGGACACCAACGGACGCTACCGTTACCTGCTCAAGGCCGGCCAGACCGGTCTGAGCGTCGCCTTCGACCTGCCGACGCAGCTAGGACTGGACCCTGACTGCGAGCTGGCCTACTACGAAGTCGGGAAGGTGGGCGTCTCCGTCTCGACGTTGCAGGAAATGAAGCTGGTCTTCGACTCTATTCCGCTCAGCAAGGTGTCCACCTCCATGACGATCAACGCCACGGCCATGGAGCTCCTAGCACTCTATGTCGCGGCAGCTCAGGCCCAGTCCATCGAGCCCTCCGCCCTCCGGGGGACGGTGCAGAACGACATCTTGAAGGAATATATCGCCAGAAACAACTTCATCTATCCTCCAGGGCCGTCGATGCGATACTCCACTGACATCATTATGCACTGCGCGAAGGCCATGCCCCAGTGGAATTCGATTAGCATAAGCGGCTACCATTTCGAGGAAGCGGGGGCCACACCGTCGCAAGAAGTGGGCTTCACCCTAGCTGACGGCATCGAGTACACCAGGACGCTGACCGAGAAGGGGGTCAAGGTCGATGACTTCGCCCCCCGCTTGTCGTTCTTCTTCGCATCGAGGACGAACCTCATCGAGCAGGTGGCCAAGTTCAGGGCCGCGCGCAGGATGTGGGCTAAGATAATGAAGGAGCGGTTCGGTGCCAGGGACCCGAAGTCACAGATGCTCAGATTCCACGCCCAGACGGCGGGCGTGACCATGACGGCGCAGCAGCCAGAGGTCAACATCATTAGGACGACGCTTCAGGCCTTGGCGGCGACCTTGGGCGGCGCCCAGTCCCTTCACGTCAACTCCTACGACGAGGCCATCTGCCTCCCCACTGAGAAAGCGGTGAAGCTTTCGGTCAGGGTTCAACAGGCTTTGCTGCTGGAATCAGGGATTGCGGACTCGGTGGACCCCCTGGGCGGTTCGTACCTCCTCGAGGAGCTAACCTCCTCTGTCGAGGAAAAGGCGTGGAAGATAGTGAATGCGGTCGAGAAGATGGGAGGGATGGTCAAGGCCGTCGAGAGAGGCTTCCCTCAGCAGGAGATAGCGCGCAGCGCCTACGACTACCAGCTCAAAGTGGAGAAGGGGGTGATACCCGTCATAGGGGTCAATGTCGCGACGGAGGAGGGTGAAGCTCCGTACGAGCCTCTGAAGGTGGACCCTTCCTCTCGCGAAAGGGTGCTGGCGAGGGTGAAGGAGTACAGAGGGTCCAGAGACCAGACGCTGGTCCGTTCTGCGCTGCGTCAGCTGGAGAAGGCGGCCTCCAACACTGAAGTAAACCTCTTCCCGCCGGTGCTGGAATGCATCAGATCAAGGTGCACCGTCGGGGAGATTAGCGGGACCCTCAGGGAGACCTGGGGAGAATGGAGACAGTAGGCGTCAAAACCCCATTGACCTGCCCAGGTTCGAGGTGAAGGAACCATGGTCCAAATCGTCCAACACGACCGAAGACGCCACTAGCATTCCCACCGACATGTCCAGCCCGGAGGAATGGCCCCTGGAGACGACATCCTCTAGGCCCAGGAGAAGCCCGTCCCCATCACCCGCGAAGAAAGACGAAACGACAGCCTCCACATCTTCGTCCATCAGGTCGTGCTGCATATAGTCGAGCAGCCGGGCGCTGGCCCAGCTGGTCCTCCTTTCCGCTTCGGCGATATCCATGATAAGGGGCGCCCGACGGAAGAACCTGTTTCCCGCGTTGTACATGCAGAGGAAGCCGCTGACGAAATCGTCGAAAGAGGGGGTGAAACCCGACCCTATCCCCAGAAGCCCATAAGCAGACTCCATGAATAGGGATTCATCAAAAGTGGTGGGGCGGACGAAGGCGTCCATGAAGAAGGACCGGTAGCGGTCGAACGCCTTGCCACCGGCGTCCAAGATGCTTTCCTTCAGGTCGAAGACCACTAGTAGGCACGCAGCAGCCAGAAGCTTCCCCTTTACGGACACGACCTTCTCTTTCTTGGCCTCCTCTGGCCGCAAGGAGTTAGTGAACCTTCCTTCAGTGATCGCTACCCTGAGCGGGCCGACGGACAGGACGCCTCCGCCGAACTCGGCCCTCTCACCAACCTTGACGGCCTCCTGGAAATCCGGCCCCCCGGTTCCGATGTTCACGTTAATCGGACTCCTGACTTCCTTTCCTGTGACATTAATCAGGTCGCCGGACGCTGTGCGGAGGTAGAACGAATTGGGGAATACATCCGCTACAGCGGGAGGCTCAACGCTAGTGCTCAGCCACTGAAAGGCATTCTCCCCAGTGCACCAGGCCGACAGGTTCGTGGACAACTTCCTTAGAGGGCGTACCTCTCAGCGTAGCCCTTAAGGGCTTTCTTGAACATCTCCATGGGGAAGACGACGAGCCCGGCGCCTACTTGGCCTACGCCCGCCTCCTTGCTGGCGACGCCCGTGTTGATGTTGGGGGTGATGCCCGTCTTGACGACCTTCCTGATGTCGACGCCTGTGGGCGTGCCCGCAAAGTCGAGGTTAGGTATGAGGAAGTACCTGTGCTTGGCGTAAGTGATCTCATACATCTTCTTGGTGATCTCGACTGCGGCCGCGACGCTGCCGCCCACCCATGAGACGATGGCGGGTGCGGTGGCCATAGCGAAGCCTCCGAAGCCAGCAGTCTCAGTGATAGAGCTGTCTCCGAGGTCGGGATTGGAGTCCTTCGCCGTAAAGCCTGGGAACCAGAGGCCGTTCACCATGGGGGCAGGCGCCGTGAACCATTCCTCCCCGAGGCCGCTCACTCTGATGCCGATGTCGGTGCCGTTCCGGGCCATAGTGGTCACTATCGTGCTATACTTGATGCCGTGAGCAGCCATCGTCATGGCCTTGGCCGAGGCCATCCCGAGGTTCAGCGCCGTAAAGTTGTTGGCGTTCATGAACACCAAAGCCTTCCTGATCTCCTCCCTGTCTCCCCCTGAGGCGACTAGGTATTGAGCGAGCTCCCTGACGAGGAGGCTGGTGGTGGCGACGTATCTGTTGTGGCAATCGTCTCCCATGGTGAGACCCTGAGCGATCAGGGGCTTGAAGGCGAATCCCGGTTTCTCCTTCTTCAACTCCTTCAAACCTGCGAGGAGCGCAGGCGCGAAGCTGTCCCGGATATAGGCCAGCCGTTTCAGCACCTCCTCACCGTAGGCTCCATACCGGAGCACCTTCCCTATCCCTTCGTTGAAGTTGCTGTAGGACTTCAAGCCGAACTTCCTGTCCGTGACCTCGAAGACCGGCATCGAGGGCGATATGATCCCCGCCATAGGCCCGACGGCGTCGTGGTGGTGACAGGGCTCGAACTGGACGACCCCGCTCCGGATGAGCTTCTCCGCCTCGGCGTCGTCCTTCGCCCATCCCTCGTAGATGCAAGCCCCCAAGACGGCGCCCTTAACTGGACCGGACATCCTCTCCCAAGTTATAGGGGGGCCCGCGTGAAGAAGGAGGTGGTCCCTCATTCCTGGTATGGCCGTGATCGCAGGGACGACGTCCGTCCAGAAGGGATCGGACTCCATCATCCGATCTACGGCGACCTGATTGGCCTTCTCAACTTCGTCTTTCAAATTGACAGGAGAACTCAACCGTCGCACCGAATGAAGATTTTCGCCATCTCAATATAAAAGCGTTGCCCAGATGAAGGCGAGACATGACCAAATGACCAATCCTATTTATATGGACCTGCACTAACTGCAGTATCTCTTCGACCTGACTTTCCGACGAAACGTTCACCGGCCTTGTGCAAACAGTTTAAATGGGAGTCTCAGGCTTAGAGATTCTGCAGAACTTCGCCATGCCATCGGTGAAGAATGTCGTAAAGCCGAACTTCTACAGGGATTCTCTGCAGCTGATGCAGCTCTCCGAGGACGCGAAGAAGCTCCCCGGCGTTAAGGACGCAGCCGTCGTCATGGGCACCTCCACCAACAAAGAGCTCCTGGAGCGGCTGGGCCTCCTTGCCAAGGAAGGAAGGGAGGCTTCCGAGAGCGACATCCTCATCGCCGTCCAAGCAGAAGACGCTGGTCGCCTCGACGGGATCATCAAGGAGGTCGAAGAAATCCTCACCAGGCCGGTTGCCGCGAAGGCAGAGGCCTTCAGCAACATCGACGACGCCATGAGCGCCATGCCTGAGGCCAACCTGGCAGTGGTATCGATCCCCGGCGAGTACGCCAGGAACGTCGTGAAGAGATTCCTCGACAGGGGAATCCATGTTCATCTCTTCAGCGACCACGTCTCACATGAGGACGAGGCCTTCCTGAAGAAGTACGCCAGCGAAAGGAGGCTCTTCGTGCTGGGGCCCGGCGCCGGCACCTCCATCATCGGAGGCAAGGCGATAGCGTTCGCCAACGTCGTCAGGAGAGGGAACGTGGGGATTGCCGCGGCCGCTGGAACCGGTCTCCAGGAAGTCAGCGTCTTGATCAGCCGGGCCGGAGGAGGCGTCTCTGAAGGCCTGGGAATCGGCGGAGGGGATGTGAAGTCCTACGTCGGAGGGATAATGGCCGTGGACGCCGTAAAGGCGCTCGAAGCCGACCCGGAGACGAAGGTTGTGTGCCTCGTCAGCAAGCCGCCGAGCCCTGATACTCTCGCCAAGCTCATGTCTTTCGTCGAGAGCCAGACCAAAAAGAAGTTCGTCATATGCTTCCTCGGGACGAAAAAGTATGAAGTCAGCGAGGCGCAGAAGGACCGGATTTTCTCGACAAAGTCCCTTCATGTGGCTTCAGCCCAGGCGCTGAGGTTCGCCGATGGGGAGGATGCAGAGGCGATGATCTCCAAGATCTCGATGTCGCGGGACGAGGTCGAAAGGCTGGCGGCGAAGATCGCGGCGCCGCTCAGGCTCGAGCAGAAGTACGTCCGCGGCCTCTATACCGGCGGGACCCTGACGTTTGAGTCAATGTTGCTGTTCACCGAACTCTTCGGCGGCATCCACTCCAACGCCCCGCTGGACGAGAGGCTCAAGCTGGCCGACAGTTACAAGAGCGAAGGCCATACCCTGGTGGACCTGGGCGAAGAAGAGTTCACCTCAGGGCGCGCCCATCCTATGATCGACCCCACGGTGAGGAAGCTCCGTCTGGTCGACGAGGCTAGGGACGGGTCGGTCGCCGTCATCATCATGGACGTAGTACTGGGCTACGGATCCAATCGTGACCCCGCGGGCGCGATGATATCCTCCATAAGGGAGGCCAAAGCCATCGCCAGGGCCAAAGGTAGAGAACTCCCCATTCTTGCCCATGTCTGCGGGACCGACCAAGACCCACAACCACTGAAGGAGCAGGAGGAGAAGCTGGTCAAAGAGGGCGTGGTCGTGCTCCCTTCCAACGCCCTGATGGCCGTCGTCGCCGGCCTGGCCGCATCCAGGGGCAATGTGAAGGAAGACGTCAAGAGACTGATACTGAAGGAGTACCTGGGAGTCTAGAGTGATTAAGATGTCAGAGGGCGCCAAGAAGCTGTTCCGATCGGAGCTCAAGGTGATCAACGTCGGCCTAGAGATCTTCCGCGACGACCTGGCTTCTCAATCGGTCAAGGTGGTCCAAGTGAATTTCACACCGCCCGCCAAGATTGAGAAGGAGTATGAAGACATCCTTTCGAAGCTGATGTAGGTCGTGCTCTGACGAGTCGATCTGCCGACGCGGGGCGTTCAGACTCCGTCCTTAAGCTTCAAGAATACGAAAAAAGTTTCGGGGCGCGCGAGATCGCTCCCGCGCGCCTTTGGCGGACCTACTTCTTGTAGTACTTCCGCGCATCCTTCACGGCTTCGACTATCTGGTAGTACGTCCCGCAGCGGCAGATGCACCCGCTCAGGTACTCCTTGATCTCTTCGTCTGTGGCATCGGGGTTCGTCTCCAGGAGGTGGTGCGCCGTCACGACAAACGCGGGTGTGCAGAAACCGCACTGTAGAGCACCGTGGTCGACGAACGACTTCTGCAGGGGCGACAACAGCTCCTCACCCGCGAGGCCCTCGGCTGTGACTATGTCGCTGCCGTCAGCGTCCACCGCCAACACCAAGCACGTCTTGACAGGCTTGTTGTTGACGAGCGCGGTGCAGAGGCCGCATTCTCCTCTCCAGCAGGCAGCCTTGACGCTCTTGACTCCCATCCTGTCTCGCAGGACGTCCAGGAGGAGCTCGTTGTCCTCGACGGTCGCCGTCCTCTTCGTGCCGTTGACCGTGTATGAAACCTTGTGTGTCAAAACCATCACGCCTCCAATATCTCCTTCAGGACTGCCGCCGTCTGCACTTTCACCAGATGTTTCCGATACTCCGCGGTTCCAAGCACGTCGGTGACGGTCTCCACGGTCGCGTCCACCACTTTCAACGCCTCGCCTATGAGCTCTCCCACGGGCTTGTCCTGCCTGAAGACTTCTTCAGCTTGGAAAGCCTCGATGGGCATCAGGTTGATGGCCCCATAGGCCAACTTGACTCTCCTCCGGGCTGGGTCATTCCTGTTGACGACGAGGGCGCCAACGCTGGCGATGCTGAACTCCGTCCCCTTTGAGAACTTCAGGTAGTGGCTCACCGTGCCCGGCGCGGGCTCTGGGACGTGAACGGACCTGGCCAGCTCGTTAGGCTGCAACACGGTCTCCGCCGTGCCGATGATGAAGTCCTTGACCTTCACCCTCCTTTCGCCCTTCAGGGAGGAGATCACGACCTCCGCGTCGAAGAGGATCAGAGGAGGAGGGCCGTCAATCCACGGTATCGCTTCGCAGAGGTCGCCCAATAGCGTGGAGCGGTTCCTAAGGTTGGGGTCGCTGAGGTTCTTCACTGCGTCGTAGAGCGCAGTGTACTTCTCCTTCAGGAGTGGAAGTGCGAGCAGCTCGGAAAGGGTTACAGCCGCACCTATGCTCAGGCCCTTCCCCCTTTCGGCCGACAGCTCGCGGAGCTCGGGTATCCCCTTTATATCGAGGACGTACTTGCAGTCGATGAGGCGCTCCTTCATGAATGCCAGGAGGCCCACGCCTCCCGCCATGACCTTGGTGTCCTCTCCCTTCCCGTCGAGGAACTCCAAGGCCTCCTTGAGCGTCTTGGGCTTCACATACTCGAACTCCGGAACAGTGAAGTATGGTGACCCGAAGCTCAAGATGACACCCCCTTTGCCTTGTACGAAAGGAACTTCTCCGTGGCATCCTTGATTAGTTCAGGCCTCTGAGCCTTAATCGCCTGCCAGACGTTCTCTGGGTTCATCGGAAGGGTCTCCATCCTGACGCCTATCGAGCCGAAGATGGCGTTTGCGATGGCCGGCGCTGTTGCGATCATAACCATCTCACCTATACCGCGGGCTCCCAGGGGTCCATCTGACTGCGGCGTCTCGACGCAGTGCTTGTCGATCGTGTCGGCGATATCCTTGCATCGTGGGACGTAATAGTTCGTGAAGTTGGGGTTCATCACCCATCCCTGCTCGTCGAACTTCAGGCCTTCGTAGAGGGCCGCACCCTGCCCCATTATGAAGCCCCCGTCCATCTGCTCGTCCAACATAAGCTTGTTGATGACCCTTCCCACGTCGTAGACCTGCACCCCCTTCAGGATGCGGATTTCACCCGTCAACAGGTCCAGCTCGATCTCCACCCCCGTTCCTCCGAACGTATGGAAGATCGTGGGGACGCCCTGCCCGGTGTCGGGGTCAAGGTAGGAGTTCAGAATCGACATGAAGGTGCCCTTCCCGACGATGGGCCCTCCGATGGCGTTGCCGTTGGGGTAGGTGTAGCCAAGCACGAAGTCACTGAGAGGAGCGCTGATCCATGGCCTGCCGCGGACGAACACCTTGCCGTCTCCGAACATGACGTCGTCGGCGGGGACCCGGAACACCTGGAGAGCGACGTCGGTGATCTGCCTCTTGGCGTCCTTTATCGCGTTCAGAAGGGAGTTGGCGTCAGTGAAAAGCCCCCTGCTCCCCACCGTCTGCCAAGTATACGGCACATTGTCCGTGCTGCGCAGGTTAGAAATCCTCACCTTCTCCAGCGGGAGGCCGAACTCCTCGGCCGCTATCATGCACAGAGAGGTGGTGGTTCCCTGCCCGAAGCTGCCCGTCCCCACCATGATATCTATGCTTGTGTCCTCGTTGAACTTGAGTAGAGCCGAAGCGGCCGCGTTAGGAGGCTGCGAAGGCCCCTTCAGGCTCAATGCGAAGCCCTTTGCCCTGACCTTCCAGGGCTCCTTGGGCTGCTCCTCCTTGTCGAAGTACTTTAGGCCGTCCACCACGGTCCTCAGAACCTTCTCGGGGTCGCCCGCATCCAGCCTGATCTTCTCGCCGGTGGCAGTCGTCGACTCTCCTGGCTTCGCGATGTTGAGAAGTCTCATCCTGAACGGGTCGAGGCCCAGTTTCTTGGCGGCGTGGTCGATGATCTGCTCCAGCGCCCAGTGGCTCTCAGGATAGCCGAAGCCCCTCATCGCCGTGGTGCAGACCTTGTTCGTGTACACTGCCAGCGAGAGGATGTGGACGTTGTGGATCTCGTAAGACCCTTCGCCAGAGTACCCGGCCGTCCTCGAAACGTTCACCGTGTAGTCCGCGTAACCACCGGCGTCCATGACGAACTTGGCGTCGTAAGCCGTGATGGTGCCGTCCTTCTTGAAACCCGCCTTCACATGTGCATAGAAGGCCTCCCTGACGGCGGCTGAGACGAACTGATCGCGCCTGGAGAGGACGAGCTTGACCGGCCTGTTCCCCGCTTTCTTCGACAGCATGGCGACAAGAGCCTCCCACCCAAGACCCGCCTTCCCACCGAAGCCGCCACCAACGAACGGTATGCGGATTATGATGTTGTTGACAGGGATGCCAAGAGAAAGGGCCATGAGGTATCTAGTGGCGAAGGCCGACTGGGCGCTCGTCCAGACCTCTATGGTGCCGTCCTTGTGGTAGTCCGCGATGACCACCTGGGTCTCCATGAATCCGTGGCTGACATAGGGCATCTTGAAGTCCTCCTCCAAGACGAGGTCGGCCTCCTTGAAGCCCACGCCGACGTCCCCATGCTTGAGTTCGAAGCTGTTGGCGATGTTCGTCCCGGGGAGAGGCTTGAAGGCGGGCGAGATCCGGTATTCGCCCAGCTTCTCGTGGAGCAGGGTGGCGTTGGGCTTCAACGCTTCCTCCACCGTGAAGACTGTGGGAAGGAGTTCGTATTCCACGTCGACCTTCTCCGCCGCCTCCTCGGCCGATCGCATGGATTCGGCTATCACGGCGGCCACCGGATGCCCGACCCACCTGACCTTGTCGATGGCAAGGATGTCCCTGTCCCCTACGTAGATGCCAAGCCTGAAGGGGAAGTCCTGGCCGGTGGCTATGGCCACCACCCCAGGTACCTTCGACGCTTCAGAAGTGTCGATTTTCACGATCTTGGCGTGCGCGACATTGCTAACGACGAGTTTCGCGTAAAGCATCCCGGGCAGCTCCATGTCGAAGGTGTAGACGGCCGTGCCGGTCACCTTGAGATGGGAGTCAAGCTGCGGAATGGGTTTACCTATGTATCTCGCTGTCAAAAACTTCGCCTAGAC
Source organism: Conexivisphaerales archaeon (assembly GCA_049509455.1). Classification (GTDB taxonomy): domain Archaea; phylum Thermoproteota; class Nitrososphaeria; order Conexivisphaerales; family DTJL01; genus DATKKG01. The sequence goes on from JBEKZX010000023.1 coordinate 21,373, forward strand.
TTGGAATGAAACAGTCGCAAACAGAATAAAAACGTATCGTCCGGGAATGGGTTACGAAGTCAACCGAAGCGAAAACGGGACAAAGCAGTCCGTCTCCCGCGGGGGCTCATGATGATACGCGCCAAGGAGTTTCCTATGAGAGCTTGGTCTGGACGCAGGTAAAGATCTGGTCCACCATCTTCTTCGCGGCACCTTCCACCATCGGAGCGGCGAGGCTGCCTAGAGGGCCGCTGACCTTGGCCTCGGAAGAGTAATCGATCTGAGACCCACCGGCAGCTGCATCCTTGAGGTCGATCAGGACGTCCGCGTTGAAAGCGCTGGCGGCCCCCGAGCCTGATATCAATAGCTTAGCATGGTAGTTGACCTTGTCGTTCTCAGCAATCACGCAAGTCACGGCGAACGTACCTCTGATGAAGCCAACGCCGGCCTTGATTCGGGCCTTTATAGTGTTGCCCTCAATGTGGCTCTCTTGCAGGCCAGGCAGGCACGTCACGATCCTCTCAGGGGTGGAAACGAATTCCCAAGTCTTGTCCTTGTCCGACGGAACGATGAAACTGCCCTTGATCTGCATGAGATATCGGTCTCTCGAGAGAAATATTTCTGTATTTAAGCCTTCCCGCGACCTGAAGCGGGGAGAGCGTCTCGCACCTAGGGGGGTCAAGAAAGCCCCTAGCTGACGAATTCAGAAACGAGAAAAAACCGATGTAGTCTACTTGCTGTAGTCGAAGGCAACTACTCTTGCGAAGGCAGCCTCTCCGCCCTTGAACAGGAAGGGGAAGCAGCCGATGGTAGTACGGACTGCCTTCTTTCCACCCAAGACTTCCTCTATCTGGCCTCCCAGGTTCTCCATATGTATGCAGTCCCGCGGGAACAGGATGTTGTGTGTCACCTGGTAGTCCTCCGGAGGGAAGAGCTTGGCCAGGTTCTGCTCGCCGAACTTCGCTGCGGCAGCCGCCCTGACCTTATCGCTCACTCTTGGCAGGAACCTTCCAATCGGGAGGTTCATCGGGTGGTCAGACGACACGGCGTCCAGTCCCCAGATGTGTATCTTCTTCCTGAGGAGGTATTCGCAGAAGGCCCTCGTCGGGCCGGGGTGCATGTGGATGTAGCGCTCTTCGTCAGCTGTGCCTTCGGGCTTCGGCTTCTGATACCAGGCGTACTTGCTCCAACCGGTGTACAGAACAAGGATGTCGCCATCCTTGACTCCACCGGCCGCCTTGGCGTTCTTCTCGACGATTTCCTCGGTGTAGATTCCGAGGTCACCCACTTCGCTGACGTCGACGAT
>JBEKZX010000024.1:0-21525 GCA_049509455.1 Conexivisphaerales archaeon
GTGCCCAAAGGCAGTCACTAAGCTGACGGCCATAAGCCTGGAGGTGCTCCACTTGGAAGTCTGAGCTAGCATGCAGAGGGTAACCCAATGGTCAGGCGCTGACATGTGCAGCACGCCGACGAGAGCGGCTGCAGCTAGAAGCGGGAGCACTGCGACCAAGGCAACCATCAGGGGAACAGGTTGATGCGAAACGGAGGACGGTTGCCCAAGTACTTTGCTCTGCCAACGAAATGAGGTTCAGCTCGTGGGCTTGGACCTGCGAATGGGCTGCTCGTTCATCTTCACATTAATGAGAACAGTAGGTTAACTGAGCGGGTGCGGGAGATCTAAATAACAGCCTCACGATGTGTGTCTCCCAGGGGGATGCATCATGACCACCACCCGGCAGGCCGGCTTGTACGGTGAAATAGCACTCGTCCCGTTGATGTTCATTTTGATATTCCAAGTGATAGGTGCCCTTCTCGCCCCAAACGGCTTCTATTGGGGTAGGGACTCGCAGCTGGCCGTCTGGTTCTACCTGTCCGGTGGCGGCAGGCTCAATCTCCTGGCGCTTCTCCTGATTCCGATCGCCCTTGTGACCGTAGTTTTCCTCTACCTTGCCTTTAGGCGTCTTTCGGAGGCCGCATCGGAGAATGGGATTTGGAGTAACGCCCTGTGGGCTGTCGCCTTCCTGTTTCTGGCCGGGGTTGCTTCTCCATTGCAGCTCTTCCACGCCAACACTAACATCGTCAACGGCGTCTTGGTCGCCTATGGTCCCACCTTCGATCCATTTCTGTTCACTGTCGGCCTCATCGAGACTTGGGCTCTCCCAGTAGTTGCCACTGTTTTCATCTGGAGGAGCTTCAGTCTTGTCACCTCCAAGTTGAACGTCAGATGGTTCCGCCTGGCGGGCGGGCTTCAGCTCGTCGCCGCCGTGGCCCCCATCGAAGCTCTAGGGTACGCCACGCTGGCACCGTATCCTCTTCTCTTCTACTCGGTTTCGACACTTCTATCATTCGTGGTGGTCGCGCTCCTCCTGATCGGCTTCAATGAAGTGCGCAATCTGAGAGTGTGATATCGTCACATCGATTATGACGGTGCGAAGCGCAACAAGCCCCGGGCGGGCCCCGCCCTAGGCTTGGAGCTGCGAATATGAGCTGATTGTGTCTCGATACCCATACGAGGGATTCGTGTGACCATGCGACCGAAGGCTCACGGGCTTGATAACTCCTGGACTAGTCGTCGTTGCCAACGACTTCACAGTCAGCCGGCAGCATGTAGGCAGCTGTAAGTGAAACCATGTGATTAAATTGGTGTGGTTGGGACGGTCCACACCTAGATTGTAGGACGAACTCCTTATCGGGACAACTACTCTCAGTAGAGGCGGAAGAACGGCCGTTCCTAGTGAGGTAATGGAATTGTTGGACCTGAGATACTCACCTCACAAGAGGGAGAAACTGCTATGGACGCAGAAGGGGGATGAGATCGTCGTCACCAAAGGAACCCCCCAGTCGAGTTACCAGAAAACAATCCTAAGCAGAGGTGGAGGGGCGGCCGTTCCTAAGCACATTAGGAAAGCGTTGAAACTCGATTCTGCTCTCGACAGGCAAGAGAGGTTGATTTGGATACGAAAAGGGGATGAAGTCATCGTTAGGAAGGGAACCCCTCCGTCTAGACCCACCGAATAGCTCAGATTGAAAGTAACCCAAAGCGACCAGCTGACGCGAACGAGGACATGGGCTTGGACCTGCGAAAGCGGGATAAATGTGAGCAATCCAAATAAATCTATCTGACAACAACGCCGCTAACGAGGGCCACATTTTGATCGAAACCGAGAACCTCACGAGGAAGTTCGGTGACCTGACGGCCGTCGACAACGTGAGCCTTAAGGTGAACGAGGGAGAGGTCTTCGGATTCCTCGGACCCAACGGAGCTGGAAAGACGACCACCGTCAGAATGCTCTGCTGCCTGATATCAAAGACCAGCGGTGATGCAAGGGTTGCTGGCTATGATGTGGGCAACGAGGCGGACGCACTAAAGATAAGGAAGCTCATCGGATTGATGCCTGACAACGTAGGTCTCTACGAAAGCCTCAGCGCCTATGACAACCTGGACTTCTATGGGAAGCTCTACGACCGTACAGAACAGCAGAGAAAGGAGAGCATACAGCGCTTCCTTACGATGTTGGGACTTTGGGAGAGGAAGGACGTCGCAGTGGGCACTTACTCGAAGGGGATGAAACAGAAACTGGGGATTGCGTGCGCCCTCATACACGACCCCCAGATACTCTTCATGGACGAGCCCACGGCGAACCTCGATCCAGAGTCTGCTAAGGTCGTCAGAGACTTCATTCTGGAGCTCAAGAAGGAAAAGAGGACCATCTTCCTGAACACGCACAATCTCGACGAAGCGCAGAGAATCTGCGACAAGATTGCAATCCTGAACACGAAGTTGATGGCGGTGGGCACTCCGGAGGAACTCGAGCGCTCGGTGAGCGCGAGGAAGACCGTGGTTCAGCTCCCGGAGGTGAACGAAGCGATTCTGAACGCACTGAGAAAATTGCCGTTCGGAAACATGGAGGTCGACGGTAACAAGCTGACGCTTGAAGTCAAAAATCCAGAAACGGACAATATCGCCATTGTCGACGCTATCTATCAAGCCGGCGGTCACGTCGAATCCGTTACGGTCGTCGGCTCAACCCTCGAGGACGCCTATCTGAAGCTCGTGAGGCGAGACAGCAAATGAGACTCTCGAAATCCTGGATAATCGCGTCGAAGGATTTCAAGATATTCTTGAAGAAGAAGTACATAATCTTCTCAGTCTTTATCATCCCCCTAGCTGTCTCATTTCTCCTTCCGGTCGTGATCTACTATGTCGGGCAGGAAAATGGGGGGAGCGGGATTCCGGCTTCTGAACTCACATATCTTCTGCCGGCGCTTACCTTCTTCTACCTCCTCCTAGCAGGCCTGATTCCGACCTCAATCGCCTCCTACAGCATAATCGGCGAAAAGGTCGAAAAGAGCCTTGAGCGCCTCCTAGCGACGCCCACGACCGATGGTGAAATCCTTCTCGGAAAGGGAATCTCATCGTTCCTGCCGCCCATGGGGGCCATCCTAGTAGGAGCTGCAATCTACATGGTTCTCATGGACCTGGTCACACATGGTCCATTGGGATACTACTTCTTCCCCAACTGGAACGCTGCTATCATCCTCTTTCTGACGGTCCCTCTCGCAACGATAATGAGCGTCGAATGGAACGTTATCGTCTCGTCAAGGGTGAGCGATGTGCGGGTCGCGGCGCAAATTGGGATTCTGCCGATTCTTCCCTTCGCAGCGGTCTACGTCGGTGGCGAACTAGACGTGATACAACTCGGCAGCACAAGCAACCTCCTCATCATAGCCGGCATTATTTTGGCGGTTGACCTGCTGCTCCTTTACGTTGCCCGAGCTACGTTCCGCAGAGAGGAGATACTCTCGAAGTGGAAATGAACGAAAGCTGTGACCGTCGTTCTCAGGACCTGCGAGCGTAAATCCGAGGGATCGTGGGCTTGGACCTGCGAACGAGCTGACTGGCTCATCTCATAGCCGCCTATAAAGTGGGTTTTCTGATGGCTTTTCTGGCAATTAGAAGAGAACAGGCGTCGTGCGACGAGCAATACTTCTCGCATTGGCTTGCAGTCTCCAAGTCCGAATACCCTAGACCGCAGATGCCGCAATAATACACTGCGATGCCTTCTTCTAACCTTGATTCGACCGTCTCGCCCGCACCCTTCAGTATCGTCCTATGTCGCCTTCTTATGGATGATGGGGTACTCATGAGAGCCACCTCTAGGGCATCGTCTTAGGCTTGGACATTTCATTTTGGATACCTGTCGCTGTTAGAAAAAAAATCCTCGGTCTGACCGAGGACTACGACTCTCGCTTAATCATCTTTGACATATTGAAATCAACCTACAGTCAGTAGGTGGGCGTAATGGCCTCGGCCTTCATGGTTAGAGCTGAATGTAAGCATAGCTTAACCCGCTCAGCCCCACGATGGAGACATCATACACGCCGAACAGACACGGTGGTCGCACGAAGATAACGGAGGAATAGTTGATTTGCGTCAACGATAGGCCGACCGCAAAAGGAATCCAAGTGCACGCCATGGGGACGGCCAAGAGATAGTCGCCCTTGGAGGCGGCTGCCGAGTTAAAGGTGAAGACGAACGTGGTCGTCTGGGTCAGGTTCCCCTCTATCACGTCGGGCATTGCGGTGACGCTGACGTCCGGAGTCTGGTCGAAGGTCATGGTGCCCCCCCATGTACCGGTCTGGATGTCCCAAAGGCCCACGGAAGGGTCGAGCGTGCCATTCAACATGTAACCCTGCACCGACGGTGAGTAGGCGAACGTGATACTGGCCACTGAATTCGCCTGCATCAACAATACTAGCGACCCTGAGGTGCCGTTGGCTGTTGACCCAGTCAAGGGAAGTCCCGACGGGAACTCCAGAGGAGTGGATGTGCTCGTGGAGCTTGTGGGTGGCGGTGTGTTTGTGGAGGTCGATATGCTCGTGGATGTACTTGTGGATGGGAGCGTGCACGTGGAGACTGTGGATGGAGGCGTGCTTGTGAGTGGAGATTTGCTCGTGGGTGGAGCTATGCGTGGGAAGGACATGTAAACGGCCCCACCGACGGCCAGGACCAGGACGGCTGCGACCACTGTCACAAGCGCCGTGCTCACCCCTCTTCTCAAACCATCTCTATGGGAAGATAATCCCCGATAACTCTTAAACCTAACCCTTGGGCGATTCCGTTAACTCATCTGCACGAGGCGAATTTGAGAGTGAGCCCCAAACGTCAGGATTATACGCCAGCATTCTCTCATCGCTGGTGTGTCACAGCGACGGCCCGCACTCAGCGCACGAAGGATTGCTCTAGTCCTGATTGTTGCGGCCATGGCCGTTGCGGGGGTCTATGCAGTGACCTCTCGGAAACCCGTCGTCGCTTACCACGATATCTCCGTAAGCGGACTTTCCCTCTGTGTGAGCGATTGTGGTGTCTACCCTGCGCCTATGGCTGAGGGAATAGTCAACGTCAATTCGACTGCGCCCTTGTCAACTCTCGGGGTATATGTCAACAATACGTTCAACGGCTTCATGATTCAGAATCCTGCCACATATAGGACGACGGGGGCTGTCGGATACATGTATAAGGAGGGCCATTTTCCCAGCTCGATTCCCGTTGTTCCTGGGGACACATACGTATTCACCTTCACCGCTACGTTTCAAGATGGAAGCAAGGCGACGGTCAATGAAACTGTAGTCGCAAACTAATCCCGCAACACATTCCAAAAAGGTTCTGGGAAGTCCATGGTTGGCGACTCCCCCCGTGAAAAATCGGTTGATGGCAGACTCAAAAACGCTGGTAGGGTCGTTGGATTTACGGTGGAGCCGTTAGAAACTGGTAGGATGAGCCACGGATTACGCCTCCAATGTTGGTAAGGAAGAACGTAGTGGAGACTGTGTAGTTGAGTGAAGACTCATAGCACCCGCCTGGCCCAATCGTATAGCATATTGTAAGCGGATACTCCTTAGGAATTAAGGGAACGAAGAAGGCGAACAAGACGAGGGCCACTGCGACAGCCGTAATCGCGAGGTAAGCCCTTCTCAAGCCAAGTATAAGTTGGTCGCACTCCCTTTTAATTCATACTCTTAGGGCGTGGGCTTGGACCTGCGAGAATGGGCCGACGGCTGGGGGCCCGGCCCCAGATCGGTCTTAAAAGCGGATTGCGAGCCTGATGCAGACTCGGTAGGATCGCGAAATGAGAAACGGTGTTCCGACAGCTAAGAGTCGGACGCTGTGGGGCCGATTGTGGGTCTCTGTGAGAGGTAGTTGCTCAGGAGTGGGACGGCGGCGGCATCATGCTAGCCAGCATTTGGCTCAGGTCGGGGGTGGAGATGGGGTCATCTTCCACGATCTTCCCCCTGGCGAGACGGTAGTAGGTGATCATTCGGGCGGAGACCTTCTTCCCGCCGATGGTGGCGTTCATGGTGCCCCGGAATACGACCGCATTGCCTTCGGCCAGCAGGTTCTCGGTCTTGAATTCGCGTACGGGCACGGCCGCCTTCAGCCCGGAGAGCACGCCCTTGAAGGCGGCACGGTTGGACGCCCCGTAGGAGCGGTTCACATAGTTAGGCGCGAGCAGCTCGTCGACCGCGTCGACGTTGCCGGCCACCAAGACCTCTTTGATGAAACGACGGACGACAGCTTTGTTTTTCACGACTGACATGAAGTATTCTCGCAATGACCGTCAACTTGGTGGATATAAGCCTCCTGTCGAAATCAACCGAAGGCGAACGTAGACTTGGAGAAGTGCCCAGCCTCCCGGGCCCTCCCCGCTGACTTCAGGCAATCGCTGGTGGGAGAGGTTCGCCATTGCGTGGGCTTGGACCTGCGAAGGACTCGACTTTCCTCTGACGCCCTTTCGTCAGCTCTTCCAGCTTATGCTGCAGATCCTCCACCTTGAGGAAGGCCGGGTCATACCAAACATGAATCCTATGGGTGAAACTATTCACATGGGCGCCTAGGACTCCGCCGACGGCCAGCATCTCCTCCTCCAGTGACCGGACCCCCGGTGTGCCTTCTTCCGTCTCGAGCCTGAGTATCGCCTTAGCCTTCCCATTTGTGTCCCCTGTCGCCATTCCCATCGCATCCGGGCTGTCACCGGATACTTAGAGGGGAGGTATCGAATGTAGCAAACTGCAATTCTTCACTTGTTCATCACTTCCAAGATAGGTATATATCTTGACGAATGTAGATTAGAATTGAATTGACGGGAAGCGAATCCGAAAGAAGAGCAAGAACTGTGACCAGATCCTTCAGGATAAGCGAGGACGCATTCAACGCCCTTGTTGAGGATGCGGCGAAGGAGAAGGTCAGCGTCAACACACTGGTCAACCAGCTCTTCCTCGGATACTCTGAATTCGATAGGTTCTTCAGGGGGGTCGGAATGATCAAGGCCTCCCCAATCACAATTGGCCGCCTCCTTGCTGCGGCGTCGGACGAAGAGGCGGCCAAGATCGGTTCAGAGGATGGGTCCGACATCCCCGAGACCATAATGATGGCAAAGGAAGGGCAGATTACTCTGCCCGGGGTAATAAGGTACCTGGACACGATGGCGGATTACTCTGGTGTGTTCGAGAATAACGTGGTGATCTCTGGCGGCAGGACCACGATCACGCTCATGCACAGATTCGGCATGAAGGGTTCTCTCTTCCTGAAGGGCTTCGTGACCGCCCTCCTCAAGTCTGTGAACGTCAGCCCCACCATAGTGATGGCTGAACACTCCGTTACAATCGAGCTGCCGTCGGACGGACGGGCGATGTCCTGGGCCGCAAGGGAAGACACGGCCCCCTAAACGGCCTGAGCGATCGTCGAAACGAGGGCATCGTCGCGGGACAAGGCTTAAGGTGAATTCCCCTTTCTATGACGTGGGCCAAGGCATGGAGATCTACGCGTGCGCCGTCCTCCAGACCGGCCGAACCGAACCCAGAATCGCCTCAGCCATCTTATCATCCTACGCAGCGTTATGCAACCTTTGAAGCGTGTTTGCTGATATCTTCACCAGACCTAGTCTCAAGAAGAATCGGTCGAAGCTCGCGAACGAGAGGATCTGTTGGTTCAGAAACGTGTTGACGCTGACGTTCCTCCGAGTTGCCTCTTCCTTCGACGCCGCCAGCGCCGCTCCGTCTATCCTGGAGGAGCGGGTCACCATCTTTCCATGCTCCCCAAAGACGATGAGCGAGTGGCACTCCGGACATATGACCGTGCTCGGCACCGGTCTTCTGTACAGTCCCATGTGGTTCTTTTAGGTTGCAGACGGTTCACACTAGTCACAACGAATACGCCCTGTTCAAGTAGGCTCATCCGGCCAACGAAGGTGAGGTAACACGGTATGACTGATATGGTCGTGCTGGCGTTCGACAACATCGACGCCGCTAACAACGTGAAGCACCAACTGATTGAGCTCAATGCAGAATTCCTGCTAAAGCTCGACCAGGTGGTAGAGGTGGTCAGAAAGGCCGATGGCCAAGTCAAGATCAAGGAGGAGCCAAGGCTTACCGGTGCCGGGGCATTAGGCGGCGCCTTCTGGGGCCTTCTGGTAGGGCTCGTATTCCTTGCTCCAGGGCTGGGGCTTGCCTTCGGGGCTGTCTCAGGCGCCATCGTGGGTCATTTTGCCAAGTATGGGATCAGCAAGGAATTCATGGGCAAGATCAACGAGGCAATCAAGCCGGGAGAGTCCGCTCTCTTCATCCTCGCAGAGGATGTCAAAGCCGACAGAGTAGTTCCGATGCTCGTCCAGTATCATCCAAGGGTCCTCAGGACTTCCCTTACGGCAGCGCAGGAGGCGGAGCTTAAGGAGGCGTTCGGAATCTCGAACAACGCAGTCAGCGCGCCCGCCAAATAGCAAGGAGGAGAAGATAGTTGGGAAACAACATTGAGGAGAAGGAAGCCAAGGAAGGGGCGGCCCTCAGGGCGGAGATTTCGCATCTAAAGGGAGAGGTCTCACGTCTGAAGACGGAGTTGGCCAATTCCGAAGCGAGGGAGAAAGCCAAGCTCGAGGCCGAGCTCGCGAGCCTGCATCAGAAACTGCAGGCAAAGGTGACGGAGGCGAAGCTCAAGTCGGAGAGCGAGGAAAAGATGGCCCGCGCAAAGGTGAAGGCCCAGGTCAGTGACCTCGAAGGCAAAGCGAGCAAGGCGAGAGCCGAAGCCAAGACGACCATAGAAAGGGAGTCCAAGGCCCGAGCTGAGGTCCTAGAGGCGAAGGCAGCAAAGGCACAAGGCGAGGCGAAGGCGCGCCTCGAGAAAGGGATCGCCGACGTTCGGAAGAAGTCAAAGAAGGCCGCTGTCTAGTTGAACCCACTCAGGCAGCCTGGCTGGCTCCGAGCCCTTGAAGTCTTCACCGGCGTGTCAAGCATTGCCCTTGGAATACTGGCGCTCGCTTTTCCGGGTTTGAGCGTCGCCGCTCTCGTCGTCCTGCTCTCGATCGGCCTCATCTTCGTAGGGATAAGGTCGATTTCACTGGTAGCCTTCAGCGGCCTCTCCATGGCATTGAGGGGGATTAGTGCTGTAGCTGGAGTCGTATCGATAGTCCTCGCCGTGGTGGTCTTGGGCTTCCCGGGATACGGCGCACTGACTCTGGTCGTATTCCTGTCGTACGGCCTGGTGGTTTACGGATTCAGCAGGATCTACCTCGCCTTCGCTGTCAAGGCTGCGCCCGGATGGCTCAGGGCACTAGGTGCTGTCGTGGGCGTCCTCGATGTCATCTTCCCTGTAGTTGTGCTCGCCCTTCCAGGCCTGGCACTCTTGACACTCTCTGTCTTGCTCTCCCTGGCGCTGCTCGTCACTGGTGCAGAGATCCTCGTCTCGGGGGTGGTGGGCCGCACCTGGCTCGGAAACTTGGTGAAAGACGTTTCAGATGTGAGTAAGGAGATCGGAAAGGTCTAGCGTCTGCAGTAAGCTCCCTCTCCAATCTCTTTCCTCCGAGGTCTACAATGCTAAATCATCGAGAGATCTGTTGTAGCGAGGACCATCAGCTCGCGCCAAACCTCTTCTGCTAGGAGAGCACGTCACCTCAGCTCAAGCATCTGCCACGGGAGTCTCTCAGGTGCCTCACCTATTCGATGGCATACTTCTTCGAAAGGCGTTCTGTGGCCGAGTGGTTGATCAGGGGGCCGTTTGACAGGTTGGAATTGCTCACGACCGCGAGCGTTCCCGAGTCTGATTTTATCCATGTGTTCCTCAGGGCGACCCGCACGACCCTCCCCTTTACCGCGCCATATTCGACGACATCGTTCAGACGTATGACTCCGTCATGGAAGAGAAGTATACCTGAGATGATGTTGGAGAGCGAAGTCTGCAAGGCGAGAGAAGTTGCGAGAGCCCCGACTCCAGAGAAAGTCAGCAGTGTGAACTCCGACGCCGCACCTGTCAGGCCAAGGATCCCAGAGGCGACTACGAGAGCCGCCACCACCCTCAGGCTCGCCCTGATATCGCGGATGACCGTTCGACCTGCCTTTGCGTTCTTAGCTGCGCGCCCGATTATCCAATTGATAGACTCCTCAATCGCGAAGGTTCCGACGACCAGCGTGATGGAGCCAATCACTATGCCCGTCTCTGATACCATTTCGAGCGGTACTGCGCGGTGTTAGTACTTAAAATGAGAGGAGAAACGGTTCAACTCCAAGTGGTCGTCCAGCGCCCATTCTACTTTGTATAGCCGTTCCTGCTGGAAAAGACAACGGTGTTATCAACCGCCAATCCAGAACGTAGGGCTTGGACCTGCGAATGGGCTGACTCAGTTTTAAGTTTGCCCAACCTGTAGTTTAGGCAAACAGTACTAGTCGCTCATTTGGAGTCTTGGAGTGGCTTCTTAGACAAACCCAGTTTTGTTACGCGTGGGCCTTGAGGCTGCGAATGGCGAGGAATTCGCACATCTCGTCAGCAGCTCCAGTCCTGCGAAAGTCCTTAGTCCAGTCCAAGCCTCTTCAGGAGGTCAAGATACCTTGGGTCGTTGCGAACGCCATCAAGGTCCCAGTCCCATTTGATGTCCAAGAGGGAATCTTCTCGCCTAGAATAGGACTTCTCCAGCCACTCGAACCCCTTGTCGACTTCGCCGAGGTAGAAATGGAAACCGGCAATGTTATAGGAGTAAAATGGAGTTTGGCCAAGGTGGGCCTCTACCTTAGGCAGAAGCTCTCTGACCCTATGCTTGTCGCCTTCGAAGTAGGCACCATACGCCTCGGCCGCCGTCCTCATCGAAGGATACATGCTCTGAAGATACTCGACCCCGGCCTCCATTTCGCGTCTCATCTCTTCAAACATCTTCATCATGCCATAGGCGCCAGCCATATCTCCGTGAGCGCCTTCAAACCCCAATTCGAGGGCCCGCCTGTACGGTTGGAGCGACTTGGCAAATTCTCTCTTGGAGAAGTATAGGTTCCCGTGGTTCAAATTGATCACCGGTGATAATGGGTCCAGTTCCACTGCCTTCTCTATCTCCCTCTGAGCTTCGTCCCATCTCAGCTCGGACCGCAGGACCCAATAGTACCACTGGTGAGCGGTGGCGTAGCTTGGCTTAAGCTCGATCGCCTTCCTGTACTCCTCCTCCGCCTCGTGGAGCTTGTATTCCGATCTCAGCAAATATCCCCTCGTGGTGTGTGCTTCGGCTAAGGAGGGATCGAGGCCCAGGGCCTTTGCAACCATCGCCTTTGCCTTCGCCAGGTTCGCTTCGGGGTCGACGTTCCAGTTGTTGCGGAGCAGTGCTGCGCAGTCCGCCTGTCCAACGTACCCCAGAGCGAAGACGGGGTCCTCCTTCGTGGCCTCTTCGAAGAAATCGGAGGCCTTCTTGAGGTCGTCTAATCCTCTCCTATTCCAGAGATACCTCCCCTTCAAGTAGAGGGTGTAAGCCTTGGTGCTCTCCGTCGGCTTCCTCCCAATCCGTTGCATCTCCGGCAGGAGAATCTTGACACGAAGGGCATCTGCCACCTGTCTCGCGATGTCGCTTTGGACCTCGAAGACGTCATCCAGGTTTCTATCGTAGCTCTGAGCCCACAGATGTTCGTCGCCAGCCACGTCGATGAGCTGGGCGGTCACCCTGATCCGATTTCCTGCCTTTCGGAAGCTCCCTTCGAGCACCGACCCCGACTTCAGCTCTCTTCCGATTTCTCCGATCCTCTTGGTCGTTCCCTTGTATCCCATTACGGAGGTCCTTGAAATCACCTTAAGGCCGCTGATTCCGGAGACTGTTGAAATGATCTCTTCCGTTATCCCTTCCGCGAAGAATTCGTCGTTAGGGTCCGGGCTCATGTTCCTGAAAGGAAGGATGGCTATTCGGTCACGCGGGAGATCGATCTCCTCCTTGGAGACTTGCGGTGGTTGCTCCCACGGCATCACCATCTTGAAGACTTCGAGGGGTGCACTTACATTCTTCAGCGGCTTCTCCCCTAGACTCGCCATCTGCAGCTCGGTCTTGTTCGCAACCTGGTCGTAGACTTGGCGAGACAGACACACTCCGCCGTCTTCGGCCAGAGGCTCTATTCTCGATGCGACGTTGACGGCATCACCCGAAATGTCTCCTCGTGATTCCACGACTTCTCCAAGGTGGATTCCTACCCTGAGATGGATTCTCTTATCCGAAGCAAGGGAGAGGTTGAACTCCCTTATGGCCCTCTGAATGTCGTATGCGCATCTCACGGAATCAATGGCGTTCGGGAACTCCACAAGGAAGGCGTCGCCGATCGTCTTCACCTCCCTGCCATTGTGTCTCTTGAGAATGGGTCTGATCAGATTCCGCTGTTCTTCGACCAAGGCAAGAGATAGGGTTTCGTCTCTCTGCCCGAGGGCGGTGTAGCCTACCATATCTGTGAACATAATCGCGGCCAGTCTGCGCTGCCCCTCTGACAACCCTTGTCCCGTGCTCGTACGAGTTCACCCGAAGATAAAACCATTTGCAGACTCTCAGATTGGCCCATTTCTGTCAGAATCTCAGGAGGTGGGCTTGGACCTGCGAAATGGACCGGCCTGAGCAGGGGAGACTCTGCCTTAACCTCTTCTGGCCACACACACGATCGACGGACTCTTCTCGACGAAGGGCACTTTTGCGATGCTTCCGAACACGTCCTGGACTATGTAACCCGTCCGTTCAAGCAATCCCACGAGTTCATCTTTGAAGATGTAGCGGAGGCGGAACTGGAGCAGACGCCTCTTCACGACGCCGTTCGGACTTACGAAGTCGTAGATCATCGTCGCATCGAACGACTGATTCGGTTTGTCGAACTCTTGAGAAGAGAGGCAAAGGAGGGTCTGACCTTTGACTTGTTTCACGTGGTCCAGCCTCAGCAGCTGCGACGGCCTATCCGGGTTGGGGTTGAACACTTCGAGAAGAAGGAGCCCGTCGGGTTCGAGGTGGTCGCAGACGCGACTGAGCGTGTCCTCCTGGTCTTTCACAGTCAGGTTGTGGAGGAAGGAGGCGAACGGTATGAAGGCCATCTTGAACTTCTGGTCGAGGCGGAAGTCCCGCATGTCTCCTCTTACTATGCGAACCCGTCTTCTCGTAGGTGGTTCCTCTTTCGCAAGCTTCCTCCTGAAGACGGCGAGCATTCTTCTGTTGATATCTAGCCCCGTTATCTTCAGCCCTGCTTGGGCGATGGGTATGGTGACCCTTCCGGTCCCGCAAGCGCACTCGAGGATGGGCCCGCCGCACTTGCTGGCGTATTCGAGATAGAACGGGATGTCGTCTGTCCTGTCGTAGAAGAGATCGTAGAAGCTCGCCTCCACGTCATATATGTCGGCCAATTCTACTTCAACAGCTGGAAATGCTGAGTGTCCTGTCCCTCATAAACGGTACTTTCCCGGAATGGCTACAGGCGCTAGCAGTTCAGACGTGGGCTTGGACCTGCGAAGGAATGGGCTGACCACGCGGAGATAACTCGGATATCTATTGCTGCCGGAAAAGAGATCAATGACACTGGAGAGGCGTCTTGCATGCGATGCTAATGAAGCTGCGGCGAACGAGCCCTTCTTCTTAGTCGATTCCAAGAGGCAAGGGGATAAATCCAAGGCTCAAGCAAGAAAGAGTGCATGTTCCACTTTGTCAAGGTGATGGCTGCGGTACTGGTCATCCTGGGTCTTGCGGGAAGCTCCGTGACCGGATACGTCCTCATCAATTCCAGCTACTTCCTTTCACCTCTCGATAGGGATTCGCAGCTCCTGTCGAACGTCTCCCTCCCCACGACCATCAGCGTCGACCTATCGAACGCCTCCGAGAGCATCAGAGCCGTAGGGGATTCTCTGCCAGAGTCGATCTCCGTCAACCTGTCCAGCTCTGCTCAGAGCATCAGAGACGTAGGAGACTCCCTGCCAGAATCGATTACAGTAGATCTATCCAACACCTCCACGAGCCTTAGGAATATGGCAGACTCTCTTCCTAGCTGTATTTCCGTATCTCCCTATGGCTGTGTGTTTGATTTGACGGCTACGAAGGCGGCACTTTACAACATATCTGACTCATTGAACAACGTGACCGTCAATACAGGTCTAGACGAGTCTAAGGCGGCTCTCTACAACCTATCTGACTCGTTCGACAACATAAGCGTCAGTGCAGGCCTAGAGAGCACGAGGGTGGCACTCTACAACGTATCTGATTCATTGAGCAACATAGAGGTTACCACCGATTTGGGAACGGTTCAGGAGCAGCTTCAGCAAGCTGCACCAACACTCATTCAGTTCAAGGAGGACACGATCATCTTGCTCTCGATTCTCTTCGCTGTGGGCGTGGCCACACTCTTGACAGGAATAGCTCTTGTCCTATTGGTTAGGGACATCGAGAAGATGAGGCAACCCCCCCGGACCTAGACCAGTCGAAGTCATCGGTCGAAGGCTCGAGAGGAGAAGCATCGTTTATTGTTGAATTCGTTGCATCAGGATTCTGCGTTCGAGTAGGAAGCTAACCCTTCTGTTGCGACGTCACGACTGCTGAAAAGACGTGATTGCCGCAGTCGGAAAGAACCCTGGTAACCTCGACGGTACTCTGTTGGCCTGCCGGAACATAATACTTGTTAGTCCAGATGGATGAACCGTCCGACCTGAAGGACACGTTAGCGTATCCACTCACCGGCCCGCTATTCACCAGTATGAATGAGAAAGTCACCTGTTCAGAACACGTGTTCCCTACAATGTAGAAGTTGACATCATTGCCTGAGCCTCCAGTTGTCGAGAAGGTCCCCGTCACCTGTCCACCTGCAATCAGCGCAACCGTGATATCCTTTGTCTGGCCAGCGTTGAGAGAGACGGCAGTGCTGTACTGTTTGCCTGCCACGCTGTAGTTGACTGTCACGTACTTCGAAGAGAAGGTCGAGAACGAGTTGTCGAAGGTCAAGTAGTAGCTACCCGCCAAGGTCGAAGTGTAGCTGAATGAACGCGATCCTGAAACCGTTCCTTGATCCTGAACTGTTTGAGTGACTGGGCTTTGAACAGGCTGATTCACATTAAAGGCTGTCAACTGGATGTTCGGCTGCTGCAGCAAGTAATAGGCTGCCACTCCACCAACAGCAACCAGCACCACAACTACCACCGCCGCAACAATCCAAACCATCCGCCTGCTCTTGGGAGCTTGCCTAGCCCCCTTAGGCTTCTCTTCCGCCACAGGTAGAAGAAACACGGCCGTGCAGTTTAAGCATTTGTTAATGAGGCGGAATGGTTATCCATGCCTAAGAGAAAGCCGTGGTTTGAACATAGCATCCTATGTCCCTGTCTGATTCAGATGAGATCCAGAATCTTGCGGGGGACCGTATAGGTGGCCCCACAGAACTGGCACTTTCCCGTGGGCTCTTTGCTCTTCAGCGGGATGGCCGCCCCGCAAGTGGGGCACTTGATTTGGAGCGCACCGTCCTTGAAGTCGAAGCTGGCTGCGATGTTGTAGTTGACGGTCTCTCGCTGCATCAGGTTCTTGCTGACATAGCTCTGCCCATCAAATATGCCGTCAACGACACCGCTGGCGATTAGAGACTCTATCCTTCTCTTCCCATCTTGGAACCCGTTGGGTAAGCCATAACGACTGAGGATTGAGCAGACATCAGCGACGCTGACTCTCTCCCTCGACTTCGTCAATTGGATTACCTCCCTTGCCCCTTCTTCTTCGTTCTTGACTGTCTTTATGGCCCAAACGAGGCGGTCGTAGCTACCCAAATCCGAAGACTCGAAGCTCAAGAGATACTCATTTCCGTCTGGGTATGTCAAGTCCAACCTGACTACCTGCTTCTTCAAAATCAGACCCGTCAGCTACTGGTCGTGACCGTGGATGCATCCATAAGGGAACCTGAGCTGGATCTGTCCTCGTGACACGAGTTTGAACTCTCTGATGTTCCCGTCGTAAGTGAAGAGGGCATCCATCTTATCGAAGTAGGAACGATTCCTGAAGATAGTACAGCCGCCGCCAATCAGGTCGATAGAGTCCACAGTCATTGTCGAGTATCGAGCGAACTATTAGCTTTGTCCCTGCGAAGAATAGCCGCTGTTCAGAGAACAGCAGGACCGTCACGGCGAGGTCAGGTTGTAGAGCACCCAGCCGTCTCACGTCGTCACGACCGTCGAGTTCCCCAGGAGGCCCTCCAGCGCCGAGCCGTTGACCATCCCCCAGGCGCGACCCCCGTACCTTACGGTGTCCCCTACGAAGCTCGGCGCCTGGTTCGACGGGGTCGGCAGGAGGGCGTAGCCGACGTCGTTCTCCTCCAGGAACTCCCTCAGGCCGGTCGCGTTGTGGAGCTGCGCCAGCAGCGGCCCGGCCATCTGGCTGTCCATCAGCTCGAAAGACCGGACGCCGGCGTAGTACTCGATGCCGTACCCGAAGAGGGTCATGAAGGCGCTCCCGCCGAAGGAGGCCCTGTTCGCGGCGATGTACTCGAACGGCTCCTCCAGGCCGGCGTTCCAGCCGGGGCCCTTGACGTCCTTGACGGGGGAGGCTGTTGGCGTCCTCGATGCGGCGTCAGCGGCGGCGTCAGCGGCGGCGTCAGTATCCTACGCTAGGGGGTCATCGCATTCTGTAGCAGGTCCACTAGCTTCACCCATATCCTGTTTCTGAAGCCAAGGAGCGGGACCTTGCAATCAACATTGGCGCAATCAACGAAGGTGGCTCCCGTCCTGATCAACTCGTCCCAGTTACCAGCGCTGAGAGCATGGGTCTGCTGAGTGTGACATATGCCGCAAGTTATTGTCCAAGGCCTTTGCAACGCCTGGACTACGTTGGTGCTGAGTAGCTGAACAAGAGCGGCTGAATGTTCGTTGAACCAGGCAGGCCACTCCTCATTCTTTGCCTTATCGATTGCCGTGGACTTCAGCGCGTTGACCCTTTCATTCACCCTGCGGTCGAACTCCTCGTTCAGGCCCTTGCTTACGTCCCTTCGGTATTCTGCAAGTATCCACTTCGACAGCTCATCCTTCGGCAGCTCGGGTGAATCAGGCGGCAGATTTCGCTTGGCCATAGCAGCCTTGACTGTCGCGCTCACGCCCTGCTCGACCTCTGTGGGCTTCGTCTCCTTTTCCCACTTTTGGTGAAGGGCTCCGGCTCGCTTCTCGATCTCCTGCTGGCCCTCCGGCAGCTTGATGAATTCATCCGGCTTCAGGTTCAGCTTCCCCTGCAATCCTTCGTTCTCCTCTTTCAGTGCCTTCATCTCTCCCTCCAGCTCGGTCACACGATCATCCCGACTCGTGTACTTCTCTTGGGCCTCTCGAAGTCTCTTCTCGTATTGTCCCTTCACCTCCTCCTTTTCTTTGTCCTTGTGGTCCAGAGCTTCCTGATGGGCCTTCCGCTCGCCTGAGAGCTCGGCCTCCTTCTCTTCAAGCGCAACGACAGAGTCCTTCCGGCATTTCTCGAGGTCCGACTTCACCCTGTCTCTTTCCTTCTCTACCGTGTCGAACAGGACTATCCTCTTGAAGAGCCCCGACTCGATGTTGAGGCCCATCAGCCTAGCCAATTCGTGCTGAAACTTCGCCTCATCGCTCTCCGTCATTCCTATGGACCTCCCAAAGCGGTGGCCAGTTTGTCTATCCACATTTTCACCGCCGGATGCTCAAGCAAGACATTTGCGGGCATGGTGGCAGACCATGACCTGAGCTGCACGGCTATGGCGCCCACTTCGTCTTTAGTCAGAGACGATGGTTCCTTGAACAGCTTGACCGAGACGCCGTTCTTCTGCATGACTTCCTCCAGGGATGATATACGGCCCGAGCTATCCTCAAACTGGGTCTCGAGCTTCCTCAGCTGTTCAGCCCTCTGGGCTACCGCGTACTCGGCGACGCCTTTCTTCAGGGCGAGGTCGTCCAGCTCCTTCTTCACTTCATCGATCCTTTGGCTCAGGTCCTTCAGCCTTGCCGCAGCGCTTCTGGACTCAGATACCAGCTTCGCCACCCCCGATTCCCTCTCTCTTCTGAGCGCATCCAGCTCTCTCAGCCTGTCGGTGGCCGACACCTCCTCTGCCAGCTTCCTGGCGAAGGCTTCTGGGCTGAAATCCACCTCCCGTGCCGACCTGACCATCCGGATTAGTCTCTCCAGGTCGGCGGGGTCTCCACCCACCTCCCTGAGCCGCTTGTGCAGATCCCGGCTGAGCTTCAAGTCCTCTTCCGTCGACTCGTACGCCCTGAGGAGCTCCTTCCTCCTTGACTCGTTCTCTTTGAGGAGCTCCTCCTTCTTCGACTCGTACTCCTTGAGGACCTCCTTCTTCTTCACTTCGAGCTGCTTCGTCTCCTTGGTCAGAGAGTCGACCTCCGCCAGCATCTTCTCCCTCCTTTCGGCCTTCTCCTTCAGGTCCTCGACGACGCCGTGAGCGCTGAGGCCCGTCTCAGTCTCCACGTCGTCCATCTCCTTCGTATACGCGACGACTTCCGACACGCTGAAGGCCTCCCGCTTAACACGGTCCATGACTTCGTCTATGAAGTCCAACGCCCGGTCATCGGACAAGCCCACCTGACCAAGCCTTTTCGAGACCACCAGGCCCTGCGCCGCATCCTCTATGGTGAGCTTGTGGGTCCTCAGCTGACCCGAAAGCCTGTGCACGTCTTCGATGATGGCCCTGACGCCGTGAAGCTGCGCGGTCTCATCGATGCCCAGCTTCTCTGATTCTCTAATGAACTTCCGTACGACTTCGCGCTGCTTGGTGTGTCCTACGTCGGCCTCTCCCTCGATCATCTTCTCCGTGTATCCTTTCAGGTAGAGCTCGATGACCTGGTCCTCCTGCCAATCCTCAACCTTCTTGGGCATTGTCGCTACGGTCAAGAATACGGACAGGTCTTAGATAAGGTGCTCTAGGCCGAAAAGGGAGCCGTCTTGCCGGAAAGAGGGCCATCTAGCCGGAAAGGGGTCGCCGAATAGCCTAATAGGCCGAATAGAAACGCCAAATAAACATGGGCCCCCAACAGCCCTGGGCCAGCACGGCACAGGTTCAAATCAGGCTGTTGACAGAGGGAAGAATCTATCTGGCCGTCAGGTGCCGCTGGATCGTCTGACGCGCGACACGGCCCCAAGCGTTCTGGCGGGCTATTCGGCCGTCGACCAGCATCTAAACGGCTAACATCACCCGGTTCACGGCCACCTCACAAGGGGTAGCGACGTCGGTAGCTGTGGAATGGTAGGCCGGAGGGTGGGGATGAACGTCAGGCAGTCCGAAACATGGATTGTCTACCTCAGCTCTCGTCTTCGGCGGACGGCGTACCGCTTAAGTAACGATAGCACGAAAACCAAGGTCATGGCCGGCCAACCCCCGGAGCCCAGCTCCACGGCGAAGGGGATGTACCACCTCTTCCTCGGGAACGTAGCCGCCTCCGTCCTGCTCGCAGTGGCGGCGATCTTCATCGGCAGGCTCCTGGGCCCCGCGGGCTACGGCCTCTACGCCATCGCCGTGGTCACCCCCTCCTACATGCAGACCTTCATACAGCTGGGGATACCGACCGCCTCCACCAGGTTCCCCGCCAAGTACATGTCCGAGGGGAACGAGGGGAGGGCCGTCTCCTTCATCTACTCGATGGCGCTCGCCGAGGCCCTCATGGCCCTGGCGGCGGTGGCGGTCGTCGTCCCCCTCTCCGGATTCATCGCGTCCTCCATCCTCGACAGGCCCCAAGTCGCTTCTTTGGTGCCCCTTGCGGCCGTCGCCGCCGTCGGCCAGGTGCTCCTCTCAGTCACCCAGTCGGGCCTTGAAGGGTTGAATCGGATGAAGGGGTCGGCCGTCCTGCAGGTGATCCAGGCCGGGGTGAAGGCGGTGGTCACGGTGGCGCTCATCCTGGCGGGGTTCGCCATCTTCGGGGCGGTGGCGGGCTTCACGCTGAGCTTCCTCGCGGCGGGGCTGGCCGGCTTCGCCTTCATAGTCAGGCTGAGGGAGAGCTTCCTCCCTAGCGAGTGGTTAAGGGACCTGAAGGAGGCGCTGAGGTACTCCCTCCCCCTATACGTCGCCGCCCTCGCCGCCGGCTTGGTGTCGCCGTACCTGGTGACGCTCATGGCCAGGTACGCGGGGAACGCCCAGATAGGGGGCTACGGGGCTGCGGGGAACATTTCGACCATCATCGTCCTCTTCACCTACCCCATCGTGACGGCGCTCTTCCCCCTCTTCAGCCGCCTCGCGAGGGACGAAAGGGGGCTGGCGGAGACGTACGACAGCGCGGTAAGGTACTCCACGATGTTCGTAGTCCCCGTCGCGGCGGTGATGATGGCGCTCTCCGTCCCCCTCACCTCGGCCATCTACGGGAGGGCCTACGGGTTCGCAGGGGTCTACCTGGCGCTGACGGCGACCCAGTACTTCTTCGTCGGGCTGGGGAGCCTGTCGCAGGGGGCCCTCCTCAGCAGCGTGGGCGAGACGAGGAAGTACCTCGCGGCGAGCCTGGCCGGCTCCGTCACATCCCTGCTTGCGGCCTCGGCGCTCATCCCGTTCCTAGGCGTCTACGGGGCGATCGTGGCCGCCTTCATAGGGAGCGCGACGTCGGTGGCCGTGGCGTGGAGGATGGTCAGCCGGCGCCTTGGGACGAACGTCAGGCTGTCTCGGATATGGAGGATCTACGTGGTTTCGGGGGTGGTGGCGGCGCTTGTTTACCCGGTGTCCCTCCTCCCCCTCCATCCGATAGCCGTCACCTTGCTGGGAGGGGTCGCCTTCCTCCTCCTTGTGATCCCCCTTATGGCCTTCACCGGGGCCGTGAGGAGGCAGGACATGATCGCGCTCGACGGCTACTCCAGGGAAGTGGGGCCCGTCTCGTACGTGTTCGGGATCGTCATGAAATACTACGACATCTTCGAAAGAGAGAGGCCCTAGGGAGCAGCCGCCCTTCGATTGGCCGTCCGGTCACTGAATCGCTCTTCTGACGGACCTGTCCTTGACGGAGGGCAATGTCGTCAGGGCGCGGTCAGGTTGTATAGCTCCCAGTTCCCCCAGTTTTCCATGAGGGTGGATTCGTTCAGAAGGGCCCCCACCGCGGTGGTCCTCTCCCACGAGGCGGCCGCCCCCCCGAAGCCTGCGAACGGGTTCGACGTGCTGGGGAACAGGGCGTAGCTGATGCCATGTGACAGCAGGAAGGAGCGGAGGGCTCCCGCGTCGCCGAAGTAGGGCTCCAGGGAGATGTATTCATACTTCTGCGACAGGTCAATGGAGGGGACCCCGGCGTAGTACTCTATGCCGTTGGCGAATAGGGTGAGGAAGGCGCTGCCGCCGAACTGGGCCCGGTTCTGGGAGATGTACTCGAAGGGGGCCTGGAGGCCGCCGTTCCAGCCGTATCCCTTGTCCTGTCTCACGGCGGAGATGTCCTGGAGGGCGGTCGAAGCGATGAGAGGGACGAAGGGCTGCGCCACCAGGGCGATGGAGAGAAGCAGCACTACGGCCAGGGAGGCCTTCTTGAGACGAGGAGCGCGCGTTGAGGCGAGCAGGGAGGACGAGTAACGGCTCCTGAAGAAGTAGTAGAGCCCCACGAGGACCCATGCCCCGGCCAGCCACCAGAGCGAGTAGTCTGTGTACGCGCTGACTCCCCTGACGGCGT